>NZ_JBHSIR010000087.1:0-243389 GCF_042653605.1 Pseudonocardia sp. GCM10023141
GAAAGACCACCAAACCAGACACAACGGTCACGACCGGGACGAAACAAGAAGGTTAAACAACAAGCTTAGTGGGTACCGAAGATTCGTGCACGGCTCGGGTCGCCGTCCCGGCAGGAGTCGAACCTGTGCACCCAACAAGGCATTATGCGAACCTGAACCTGCAGCTAGTGCGTTGACCACCTACGTTCACCGGGTTGGCGACACGCCCCGCCGCGTCCCCAGATAAGCGCTGGTTGCTCGCACTCTTGATCTCGCCGACAAGCGAGATCACGAGAGGTGATGGATGGCAGAGCCCGTCAGAGCACGACGATTGTCCGATCACGAGGGCCAACGGCTGACCCAGATCGTGCGCCGCGGACGCGGGAACCCGATCAGAGTCCGCCGCGCCACGATCATCATGGCCTCAGCGTCCGGGACTCCCGTTGCGGCGATCGCCCGGCTGGTCGCCGCTGACGAAGACACCGTCCGCGACGTGATCCACGCCTTCAACGAACGAGGGCTCGCAGCGCTGGACCCTCAGTGGGCGGGAGGCCGTCCCCGCCTGATCAGTGACGACGACGTCGCGTTCATCGTCACGACGGCCGATACCCGACCAGAGGTAGTGGGCGCCCCGTTCACGCACTGGAGCGTGCGCAAGCTCGCCACCCACCTCGCCCATGACGCTGACCGACGGGTCGTCATCGGCCGTGAGCGGCTGCGCCAGATCCTGCGGGAGAACCACATCAGCTTCCAGCGGACCCGGACCCTGGAAGGAGTCCACTGATCCGGACAAGGGCGCGAAGCTTGACCGGATCGAGTATGTGACCAGCCATTATCTGATGCGCTGCTTCGCGTTCGACCAGTTCGGGCCGTTGTCGATCCGGCCGTGTCACGGCTCCACGTGGTCGCGGGAGTCGAGGCCGATGCGGTTGCCATCGACCTATCACCGCACGCATGGCGTCCGCTACTTCCATGGCTGCTACAGCCTCGGTGACGACCAGCTCTGGGGTGTGAACCGCCGCCGCAAGGGCGGTGACCATTCGTTGTCAGCGATCAAGTCGATCCGGGCGGCCCGCCCGGACGGCGCCCCGATCTACGTGATCATGGACAACTTGTCGGCGAACAAAACCCCGGCCGTGCGCGCCTGGGCCGCCCGGCACAACGTCGAACTGTGTTTGACCCCCACTTCCGCATCCTGGGCGAACCCGATCGAGGCCCAGTTCGGGCCGCTGCGCACGTTCACCATGGGCGCCTCAGATCACCCAAACCACCCGGCGCTGACGCGCCGACTGCAGGCCTACCTGCGCTGGCGCAACACCCACGCCCGCCATCCCGACGTCCTTGCCGCACAACGCCGCGAACGCGCAAGGATCCGCAGCGAACGCCACCAACCTTGGGGCCGACCCCGAGCGGCCTGACCCGGCGAACGTTCATGGTCAACGCACTAGACGGCTTGCCGTTCGCCGTTGATGCCCCGCACCGCAAGAAGCGGCGTGATGGGTATCGGAAGGTCTCCGCCGTCGTCGGTGCTGTCGCCGCAGACGGTGGAGGAGTCGGCGGCGCGTAGTCGTGCTCTACGCGCTGCGTGACTTCCGCGCTCTGGCGACCTGCATTTTGGCGCCTGAGGTGTTCATGCGGAACCGGGCCATCTCGGCCGTCACGTTGTGCATGGTTGCGGTTTGGGCATCGGTGAGGCCGTGGCGTGCGGCATCGATCAGGAGCGGGCGGGGCAGGAGGATCGCTCCGGCCAGCCAGTTGGCCTCTTCCTCCTGTTCTGGATTGCAGGTGAAGAAGTAGTGCTCGGTGATCTTCTGGACCTGCCGAACCTCGTGTCCGAGGATCATGTGCGAGAACTCGTGTGCGACGTTGCTGCGGGTTCGACCGTCCAGTTTCGCCTCTGCCGGTGTGAGGTAGCGCCCCTCGAAATTGACCGGGTTGTAGACGACGACGCGCCGCTTGCCCGGCGGGGACAGCGTTGCCGCGGAGAACGCACCGGCTTGGGCCTGATGCAGGGCGAGGAGGTCGTCGATTCCCCCGTCGAGCAGTTGATCCGCGGGCAGGACCGCGACCCGAAGGTGGACTGCGATCTTGGCGAGGTTCGGGCTCTCGCGGTCGGAGCAGTCGATCGAGGCGCGCAGCGAAGCGGCATGGCGTTCGGCCTCGGCTTTGAACCCCCGCCTCATTCAGACACTCCATCCTGGGTCGCCACCGAGAGTGGGGTCTGCGAGGATCCTGTCTTGCATCTGGTCGAGTGCGGCTCCGAGCCGCTGCGCGGCCTCGGGGGTGAACGTGGTGTGGGCCCGAAGGTGGACCTCGACGTCCGTGCTCGGGGTGGCCAGCGACTGGTAGAGGTTCGCGACGAGCGCGGCGATCTGGTCTGCGGCTTGTTCGCTCAGGTGCGGGTCGCTGTGCAGGTGGGTGCGGATCGTCTCGGGGGTGTCGAGCTCCCGTCGGCGCGACGGGTCGGTGAAGAATGCGCCGGGGTCCAGCCCGAGCCACATCGTCAGGCGGTGGTAGTTCGCGAGATCGGGCTGGTCGCCCTTCTCCACCCTCGAGAGGGTGTTGAACGGCACGCCGGACTCGTCGGCGGCGGCGCGCAGGCTCAGGCCGCGACGCGTCCGCTCTTCTCGGACACGTCGACTGAGCTCATCGACGTCGATCGGTTGCAGAGTTCGTCCTTCCTCGGGCCGGGCCAGCAACGACGACGGTAGACCGCGTACTGCGAGGTCCGCCGTCGGCGTTCTGTACCGAGAACAGTACTAACAAGAGCAAAGCCGTGCTACCGTTCTTCATGGCCGACTTCCCCAGAGTGGGTCGTCCGGACCCGATCGGGTCCGGACTCACGGTGCTCCTGCTCCCCGTATCGGGCACCAGTTCCGACGCTGGCCGCGGCGCGGACCGTTCCTCGTATCGAGACGAGCGTGTGCTGTCGACCGCACCGTTGCCCGATCGAGAGGAAGGACCTTCCATGAGCTACACCGTTGATGCCCTCGATGAGGTCAGAGCAAAGATCGCGGCCTCCGACACCGTCCTGGCCGAGGCTCGAAATCGCCTGCGTCTTGTCCGCGAGATCGCCTCCACGTTCCCCGGCGCCCTGCGGACCTACGCCAGTGGCTCTATCGCCCAGTTCACCGTCAACCACCCGGTCTCCGACGGAGACGGCGGGCTGGTGTTGAACCGACGCTGCTACCCGGCGCTCGGTCCCGACGGCGGCGGCGAGGCTCCACAGCAGGTCGTGCTCGACTTGTGCGCGCTGCTCGCACCGAAGCTCCGCGCGGACTACCGCGCTGCTACGTGCCACAAGTCGAAGCGCGGCCCGAAGCTGCACTTCGCCGTACCCATCCAGGACCAGGACCCCACCGTCGACCTCGTCGTGGGGCTGACTCGCCGCGACGGCAACGGCTTGTGGATCCCGAACCTGGAGGACAACACCTGGGAGGCCTCGGATCCTGAGAAGCATGTGCTGCTCCTCAACACCGGCACGGTGGCGCTGGTGCGTCTGCGGCGACGTGTCAATCGCCTGGTGAAGGCCTGGAACAAGCAGTTCACCGAGCCCGGATTCTCATCGCACAACCTCTCGATGCTCGCCTACGAGTGCGTGGCGGGTGGCCAGAATCTCGCCGACGCGCTGGCCGGCTACTTCGCTTACGCGGCTGAGGCCGTCGCGGCCGGCGACATCGAGGATCCCGCGGGTGTTTCCGTTCCGATCAAGTTGCTGATCCCGCGCGTCGACGCCGTACGCCGTCTGCGGCTCGCCGCTGCGGCTCTCGACGAGGCCCTTGTTCACGATGATGACCAGCAGGCGGTTCGGGCCGCTCTCGCCAAGGTGTACTGGAACTACGATCTCGACTCGGCATCGGGAACGTTCGCTGGTGCGGTCAACGCTCTTCGACGCTCGCCGCGGGTCACCACGGCAACCTTGGGCCTGGGCGGCCCTGCAACGGTGGTGCGACCTACACGTGCCTACGGCGGCGCATCGCGATGACCTGCCGTCGGAAGCGCCGTCCATCGGCCTGGACTGACACCTCCGTCGGTCGGGTGATGTTCATGTACGAGTTGCGGGCGTGCGCCGGCAACGCGCACATCGTGCGGCCCGACCCCCGACACGGAGGCGGCCTCGCCGTCAAGGTCCGTGTCGTGCCACCCGGCCTCGAGACTCGATGCGTGCGCATCTCGTTCGCCCGCGGCGGCGAAGACCCTCTCGTGCACGTCGACGGACCCGCCGAGTCGCCGCATCGCTACCCCTGCGGCGCACTGTGCATGTGGTACCCGCCCGACCCGCCCGACATGCGCTGGACCAGAGCGGACGGGCCTCGCGCGCTACTGGGACACATCCTCGCCCACCTCGTACGCGAGGAGTGGTGGCGCCGGACCGGCGAGTGGATCGGGACGGAAGCCCCACATACCGAACCAGCCGCTACTCGGACCGCGTCCGACACCGTTCTCGGCCTCGCCGGCCGGACGCCCGGCGGACCGGCGCGGCGGTGGTCCCAGACGGAGAAGGGCACGACCCCGAATATGGCAGCATGAATCTGATCGTTTCGATGGTGGGGTCGGCCCAAGGTCCGGCGCCCATCGGACCGGAGGGGCTCAGCGTCGCCGCGTGGGTAAGCATCGTGCTTCCCGCCACCGTCCTCGCGGCGCTGATCGCCGCCTCGGTCAACCTCTGGTTGGCCCGGCTGAAGAGCCGCGACGAAGAACGCGCCCGAGTTCGCAATACCTTCGCCGAGGCGTTCCAAGCCCACGCGGACTACAAGGAGTTCCCTTACGCCGTCCGGCGCCGCGACGCCCAACGGCCGGGCGAGGAACGGGTGCGCTTGTCCGAGCTGATGCGAGGCGTTCAATCGCGGCTGTCCTATTACCAGAGCTGGACGCAGTTGGAATCGTCGACCGTCGGCACTGCCTACGCCGTAATGGTGCAGCAGCTGCGGGTGGTCGCGGGCGGCTCCATCCGAGATGCTTGGAGCAGCCCTGCCGTCTCGGAGGACGCCGGTATGAACATCGCGCCGGTGATCGTCGACCTCAGCTCCCTGGCCGCCGTCGAGTCCGCGTACCACGACGCTGTCGCGGAGCACCTTCGTCGGCTCGGACCGCGGCGGCCCCGTCGATAGCTCTGGGCTGGAAATGTCGAATGGTCACGACCGCCGGGGTGGCGCGGGGCAAGCCGGACTGTCGAAGCCGGTCCTGACCGTCGTCTGTCGACACGGTCGCCGGGATAAGGCCCAGGGACTATGTAGCTCGTCGCTGACAAAGTTGGCGATCCCAACCCGGTTCGGTTACGCAGGCTGGGCGGTTGCGTTGATCGAGCGCATCGTGGTGACCATCACGTCGACGTCGAGGAAGATCCTCAGGCCCGCCGGGCGCGATGGAGCTGAAGGACGATCGATAGAGGACATCGATGGTGATGGTGCCGTTATGCGCAAGGTAGTCGATCACTTCGTTGACGAAGCAGAGCTGGGCCGAGGTCAATGTCTTGCGCTGCTGGAACGTCGCGGATGCCGCAGCCGTGGCTTCACGGTCGAGCCCGACCAGGGACCTGATGAACATGCCGAGGCCGCCTGCGTTGGCTTTGGCCTGGTCGATCCCGTCCTCTGTGCCTATCCCGGACTCGATGAAGATCCGTTCGAGCTCAGCAACACTGACAGCAGGAGCATCCGCCCCCCACCAGGAAGCCCGTGCTGACACCACCGTTCGCGTGTAGCCAGCCGACGATCGCACCTGATCGCTCGCTCCTGCACCGACCACCGACACCCGAATCCCCTGCTACCTGATGAGTTTGTCCGCGCGGAAGATCCGCCACAACGGGACGGCGACGATCACGCTGTTCAGGATCGCCATGCTCAGATAAGCGATCCCGACCGCGACGATGCCCATCGACCCGATGAGCAACAGCGAGAGCCCGACGACCATCGCACCGCTGAGCACCTGCAGAGCGATCACGCGGCCCATCTGCTGCCGGACGCGAGCGGCGGCGACGTAGGTGCTGTAGATGATCGTGAACGGGAGCGCCGCAGCCATCACGCGCAGCAGCGTCGTCCCCTGCTCGGCGTAGGACCCTCCGAGCAACGACAACAGCCACGGCGCCGCGAACAGCAGGAACGGTGTCCCGAGCAGCCCCACCGCGCACGACATCCGGAAGGCGCGACGCATCAGCGCGCCCCCGCGCCGGATGTCGTTGGACGCCTCGGTGACGTAGGACGAGGAGATGTTCCACAGCAGCACGGTGATCGCCTCGCTCACCAGCCACGGCAACGCGTAATAGGCGTTGGCCTCGGTACCGAGCGTGGCGACCACGATCAACGGCATCAGTAGCGGGATGACCACCGCCGTCACCCCGGAGGCGTACTCACCCAGGAAGATGACGCCCAGGCCCCGCCGGCTCGGCAACTCGACCGCACCATCCACCGCGTGGGTCTGCTTCCCGAGCGCGCGGGCCAGCAAGGGGCTGATGACGAGTACCCCGAGCGCCGCGGGGAGCGCCCAGGCCAGCACGATCCCGTCGGCCTGCATGGTGATCGCGAAGACCACCAGCAGCAACAGCTTGAGGCCGGAGAACGCGAGCTGCTCCAGCGGCACCCACCGCGCGGCACGCATCCCGATGAGCACCCAGTCCTGCAGTGCGAACCACGCGAGCACGATCACCAGCAGCGGGAACAGCCAGCGGCCTGCTGCGACGGGGAACAGCGCATCCGCGGCGAACAGCAGCGCGAATCCCGCTCCGAGCACGAACGCGACCGCGGTGACGACTCCGTACCCGACCAGCACCATCGACCGAACCCGCGCTCCGGCCGAGCCCAGGAACCGGGCGAACATCAACCCGGCGGCCGAACTCGACAGCACGCCGAGCATCGTCGCCGTGGACAGCACCGCGGCGGCGCGTCCGACCTCGGCCGCCGGGTACCGCACCGCGACCGCCCAGAAGACGACGCCGAATAACGCCGAGATCCCCGATGTCGCCATCAACGCGAGCGCGTTCATCTCCAACCCACGATCCAGCAGGCGCCGCAACCGCCCCCTGGGCGGAACCGCGGTGTCGGTCGGTAGTTCGTCGTTGGTCACGGTCATGCCGCTCTGCCGGGAGTGTTGAGCGCCCAGATGCCGCATCCGTTGACCGCGGACGAGCGGACCTGTGCCGCATGGGTGGTCAACCACATGGCCAGCGGCCCTCCCGCCGGCACGAGCCGCGGGTCGTTCACGACGAAGAACCGCGCACCCAGCCGTTGCTGCTCGGCAAGAACGGCCGGATCGTGCCGATCGGCGGCGAGGCTCCAGCCTTTCCTGTCGGCCATGAAGAAGATCACCGGTTCCTGCCAGTTGTTGGCGACTCCGGCATCGACCGAGGGGCTCGTCGTGCTGATCACGACCCGATCACCGGGTGCGGTGACCTCCCGCAGCTGGGTGGCACACACCTGGAACCGCCCACCCTGATCACGCATCGCCGCCTGGAAGACATTGACTGACTGGGCAGCGAGCAGGGCGACCACCACACCAGCGACCGCACCGGGTCGACGCACGGACCCGGCGCGACGCAACCACTGCCAGACCCGCTGCAGACCCAAGCCCGTCAGCAACGCGGCGTAGGGCAACGAATACACGTGATACTGGATCCCCATATCCGACCCGCTGTAGCGGCCGACCGCGAAGTAGTAGACGCCCAACGCCAGCAACCCGGCCACCACCAGCGGGAACACCGGCCCCCGGTGCCGCCACAACCACCACGCGCCGAGAACCGCCAGCGGCACCCCGACGAACCCGTAGACGAAGAACACCTCCGACCGCAGATTCCCCAGATAGAACTCCGGCGAGAGCCAAATCCGCAGATTCCCGAACTTGTTGTCACCACCCGAGATCACCCCGAACGTGTTCCCGTACTCGGTGTACAAACCGCTCGCGTGCCGCAGCCACAACGCGGGGGCGACCAGCGCCGCGACCCCCGCCACATACAGCGACGGCCTGCGCAGCCGCTGCCTCGCCGAGATTAGCAACCAGACCAGCATCACCAGCCCGATGTGCAACGACGTCGGCTTGACCAACGCCGCCATCGACGTCGCCGCCGCGGCCCCCACCAGCCACCTGCCGCGATCCTGGGCCAGCCAGCGCTGAAACGCCACCAGCGCGAGGAGGTAGAACGCCAGCACCGTCGCCTCGGGCATGAACGCGGTGCCATAGCGCATGAACGCGGGCGACACCGCGAACGCGATCAACGCCCAGCGCGCCGCCCGAGCCGGCAGCAGCCGGCTCGCGAGCTGCCAGAACGCGGCCGTCGCGACCAGCATGAACGCCAACGACACCAACCGGCGCAACCAGACCTGCTCACCGAACACCTGGTAGAGCAGCGCCGAGAGCCACGGCATCAGCGGGAACTCGGTCTCGACGTACCCCGGCCCGGCACCACCCCAGTTGATCTGCGGGAAGAACAGCATCAGGCCGTTGTCGGCGAAGTTGCGGGCGATCGTGGCGGTATCGGACTGCCGCCAGATATCGCCGGGATAGGTCAACGGCCCGAACGCACGCACCACCGACAGCACGGTCATGACACCGACGACGGCCAGCGCCGCACGGCCCAACATGTCGCCACGCAAGGTGGCGGGATGGTTCTCATCGCGCACCGAGGACGTCGTGCCCTCGGCAGTATTATGGGCATGGAAAGCTTGGACAATCACTGTCGGTACTCCCAAGGAGGGGCGCATTACGCCCACGCATGTAGCGATGACCTGACTCGCATCGGTCCGCAGCACCGTCCACCCGTCCGGTGATCAGGAGCACGCAGCGCGTCACTGATCACTGTCGGACGACGGAGGGGAACTGATGGTTCCACAACTCACGGTCGGCTCGAACCGACCGGACAATGCTCTCTATGTGCGAAGCACGCAGAGCAGGCGTAACAGGGGAGTCAACACCCTGGAATGGGCATCCGCCACAACAGAGAAGTACGAACCGGGCCCGGCCACCTGCAAAACCGATGTGAGGTCGGCGGCGGGCACGCCAAGGACGGAAGGCGCCGCGGCGGGCACTGCCGCGACGGCACGTCGCTGAGCGCCACTGTGCCCTCCGGCGCACTCGTCCTCGGCGGTCATCGACGCAACGGTGACGGCAGGAACGTCGCGTGCCGTGGACGTGATGTCGGCGTGGCTCGCGCCACCGGCCGTCAGCTGCCCGAGGCAGCCCAGCGCCGCGGAAAGGGTCAACAGCAGCACGAGTGCGAGGAATCCGGCGACGATCGTCGAGGCGCGTCGGGAGCGGTCGGCGCCGAGGACAAGAATCATCGTCAACCTCCCCCCGCTGTGACCATCGAGCGGCGACCATCGAGCGGTGCAGCCCTCGATGGTCACACTAGCGACGCGTAGCTGTAGCTGGGCTGAGAACGACCACTCAGCTCATGGGAGCCACGAGCTCCCACGTCCGACCGGCATCCTCACTGGCGAGCACACCCTGCGCGGTAGCGATCACATAGCGCCCCGGCCCGATGATCGTGAAAGCCTGCGGAGGGGCCGCCACGGAACCTTCGAGAACCAAGGCGCCGCGCGCCAGCGTCCATACGGCTCTGCCCCGATCCGCCCCGGCGAGGACGGTGTCACCACCTCCACCCGTCCGACCGGCATGATCGACCAGGTTGAGCGGCCGCGGCGGCTGCTCGGGATCCGGGACGAACGTGATCCCGCCGTCGACGCTCGCGAGCAGGGCTGTGCCGCTGGTGGCCAGGACTCGTTGAGCATCGTCGGGGTCGACCGCGAGCGCGGTCACGTCGTCGAGCTGCGCACCTTGGCGCCAGTTCACCCCGCCGTCATCGCTTCGCATCACCGTCGAGCTTGCCGAGTCCCACCCGTACGCGACGGCACCGTGGGTGGAAAGGGCATGGAAATCAGCCTGGCCCTCCAGCGAGATCGAACGCCAACTCCGCCCACTGTCGTCGCTACGGATCAGGCCGACATTCGAGGGTCGCGCATCCGCCGGGTCCGGATGGCCACTGGAGAGGAAGCGGTTGGGCCCGACGATCGCGAACCCAGCGTGTCTTGAACGAGGTCACCGACCCGTTGTGGTCCCCCGCGGGAAAGGTGGAACGTCCCCGTGCGGGAGGCGGCGTAGACGATTCCATCGTCGGGGTTGATGGCGAGCCCATGCACGTGTTCGAGGCCGGCGGGCACCACCGGAACCGGCTCACCCGTCGGCTCCGCACACCCCGCCGCGGCGAGCACCACGGCCGCAGCTCAACGATCGTCGCAGGTCCAACTCACCTTCTCTCACTCGCGCGCCTCCGATGTCGACCGGTGGTCGTGCACTATGCGCACTTCAAGCGTGGTCGTCTACTGTCCGAACCTATGTCATCGGCCGCAGCAGCCTGGCGCTTCCGGCCATGGGCTCTGATCGCCGCGGCCGGGCTCCTACTGGCCGCCGTTGCGATGTTCTGTTGTGTCGATGACCCCTCCACCGGATCGCATGACCGGGCCGACGGGCATTCCGTAGCCCGCATCGGGGACGTCGAGCTGCTCACCGTCGACGTCGTCGACAGCGGCCCGGACGTTCCCGCGGACGACTGCGTATCGCAGCCCACGGCGGACACCACAGCGACAGCCGGGATCGACGCGCCGCTCACCGACGCACCATCCTCCGTGCGGGTACCGGCGCCGATGACATCCACCTCGTCGTATTCCTACGCGGGCGACGCGCCGCTTGAGCCAGTACCGCATCTTCTCTGCGTCATGCGGACATAGACGCGCGTCTCATATTTTTTTATTACTCCTTCCATGACAGGTCGAGCAGATCGACCATGCCGTGAGTGAAATCAATTTCGCACTATCGCGTCGTCATTGATCGGATCATCAGCGCGATATCCGCTCGATCGACGATAAAATATCGCCAGAGGAAAGACGATGACCGAGAGAACCCGAGCACGGTCGGCCTTGCGGAGGATGGCGCCACTGGTCCGGCTCCTCCATCGGGTCGCGCTGGTCGTGATGCGCGAGGACACCGACGGCCAGGGCCAGCACCTGGACCCCGACGATCCGGCGACCGAGCTTCCCGATCGGGCCCGCTGGACGGCAACACACGTGCAGGCTGTGAGCAGCCCGACGATGGACACGTTCCGCGACGCGCTCCGCCCACCAGACGGCGGCACCGAACGAGAAGGCGTACTCGGCGACCTCGCCGAGTACTACGGCCTCACCCCGGAGGTCGCCCTGCGGCGGTGCCTCACCTGGGAGCAGGCCAGCATCGAAGAATGGGAGGCAGCCCACCGCGACACCCGCGAAGGTCTCTCCGATTTCTACGCCACCGTCACCTCCTGGTCCTTCGACCTCCTCTGGTACAGCTACGTACAGGCATCCGGATTCGGCTATCCCAAGAACGTGATCATCGCTGATCGGTTCGGGACGCCCCAACGACCGAAGCAGCTACTCGACCTCGGATCGGGCGTCGGCGCCACCGCGCAGATGTTCACAACGCTCGGCTATGACGTCACGCTCGCCGACGTCTCCTCGCGACTGCTGGAATTCGCCCGTTGGCGTCTCGACCGGCGAGGCGTCAAGGCCACCTATCTGCAGCTGCCCGCCGAGCTACCGGCTCGCACCTTTGACGCGATCACCGCGCTCGACGTCATGGTCCACATCCCGGCGGCCGAGCTCTCCACCACTGTGCGCAATCTGCACCAGGCACTTCGTCCAGGTGGTCTGCTGGTCGCCGACTACGACGTCCGCCGCCGATCCCGCGCCAACGCCTGGCACCTCCACGACGACGACCTACCACTGCGCTGGGCCATCGAACGCGAAGGCTTCATCCCCGTAACCTTGATCGACGGCATCGTGTGGATCTACCGGGCGGTCCCGACCGACGGCATCCGCTGGAAGGCGCGCACCGCACTCACCTGGCTGCGCCTGGCCAGCCCACTGGCCCGAGCGATACGCAGGCTCCGCCGCGAACTCGCCCGACTCGCCCTCGTCACGTTCTACCGGCTGACCCAGGCCCGACGCAGCCGGTAGTCGCGGTCGACGAGCGGGCAAGACGTTGCGTGGAACAGGAGCGGATGGTGAGACCCGGACGCCCTCCCACCGGGGCCGCTGCCAACTACTACGCGACTTAGTAGATACTCGGTCACCTGCACCAGTGGAGGTCCCATCAGCACCGTCCCGAAGCCAGCACCGGTCGCCCGTGCTGAGGAGACCTCGCCGGAGCGTGTCCCGCGGGTCCTGACCATTCCGGTCGCCTGCGCCGCCTCGGCTCTCGCAGGCGGCTTGTGGGCGCTGGGCGCCTCACCCCGTGAGTATTGGCCACTCCTACCGCTGGGAGCGGCGGTGTTGACGATCGCGGTGCAGGGACGCGGGTTGTACGGGCGGCTACTGGTCGGAGCGGTCACCGGTGCCGTGCTGTACGGGACGACGCTCGGCTGGATCGGCGGCTTCGCATTTGCGGGCTACCTCGGGATCGCGGTGGTGGAGACGCTGCTGCTCACGGCTGCGGTGGCGCTGATCCCCGCCACTCGGCCGGGGGGCCGCTGGGCGTTGCCGGCCGCGCTGGTGCTGCTGGAGGCGGTGCAGACAAGGTTCCCGTTCGACGGGTTCCCACTTCCGGACCTGGTGTACTCCCAGCTCGACGGGCCTTTCGCCGCGGCGGCGCCGCTCGGCGGCTCGCTACTGGTCACCGCGTGCGCCGCGACGGCCGGCGTCGGGCTGGCCGCGCTGGTACTGGCCCGCGGCCGTGCCCGTGTCGTCTCCGTCGGTGTCGCTGCGATGGTGGCCGTGCTGCCGGTACTGGGCGGCGCCGCGATCCGGACCGCCGACTCGGGAACGCTCGACGTCGCGGTCGTGCAGGGCGGCGGACCGCGCGGGCTGCGCGCGGTGTTCACCGACCCCCAAGCCACCACCGACCGGCAGTTCGCCGTGGCCGAGCGGATCGCGGGGTCACCGGATCTGGTGCTGCTTCCCGAGACCGTGATCAGTGTGGACGGGACCGTCGCGGGCTCGGCGGGCGACCGCCGGACGGCTGAGCTGGCCAGGTCGCTCGACGCCACCGTCGTCGTCGGGGTGGTGGAGCGGCAAGGGGCGGGCTTCCGCAACGCCGCCGTGCTGTGGGGACCCGACGGGAGCATCCTGGGCCGGTACGAGAAGGAGCACCGGGTCCCGTTCGGTGAGTACATCCCCGCGCGCGCACTGCTCGAGCAGCTGACCGACCTCACCGCGCTGGTCCCCCGAGACGCGATCCCCGGCAAAGGGACCGCGCTACTCGACTCCCCGAACGGGCCGCTCGGTGTCGTCATCTCCTACGAGGTGCTCTTCGCCGACCGCGTCCGCGAGGCCGTCACCGCCGGCGGTGAGATCGTGCTGGTGCCCACCAACGCGGCCTCCTACGTCACCGAGGACGTCCCGGCGATCGAGGTGGCGGGGGCACGGATGCGTGCGTTGGAATTCGGGCGCACAGTGCTGCAGTCCGCACCCACCGGTTACTCGGTCGTCGTTCTGCCCGACGGGACGGTGGTCGGGCAGAGCACGCTCGGCGAGCCCGCGCTGCTGCGGGCCGTGGTGCCGTTGCGCACCGGTCTGACGCCCTACGCGCTCGCCGGTGACCTGCCGGTGCTCGTACTGGCCGCGCTCGCGTTGCTGGTCCCGGCGCTGCGGGGCAGGCGGCGATGACCGACCCGCGACCCGTGGGGCGCTGGTCGCGGTGGAGCGGCCCGCTCGTCATGATCGTGGCGGCGGTCTCCTTCGGCTCCGTCGCGATCAGCACACTCGTCCCGTCGGGGACCGAGCGGGAGCTCGCAGCCTTTCGTCCGACCGCGCAACGCTCGGATCCCTCCACGGCCATCGCGGGCGTCACCCTCGAACCGGTACCGGCACACGAGCACGACGTGCCGGGCGCCCGACCCGTTGCCGAGCCAGGCCGACCTCCGACGAGCGGATCCCACGGCCCTGCCGTCGCGCGCTGCGACGGTGTGGCCTATCCGGACCAGGTGGACCCGGCGCAGGCCGTGCACGCGCTCGAACACGGTGCGGTGTGGGTCACCTACGACCCCGCGCTGCTCAGGCCCGACATCGTGCGACAGCTCGGCGCCCGCGTCACCGATGGCGCCGACCTGCTGATGTCGCCCTTCCCTGGTCTCGCCGCGCCGCTGTCGGTGCAGTCCTGGGGCCACCGGCTTCTCCTCGACACCCCCGGCGACCCTCGCTTCGAGCAATTCGTCGTCGCGCTGGCCGGCAATTCGTTTCTCGCCCCAGAGTCACACGCCGGCTGTCCGCCGGCCTGACCGAATCGGAGAACCATGCCGCGCTCCTCATCAGCCCTCGCGGGACTGGTGCTCGCTGTCGCCGTCGCGGTGACCGCCTGCTCACCTGCCACGGGTTCGTCCGGAACGGCCGCCACGAAGCCGACCTTCACACACGTGCACGGCGTAGGGATCGACCCGGCCGACGCGACGGTGTACGTGGCGTCGCACGACGGGTTGTTCCGAAGTGGACCCGACGGGCTGGTTCCCGCGGGGGCGGCCGGTCGTGACCTGATGGGCTTCACGGTCGCCGGGCCCCACCGGTTCCTCTCCAGCGGCCACCCCGGGCCGGGCGACACCCTGCCCAACCCGATCGGGCTCGCGGAGAGTACCGACGGGGGCGCGAGCTGGGCTCCGCTGTCGCTGACCGGCGAGGTCGATTTTCACGCCTTGGAGGTCGCCGGCGACACCGTGTACGGCTACGACGCGACCAACGGACTCCTGCGGGCCAGTGTCGACGGGGGACGCACCTGGGCCGATCGGGCCGCGCTGAAGGCGCTCGACATCGCGGTGGATCCGTCCGACGGGCGGCGGGTGCTGGCGACCGTGCAAGGCGGGGTGGTGCTGAGCACCGACGGCGGCGCGACGTTCACGGCTCCCGCCGGACCCCCGCTCGCCTTCGTGTCCTGGGGTCCGGACGGCACGATCCACGGACTCGATCCGGGCAGCGGGTCACATGTCAGCACGGACGGCGGAGCGACCTGGACCACGACCGCAACGGTGCCCGGCGGGCGTCCGCAGGCTGTGACGGCCACGGCGGGCGGACTGCTGGCGGCCACGGCCGGCGGAGTGTTCCGGTCCGTCGACGGCGGTGCGACGTTCACCCGGATCGCCTGACGGTATCTTCTACAGAGGTCAGTACTTGGCGGAGATTTCAGGAGGCGGCATGCGCGGCACGGCCGGACCGACGCGCGTCGGTCGGGTAGCGGCGCTGGCGGTCGTGATCGTCGTGCTGGCTGGATGCAGCTTCGCCAAACCCACCGGCAATGCGCCGAGTCAAGCCAGGGAGTTCACCTTCGTCGCCCCCGGAGGCGAAACCCGCATCCTCTACGATCCGCCCGATTCGCGCGGCACCGTGAAAGGACTGTCCGGGGAGAGTCTCCTGCAACCCGGCCGGATCATCGGTCCGGACGACTTCCCCGGCCAGGTCGTCGTGCTCAACGTCTGGGGCGCGTGGTGTGGCCCGTGCCGCGAGGAGATGCCCGGCCTGCAGCAGATCCACGACCAGATGCGGCCCGAGGGCGTCACCCTGCTGGGCGTCGACGTGCGCGACGACGCCGACGCCGCACGCGACTTCATGATCGACCGCGGGATCACCTACCCCTCGATCTACGACAACCCCGGCCGCTCACTGCTGGCTCTGCGTGGGTTCCCCCGCAACACGGTGCCCTCGACGATCGTGCTCGACCGGCAACACCGGGTCGCGGCGGTGTTCCTGACCGCGCTACGTGTCGCCGAGTTGCTGCCCGTCGTGCAGCGGGTCGCCGCGGAGGAGCCGAGTCCGAGCAGCGGGAGCGGCTCGTGACCGGCTTGACCGAACTGGCGATCTCAGGCCCCTTGCTGGTCGCGTTCCTACTGGCGCTGGCGGCAGGTGCGGTGTCGTTCGCATCCCCGTGCTGCCTGCCACTGGTCCCGGGGTACATCGGCTACCTGGCCGGGCTGGTCGGCGACGAGGGCGTGTCCGGCGACGGCGTCGCGACCCGGACCGGGAGGTGGCGGGTCGCGGGGGCGGCGCTGCTGTTCGTCGGCGGGTTCACCGTCGTGTTCACCGCAGGTGTACTGCTCGTGCTGGGCGTCTCCGACTGGCTTCTCGGCAACGAGCTGGTGCTCCAGCGAATCGGCGGGGTCGTCACGATCGCGATGGGCCTGGTGTTCCTCGGGTTCGTCCCCGCCCTGCAGCGTGACGTGCGGATCCACCACGTCCCCCGCGTCGGGCTCGCCGGCGCCCCCGTCCTCGGCGCGGTCTACGGACTGGGCTGGACACCCTGCCTCGGACCGACCCTCACCGGGGTGATCGCGCTGGCCACCGGCACCCAGGTGGGCTCGTCGACCGCTCGCGGGATCCTGCTGGTGCTGGCCTACTGCGCTGGGCTGGGCGTGCCGTTCGTCCTCATCGCTCTGGGTACCCGCTGGGCCGTGCGCACCGCAGGGTGGATGCGCCGCCACATCCGCGGGATGCAGATCAGCGGCGGGATCATGCTGGTCCTGCTGGGCACGTTGCTGGTGACCGGCGCGTGGGGTGAATTCGTGGCCTGGCTCCGCGGGCCCATCGCCGGATACACGCTGCTCCTGTGACGGCATCGTGAGGCGAACGATGAGCTCGGAGCTGCGCTGGACCGTACTGGTGGTCGTGCTCACCCTCGCCGGCGTCGTCGCTCTCTGGCCCCGCCCCGACCCCTACCCCGACGGCCCTGGCGGCCCCCTGCCCGTCCCGGCCGAGCAGCTCGCGCAGCGGCCCGACGATGCGGCACTCGGCCCGGCGCGGGCCGCGGCCGCGCTTCCACCGTGCCCCCACCCCTCCGGCTCGTCCCAGCCCGCGGGTCCGCTGGCCGACCTCGTCGTGCCCTGCCTCGGCGACGCGGGAGCCGTACCGCTCGGCAGAGCAGTCGCGGGCCGGCCGGTCCTGCTCAACCTCTGGGCATCCTGGTGCGCACCGTGCCGGGAGGAGATCCCCGTATTCGACGCCTACGCGGCCCGGCTGGACGCGATCGAGGTGCTCGGCGTGGTCGTGCGCGATCGACCCGAGGACGCGCTGGCGCTGGCGGACCGGCTCGGCCAGCGTTACCCCTCGGTGCTCGATCCCGACAACGCGGTTCAGGCCGCGCTGGTCGCGCCACCCGTGCTGCCCACTAGTTGGGTGCTGCGTTCCGACGGTTCGGTGGTGCGCGTCACCGATCCGCTGGTGTTCCGCACCGCCGACCAGGTGGCGTCCGCAGTGGAGGCTGCCCTCGCCGGACGCTGATTCCCACGGCTGACGGGCTACCCTCTGACGATGCGATTCGACAGAGGGCCGCGTGCGCGGATTCGGTGAGCTCGAGGCCGTCGTGATGGAGCGGATCTGGGCCTCGCCCGAGGGTGCGACGGTGCCGGAGGTGCACGAAGGACTGCTCTCCGAACGGGACATCGCCTACACGACGGTGATGAGCACCATCCACAATCTGTACCGCAAGGGGCGCCTGACTCGCACGCGGGAAGGACGCAAGCACCGATACCGGGCTACCGCGAGCAGGGCGGAGCACAGCGCCGACCTGATGCGTGACGCCCTGCACAGCGGCGGAGACCCCTACGCGATCCTGACCCATTTCGTTCAGCAGATGGACGCCGCCGACTCCCGGCACCTCGCCGAGCTCCTGACCCGTTCGAACGAGAACGACACACAGGATGACCGCGGGTGACGTGCGCGCGATCGACGACGCCACAGACAACTAACCAAGTACGCAGGGCGACCTCCGGCGGTGTGCGTGCGACGGCCACGGCGGGAGCGATGCCGCGCCACGGAGATCCTTTCGTATTCAGGGTCGAGACCTGACCGTGATCTACTAACTACGACAGTAGTAACGTGCTCACGCTGAGGATCGATCGGATGCCGGGTGAGCAGGTCAGCGCGGTCCCCGCGCGGCCGATACCGTGGACCGAGTGGAAGGGACGTCGTCATGCACAGGTTCGGCGAGCTCGGGGGTGGCGCCCTGGCTGTCCTGAACCAGTTCGTCGAATGCATCGATCAGGACGACGACCGTCGGCTCGCCGAGTTGGTGGCCGGCATGCAGCAGGGACCGCCTCGGTGACGGCGGCGATCTGCTTGATCATCTATGGCACCGTCGTGGCCGCACTGGTTCCGCGGGTGCTCGTCCAGCGGATACAGCTCACCCGGGCGCCGACGCTCGGCGTCGCGATCTGGTTGGCAGCCATCCTCGGCGTCCTGATCGCGTGGTTGGCCGCGGTCGCCCTGGTCGCGAACGACGTCGTTTCCACTCCCGAGGTGCGCCACGTCGTGCACTGGTGTGTCGAATCGTTCTGCGCCGCGGCACTGGGCGAACATGGCACCGTCGGTCAATGGCTGGCGCTCGGGTCCGCGGTTGTCATGATCGCCGGCACTGTCGGCGCCGCGGTCGGACTGGGCCGCGCATTGCTGCGGTTTCGCGCTCGCACGCATCGCCACGCCACCGCGGCCCGGCTGCTCGGGCAGCACGACGTCACGCTGGGCGCAGTGGTCTTGGACGTGCCGGAGAAGGTTGTCTACGCGGTTGCCGGACGTCCACCCGTGATCGTCCTGAGTCGTCCGGTTCTTCATGCCCTCGACGAGGGTCAGCTCAGCATCGTGCTGGCACACGAGCGGGCGCATCTGGCCGGTCGTCACCACCTCGTGCTCGGCCTCATCGGGGCGTTCGCACGGGTCATGCCGCGTATCACGCTGTTCACTGCGGGACAATGCGAGCTCTCGCGACTGCTTGAGATGTGCGCGGACGACGTAGCGGTTCGCGGCCGCGACGCCCGCGACCTGGTCAGGGCACTGGTGATGCTGTCTGGGCCCGCTGCAATACCTGGTTCCGCGCTGGCCGTCGCCGCCACCGGCGTGACTCAACGCGCTGAACGACTCGTGTCGCTTCCCAGCCGCCATGTGCTCCGCCGCACGCGAGCGCTGCTGATCATCGGATCCGTCACCCTGCTCGCCGGGCCAGCCCTGATGGGCGCCGTCGCGTGCGGTGTCCTGCCGCTCGGCCTGTAGCCCCGCTGCCTCGATCGCCGACGACTGAACTCGCCTCATCACAGTTTCCTGACGCCTCGCCGCTAAACTACTGAGTAAGTACGTAGTTTAGGCAGTGGAGGCCAGATGATCCATCGCTTCGGATCGCGCGTCAGGCGACCGACGCCCAGCGCATCCGGCACAGCGCGAACGGCGCCGGTCCGGGTGCGACGGCGCGAGCCGTGAGCCCCTGGACCGCGGTGCTGGTGTTCGTCGGCATCCCCGCGGCCATCTTCGGGCTCGTCGCCGTCGCCGTCGTCCTGTCCAGTGGCCGGAGCCGTCCGTACGACCCGTACGTCGTGATCGGTGCGGTCCGCGAGGAAACCGGCTGTGCGATCCGCACCGATGCCGATGGCCGGCAGGTGCACGAGCCCCGGCCGGGAACCACGCCGACGTGCGTCACCGCCCGGTGCGCCGAGTGCCGCACGGTTTTTCGCGACGGCGCCCACGACGTGCATTTCGCCGGACGAGGCGAGTGTGTCGCGACCGTCACCGCACGGGGGTGGCGCCTCGCCGGGCCGCGGCTGCGCTGCCCGAGCTGCCGATGACAAAAGCACCCATCCATCAGCTGTCGACCCATCAACTGTCGGCGAGGAGACGCGACGTGAGCCGAGAACAACGGAGACGGGCCGAGCGGCGACAACGCCGGCAGACGCCAGCGGCGGCGCCGACCGCGATGTCCGATGCGGTCCTCCGCGAGCTGCACCGCCGCGATGAACCACCGCTGGTGCTCTCGACGCTGCCAACGGCCGGCCCGAAACGGCCCGCATCCTCGTCGTCCAGATCCCGCACCCCACGGCCTGCCGTGACCGTCGCGTCGTCCCTGCAGGTGACCCGCGTGGGCTGTGGCCCGGTGGAGGGTATGGACCCGCAGGCTCTCGGCGTCACCCTCACCTTCGATGCCCCGGCGACCGGCGAGCCCTACCCGCTCACGGTGCGGTTCACCGGCCGGCGGACGGACGCGGCGGGCCCCCCGGCTCCAGAGGACACCTTCGACATCGTCGACACGATCGCTCAGGTCGTTCCGGGCAGCGGCACTGTCTCCCTGACCCAGCGCATCGAGGGCATCACGAGCGGCGAGTGGACCGTGCGGGCCGTTCCCGTCGTCGACCCCGCCGCTCCCGCGGACCGTGCGATGCCCCGGCCGGCCCGGGTCGACGGTCGCACCGGCTACGCCCCGGTCGTCCGGGTGCGCGCACCCGGGGTCCGGGTCGGCGCCTGGCCTGCGCTGGTAGGGGCCGGCACCGCGGTGGCACTGATCCTGCAGAGCCTCTTCGCGTCCCGGGCCGGCCTGCCAGCGGGGCCGGTGCTGATCCTCTTCCTCGTGGCCTGCCTGGTCGGGATCGCCGGTGCCCTGTTGTACTACCGGCTCGAACACCCCGGTCAGCGGCGGATGTCGGCATCGCCCGGCGGCATGTGTATTCAGGGCTTCGTGCTGGCGGCCGTCGGCACCGTCGTGGCGGGTGCGCTGCTGCTCGGGTTACCGATCGGACGCCTGATGGACGCGAACGCACCCGGCCTGATGGCGGGGATGGCGATCGGACGGGTCGGCTGCTTCTTCGGCGGCTGCTGTGCCGGCCGGCCGACCGTCTCGCGGTGGGGCCTCTGGTCGTCGGACCGGCGCCTGGGCATCCGACGTTTCCCCACGCAACTGTTCGAGTCGGCGCTGGCCCTGCTGATCGGTTCTGCCGCGGGCGCCGCGCTGGCGGTCGCCGAGCCCAGCCCAGCGGGTGGGGTCTTCGTCGCCACCGTCGCGGCGTACACGTTCGGCCGACAGGTGCTCTTCCCGCTCCGGTCACTGCGTCGGCACACGTGGTACGGGCGGCACCTGGTGATGCTGGCGACCGGCATCGCGTTCGCCTCAGCCGTGCTGGCCCTGCTGATGTAGGAGGGACGCTCCGCCAACGGGCGAGCCCATGCAGCGCCTACTCGAGGTAGGAGACGACCGTCATCATGCCGGCTTCACCGTGGTACACGTTGTGGCAATGCATCAGCCATTGACCCGCGTTGTCGGCGTCGAAGTCGACCTCGATCGTCTGCTTGGGGAGCACGATCGCGGTGTCCTTGCGCGGGCCGATGCCACCTGCTCCGCGAACCTGGAACGTGTGCCCGTGCAGGTGCATCGGATGGAACATCGTCGTGGTGTTCTCGAACCGCAGCCGCACCCGCTGCCCTTCCCGAACGGGTAGGCCTGCTGCGGGGTCGTAGGTCCGACCGTTGATCGTCCACGTGTACCCGGGTTCGGGTCCGCCGAGTTTCACGGCGTGCACGACATCGGGCTCGCGGGCCGTCAACGCCACCGGTTCAGCGGCAGGCAGATCGTTCACCTGGATCACCGGGCGTTTCAGCAACGCTTTCGCGGCCGTTGCCGCATCGGGGGCAGCGCCGAGTCCGGAGCGCAGTACCACCTGCGTGATCCCGTCCTTACCCTCGGCAAGACCCAGTAACGGCACCACCGCGTCCGGAATCTTGATCACCGCGTCGATGCGCTCGCCCATTCCGAGCAGGACCGCCTCGGCACTGGTGGGCACGACCGCGAAGCCGTCGGTGTGTGTGATGGTCATCGACGTGCCGGGCACACCGACCCGGAACGCGGTGTCGCCGGACGCGTTGATCATCCGGAGGCGCACCCGCTGCCCGGGGCGCACGTCAAGAGTGCGCGGGGCGTCGGCGGTGCGCCCGTTGGCCAGGTAGTGCGGGTAGACGACGTCCCCGGCGTCGCCGCCGAGCAGCTCCGAGCGCGGCATCGTCATCCCCCCGCTCCCACCGCCCATGTCCATACCGCTCATGTCCATACCGCCCATGCCGTTGGCCAGCAGACCGGCGAGCACCTGGTCGGGATTTCGTCCGGTGCCGTCGAGCCAGTCGTCGAACACCACGACCAACTCCTGGTCGTACCCACCCGCCTCGTCCGGGTCCTCGACGATCAACGGTGCGTAGAGACCCCGGTCGAGCTGCACACCGACATGGGGATGGAACCAGTAGGTGCCGGCGTCGGGCACCGTGAACGCGTAGTCGAACGACGCGCCCGGTGCGACCTCCGGCTGGGTCAGCACCGGAACTCCGTCCATGTCGTTGCGCAGCGCGAGCCCGTGCCAGTGCACCGTCGTCGGCTGGGGCAGCCCGTTCTGCAGCCGCACTCGCAGCAGGTCACCGCGGCGCACGCGGATCTCCCGGCCCGGCAGCTCACCACCGTAGGTCCACGTCGACACCCTCGCGGCTCCCAGGTCGACCTCGCCCGGCGTGGCCTTCAGCACGGCGTCGACGCTGCGCTGTCCCGGACGGCTACGCGCTTGCTCCAGCTGCGAGATCCGAGGGGAACCCGGCCCAACCAGTACGGGCGCCGCCGCCTTTCCTGTGGCGCAGCCGGCGAGGAGCGTCGCGCCGGCGCCGGCCGAGAGCGCCAGGAACCGTCGGCGGTCCAGCACCGGGCCCGGCGGAAGCTGTCGTGACATCCGGCTGTCCTTCCGTCATGACCTGGTCGAGCCAGGCGTCGCGCGATCCCGCGGGTATGCCCGGATCGGCACCCCACTACTACTGATCAGCGTAGTAGTAGTGGGGTGCCGATCGTTCGTCAGGTGTGGCTGCTCACGATGCTCGTCCGGTGCCGGTGCCGGTGCCGGTGCCGGTGCCGGTGCCGGCGTCGCCGACCGCGGCGCGGCGCCGAGCACGGCGCCGCCGGCCGGCAGCGAGGCCGTCGCCAACGGCGGGAGGAACGCCACGCCCATGATGACCAGCCCGATCATCATCGACCGGGCGGGGCCGAGCATCGGAGCACCCCATCGCCGCAGCCGTCACGGCCGGAGCCCGGGAGCGGATCGGAATCCTGCCCGCCGTCGAGGACTTCACCAACGTCGAGGGGCTCGGCGTACACGGTGTCGTCGACGGGCACGCCGTTCTCGTCGGGCGGCCCGCACTGATGGAGCAGTGGAGCCAGCCACTCAGCCCGGAGCTGGCCGCGGCGCAGACCGCCGCCGCAGCCCGCGAGCACACCGCGATCGCCGTCGCATGGGACGGCGCCGCGCGCGCCGTCCTCGCCGTCGCCGACACCGTCAAACCCACCTCG
This sequence comes from Pseudonocardia sp. GCM10023141, assembly GCF_042653605.1. NCBI lineage: Bacteria > Bacillati > Actinomycetota > Actinomycetes > Pseudonocardiales > Pseudonocardiaceae > Pseudonocardia > Pseudonocardia sp. GCM10023141. Next base: position 23,041 of record NZ_JBHSIR010000087.1, read on the forward strand.
AAACAGGCCATCGCCCAGCTCCGGAAGCTCGGGCTCACCCCGGTACCGCTCACCGGCGACAACGCGACCGTCGCCCGGGCCGTCGCCGACGAGGTCGGCATCGACCAGGTCATCGCCGACGTGCTGCCCGTCGACAAACTCGACGTCGTCAAGCGACTGCAGGACGAGGGCAAGGTCGTCGCCATGGTCGGCGACGGCGTCAACGACGCCGCCGCACTCGCCCAGGCCGACCTCGGCATTTCCATGGGCACCGGCGCCGGCGAGGGTGCGCACACAACCGGAAAGTCGACGATGGCAAGCGGCGGCATGCCAGCCATGGCGGCGACCGGCGCCGAGCCCGACCGTCAGGTTGCCGAGGTCGGCTACGGCGAGTCCCCACCCCTCCTGTGTCGCCGCGGGCCGCGGCGGATGCCCCGCTGACCTGCAGCGGGGCCGCCAGGTCGGGCAGGAGGGGGCTTTCGGCCCGTGAAACGGGGGCCGTGGACCGGAGCGGCACCGAGCCGGCGCGGACACCATGAGTAGTAGTTCGGCCGTCAAGAGAGGTTCTGTGATGAAGCGTCATCTCCCGTTCTACGTCCTCGCCGCGGCGATCCTGCTCGTGGGGGTGATCGCGTTCGGCGTCCCGACATCGAGTCTGTGGATCGTCGGCTTCGTGGTGCTGTGCCCGCTGATGATGATCTTCATGATGGGCGGCATGCACGGCGGGGATGGCCACAGCGGGCAGGGCGGTGACGGCCCGGGCGGCGTCGACGTCACCAAGGACCACGATCGCCACTCGCGGCTGGGTCACTGACCCTCGACACGCGCTGACCGCTCGACAACAACCTGATCGACTGAAGGAGTGCTCGCGATGATGTGGTGGTACGGCAATGGCAACGGCATGGACGGTTGGGGCTACGGGCTGATGGCGGTGAGCATGGTGCTGTTCTGGGGGCTGGTCATCTACGGGGTGATAGCCATGGTCCGCTACCTCGGGCGCCAGGACCGCTCGGTGGCCGCGCGGCCCACCCCGGAGCAGGTGCTGGCCGAGCGGTTCGCGCACGGCCAGATCGACGAGCAGGAGTACCAGCAGCGGCTGGACGCGTTGCACGGCAGGCCCCGACCGCTCGTCAAGCCCTGAGCACCCCGAGTCGGCGTCGCGAGCACGCGGGCGACCGCCGCCAGTGATCAGTTGCTGGTCAGCAACGGGATTCCGCATCTCGGATGAGCGCCACGGATCACGACGCAGGAACGCGGCAACGGGCATGCCCCGCCTCGCTCCTGCGCAGCGCCGAGCCTGACGGGTCTTCGCCAGCCTTGCCTGTTCCCCTACCCGGTAAGGGTTTGCAGATATACCCAAGAGGGGTACGACAACGGAGGACTGGCGCGGGAGGCCGACATGGTGGGTTACGTCGACGGCAAGGACACGCTGCCCACCCGGCTGTGTCGGGTGGAGGGTCCAGGTGCGGGGTCTGCAGGGGATGGTGGACTCCGACACCTACTGCATCGACGTGCTGACCCCTCGCCCGCCCCGCGCGACATGAGAGTGAGCTCCGCGACCACCACGTCGTGAACCCGCCACCCGCCACCCTCGCCACAACCGACTACCCGCCGAGCACGAGGAGCCCCCGATGACCCCCACCGCCCAGACCGCCGTCCTGGAGGTGTCCGGGGTGCAGTGGGCCACCCAGAAGGCGACGGTGGAGGCCGTGCTCGGGCGCCGGCCGGGGGTGCGGGCGGTCGACGCCAACCCGGTCGCCCAGACCGCCACCATCAGCTACGACCCGGCCGAGACATCGGTGGCCGAGCTGGCCGGGTGGGTCCGCGACTGCGGCTACCACTGCGCGGGCCGGTCGGTGCCCTCCCACGTTTGCGACCCGCTGATCGAACCCACCGACCACACCGCACACATCGGCCACGATGCCCACTCCGGCCATGTCGCGGCGCCGGCTGCGGGGAACGAGCCTGCTCCGGAGGTGTCGCCGCACGAGATGATGGGCCACGGCGGGCACGGCTCGATGTCGATGGCCGCGATGGTCGCCGACATGCGCAACCGGTTCCTGCTCGCCGCGGTGTTGTCGGTGCCGGTGCTGCTGTGGTCCCCGATCGGACGGCAGGTGTTCGGGTTCACCGTGGCGGCACCGTTCGGGCTGCGCGATGACGTGTTCTCGCTGCTGCTGAGCCTGCCGGTGATCTTCTACTCGGCGTGGATCTTCTTCGACGGCGCGGTCCGTGCGCTACGGGCCCGGACCCTGGACATGATGGTGCTGGTCGCCGTCGGGGTGGGTGCGGGCTGGGTGTACTCGCTGGTGGTCACCCTGACCGGCGGCGGTGAGGTGTTCTACGAGGCGGCGACGGTGTTGACCGCGTTCGTGCTGCTCGGGCATTGGTTCGAGATGCGCGCCCGCGGCGGCGCCAACGACGCGGTGCGGGCGCTGTTGGAGTTGGCCCCACCGCACGCGGTGGTGCTGCGCGACGACGTCGAGGTCGAGGTGCCCACCGCCGAGGTGGTCACCGGTGACCTGCTCCTGGTGCGTCCCGGTTCGAAGATCGCGGTGGACGGAACGGTCGAGGACGGCGAGTCCGACGTCGACGAGTCCATGGTCACCGGGGAGAGCGTGCCGGTGCACAAGACCCCGGGCAGCGAGGTCATCGGTGCCACCATCAACACCGACGGCACGTTGAGGGTGCGGGCGACGAAGGTCGGCGCCGACAGCGCGCTGGCGCAGATCGTCGCGCTGGTGCAGCAGGCCCAGAATTCCAAGGCACCCGGGCAACGGTTGGCCGATCGGGCCGCTTTCTGGCTGGTCCTCGTCGCCCTGATCGGCGGCGGCGCCACGTTCGCGGCGTGGGCGCTGTTCTCCGGCAAGCCGCTCACCGCTGCGCTGCTGTTCGCGATCACCGTCGTGGTCGTGACCTGCCCCGACGCGCTCGGTCTCGCCACCCCCACTGCGATCATGGTCGGCACCGGGCTGGGGGCGCGGCGCGGGGTGCTGTTCAAGAACGCCACCGCGCTGGAAGCCTCCGCCGGGATCGACACCGTGGTGATGGACAAGACCGGGACCCTGACCAAGGGCGAACCTGAGGTCACCGACCTGCTCAGCCAGGGCATGGGCGACGGTGAGCTGCTGGGGTTGACCGCGGCGGTGGAGCGGGAGTCCGAACACCCCCTCGCCCGCGCGATCGTCGCGCACGCGCAGGACCACAACGCCGAGCGGCTGGCGGTGACCGGGTTCGAGAACGTGCCCGGCCACGGTGCGACCGCCACCGTCGACGGGCGCCGGGTCGCGGTCGGCAACCGCCGGCTGATGGACCGCGAAGGTGTCGAGCTCGGCGACCTGGCCGCCCGCCGCGAGGAACTCGCCGCGACCGGGCGGACTACCGTGCTGGTCGCCGTGGACGGCCGCCCGGCCGGGCTGTTCGCGCTGGCCGACGCCCCCCGACCCACCGCCGCCGCTGCGGTGGCCGCCCTGCACGAGATGGGTGTGCAGGTCGTCATGCTCACCGGTGACAACGACGCCACCGCGCGGCGCATCGCCGGTCCGCTCGGTATCGACACCGTGATCGCCGAGGTGCTGCCTGGTGACAAGGCCGCCCAGATCACCCGTCTGCAGCAGGACGGGCGGCGGGTGGCGATGGTGGGTGACGGGGTGAACGACGCACCCGCTCTGGCGCAGGCCGATCTGGGGATCGCGATCGGTGCCGGCACCGATGTCGCGATCGAGACTGCTGATGTCGTGCTGATGCGCTCGGACCCGCTCGATGTGCCCACGGCACTGCGGATCGGGCGCGGGACCCGGCGGAAGATGCGCCAGAACCTGGCCTGGGCCGTGGGCTACAACGCGATCGCGCTGCCCATTGCCGCGGGGGTGTTCGAACCCGCCTTCGGGCTGGTCCTGCGCCCCGAGATCGCCGCACTGTCCATGTCCGGGTCCAGCTTCCTCGTCGCGGTCAACGCGCTGCTGCTCAAACGACTCCAGCTACCCCGGCCACCCGCTCAACCCGACACCGCCCCGGTCACGCCCGCCGCCCGACCGACCACCGTCGGATAGCGGCGGGGGCTTGGCTGCAGGCGCCCGCAGCGCGGGAAGGACGGCAGCACCGGCGCCCTCGTCGTTGTGGCCGCGGCCGGAGTCACGTCGATCGGCTGGATGGCCGCGGTCAACTTCATGATCCGTTCAGACTTCAGGTGGGCGCTGCTCGGGCTCGCCGGCCTGTGGGTACTCGGACTGCTCGTGGCCCTGGCCGCACCATGACGCCACGTCGGCACTCTGCGGCGCGGTGCCGCGAATCGGGCAGGACGACGGGTCAAGGCCTCCCCAACCTGCGGCGCGGCCACTGCAACGACGGGTTGTGCCCTGATGGCCGGTGACGTGCGCCCGGGCACTGCGCGGGCGGCGACGCGGCCGTCGGTGCCCGCGATGCTGGCGGTGACCGCGGTGTGGGGTTTGTGCTTTGTCGGGATCCGGTGGGGCCTGCGGGACGCGCCGGTGCTGTGGTTCGCGGCGTTGCGGTCCGGGGTGGCGGGGCTCGCGCTGCTCGTCTACGGGACGGCGCAGCGGCGCCGGAGCCCGCGCACGCCGCAGGGCTGGGCGCTGGTCGGGGCCCTGGCTGTGACGAACTCCGGGATCGCCTTCGCGGCCATGTTCGCCGGAGTGGCCGGGCTGGCCGCGGGGGTGGCCGCGGTGCTGGCCAACGCCCAGCCGCTGCTCATCCTGCTCCCCGCATGGTGGCTCTACCGGGAGCCGGTGTCCGCACGCACCGCGGTCGCGCTGGGCGCCGGATTCGCCGGGCTGGTACTGGTGGCCGGGACGGGCGGCAGCGGCACCGGAGCGGTGCTGTCGCTGCTGGCCGCTGCCGCTATCACCGCGGGAACGTTGCTGTCGCGGCGGATCGGGACCCTCGACGTCGTAATGGTCAGCGGCTGGCATTTCCTGCTCGGCGGCGCTGGCCTGGCCGCGTTCGCCGCGATGGTGGAAGGAGCACCGCGGATCACCTGGACCCCACGGTTCGTCGCGATACTGGCGGTCCTTGCGCTGCTGGGCACGGCGTGGGCGTTCGTGGTGTGGTTCCGCGAAGCCCAGCGCTGCGAGCTCAGCGTCCTGAGCGCCTGGACGTTCCTGACACCGGTGTTCGGCATCGGCTTCGCCGTCGTGCTGCTCGGCGAGCGGCCCAGCGGCTGGACCGCCGCCGGTCTGGGCCTCGTGCTCGTTGCGCTGTGGTTCGTCTTGCGCCCTCGACCGGCCACTCCACCGCACCCGCCACCCGATCCGTCGTCCGAGCCCGGTCGTGCTGTGCCGGCGCGACCTCGGGCCGACGGATGACCGGCCCGGCCGGGTCGCTCCGGCCGTCACGTGCGGGTGACCGAGCAGACCGCGGTACGCCCGAGAGCCCTGCGGGATCCTGGGGTGGGCGGATACCGCTGGCCCCCTGTTCACCACACACCTCGCTGGGGCTGTGGGCGACCAGTTCGGGGCGGATCCGGGCCGGGTACGTGGCCTGGGCTCGTCGCTCCCCGCGCTGCTCCGCAGTGCGGGCGATGCGGTACATGCTCGACTGTGAGCACCGGTAGCGGCCTTCGTCGAGCTCACGCGCCTAGGCCTGCGGGATTGCCAGGTCCCGGTTGTCGCCGAGGCCAGCATCGCCAGGATCTGCCCGCGGTCCTCGTCGGTGATCGTCGATGGTGGTGACGGCGTGGGAGAATGCGGCCCGTGCAGCGGCCCCAGCGCCACGCCCGTCGGGTCGATGCGGCGGTAGTGGGTGGCCCGCTAGCGGCGGCAACACGCCCCGATCAGGTGATGCCGATGCCCAACGACGACTGATCGCACACTGTTACGTTCCACTACTGTGAGCAGTCGGGTCGGGCGAGATGCCGCACTGGGCGTGGCCCGGTTCGGGGCGCTGCTCGTCCAGGTCGTGCTGCTGCTGCTGGTCGTCGTGGTTCCAGGATGCCCAGCGACGGCGGATGCGAGCTCGGTGGCGGGCGTCGACTCGGTGGCGCTGCACGTTGATTCTCACGATTCGGGCGGGTGTGCGGGCGGTCGCGTAGACGATCTGGTCGCGATGACATCCCAGTCACGCACGCTCTTCACCCAGTTCTTCGAGTCTCGCGGCACTCCGGATGGAGATCGTCGCAACGATCTCGCGGGTCAGCTGCGGCTCACCAGTCTCGGAGTTCGACCGGGACAGGGACCTCGTGACGGGCAGGCAGTGCTGCTCCTCGTGAGTGTGCTTCGGACCTGAGCGGCTGAGCGCTGTCGCGCCAGTTGCGCGGCTGCGGATCTGACTGGCCGATCCAGCCCGGCCCCGCGTCTGCGCGGGCGCACACGAGGAAGACGCGAATCAATCCATGCCTTCACTGCTTGAGTCTTCGCCGACACCAGCCGACTCACCCCGAAGCCTGATCGGCGCGGTCGGTAACACCCCCGTTGTCTTCATCGACCAACCGTTCGCTCCCGCCGGCTGTGGCTTCTGGGCGAAACTGGAGAGCGCCAATCCTGGCGGAATGAAGGACCGCCCGGCTCTGCACATGATCGGCCGGGCGCGCGAACGTGGCCAGCTCAGGCCCGGTGCGCGCATCGTCGAGTCGACGAGCGGCACCCTCGGGCTGGGCCTCGCCCTCGCCGGCATCGCGTTCGGACACCCGGTCACGCTGGTCACCGATCCCGACATGGAGCCTCTTATGCAGCGCATGCTGCGGGCCTATGCCGCCGAGGTCGACGTCGTCGCGCGGCCGTGCCCCGGCGGAGGTTGGCAAGAGGCCCGGCGCCGGCGGGTCCACGAACTGCTGGCTGCCGAACCGGGCTCCTTCAGCCCCGACCAGTACCACAACCCCGACAACGCGGCGGCCTATGCGCCCTTGGCGCACGAGTTGCTCGCGCAACTCGGTCGCATCGACGTGCTGGTGTGCTCGGTCGGAACCGGAGGCCATTCCGCCGGCATCGCGAGCGTGCTGCGTCGCCATCTCCCGGATCTGCGGTTGATCGGGGTCGACACCATCGGATCCACAATCTTCGGCCAACGGCCCCGGCCGCGGCTGATGCGCGGACTGGGCTCGAGCATCTATCCACGAAACGTCGACTATGGCGCGTTCGACGAGGTGCATTGGATCGCTCCGGCAGAGGCCGTGTGGGCCTGCCGAGCTCTCGCCGCGTCCAGCTACACCAGTGGCGGCTGGAGCGTGGGCGCCGTCGGGCTCGTGGCCGGCTGGGTCGCCAGGACCCATTCCCGCGGGACCAGGATCGCGGCGATCTTCCCGGACGGACCGCAGCGCTATTTCGACACCATCTACAACGACGAGTACTGCCGCTCCCGGGGGCTGCTCGACGCGACGCCCGCCGACGAACCCGATCTGCTTGTCCATCCCACCCACCGTGAGGTGGATCGATGGACCAGGTGTGGGTCCGTGATCGATCCGCTGCTCAGCGGTTCGCGGGCGGGGACGATCGGCTGATGCACGTCCTGGCCCAGTACCGGTCGTTTCCCCGACCGGTGCGGCTCTTGTTGCTCAACCAACTCACCATCAACATCGGTTTCTACATGCTGGTGCCCTACCTCGCCGCGCATCTGTCGGAGGATCTCGGTCTTGTCACGTGGCTGGTGGGTCTGGTCCTGGGTGTGCGCAACTTCGCGCAGCAGGGCATGTTCCTCCTCGGCGGGAGCCTGGCCGACCGGTTCGGATACAAGCCGCTCATCGTCGCCGGATGTGCGCTGCGGACCATCGGATTCGGCCTGCTGGGCGTGGTGGACTCGCTCCCGGCGCTGATCGCGGCTTCGGCCGCGACGGGGTTCGCCGGGGCCCTGTTCAACCCTGCTGTCCGCGCCTATCTCGCCGCCGACGCCGGTGACCGCCGGGTGGAAGCGTTCGCGCTGTTCAGCGTCTTCTATCAGGCGGGAATCCTGCTCGGTCCGCTCATCGGACTCGCATTGACCGGGGTGGCGTTCTCGCTCACCTGCGCGGTTGCCTCGGGGGTGTTCGCAGTGCTGACGGTGCTGCAGATCCGGGCGCTTCCACAGCGGACGGGAACTGATGACAGCAGCGGCGGCTCATTGCTGGCGCAATGGCGCACTGTCGCCTCGAACCGACCCTTCGTGCTCTTCTCGCTGGCGATGATCGGGTCCTACGTGCTGTCGTTCCAGGTGTACCTCGCGCTCCCGCTGCAGGCGCGTCTCGTCACCACCTCCGATCTTGGAGCGAGTGCCGCCGTCGCGGCGGTGTTCGCGGTGTCCGGGCTCGTCACGATCCTCGGTCAACTGCGCATCACCGCGTGGTGCCGACATCGTTGGGGTGCTGGACGGTCCATGACCATGGGACTGGTCGCGCTCGGCGTCGCGTTCGTCCCGCTCCTCATCGGCGAATCGCTGCCGATGGACCCGACGAGCACAACAGCCACTGTCGTCGGGGTCTGCGCTCTGATCGCCGCGGCGGCCATCCTTGCACTCGGAACGGCAATCGTCTTCCCGTTCGAGATGGACACGATCGTCTCCCTGTCCGGTAATCGCCTGGTCGCGACGCACTACGGCCTGTACAACACCGTCTGCGGCGTGGGGATCCTCGTCGGCAACCTCGCCACCGGGTGGGCCCTCGATCTTGCCCGGTCCCGCGGCCTCAGCGCCCTGCCGTGGCTGGCGCTGATCGGTCTGGGAATCCTCTGTGCTGTCGCGTTGCGGTCGCTTCGCGCGCGCCGCTTGCTTCCGCCCGAACCGGAACTGGCGCGGCGGGGCGGGCGCCACCGCGCACCGAGCTCGCGTCGCGACCACGCGGCCAGTAGGGCTGCCCCGCCGTAGCCATTGATCTCGATCATCGACGAGTACGCACCCCCGCGAGGCACGAGACCGTCGCGGATCTACCGAGCTGGCCGGGCGAGGCGACTCCACCTGCTTATCTGCGATAGCACCGGGAGTGACTCGTGGGCACCGTCCACCACCTCGACGTCGGTATGGCCGGATCGACGCTCTCCAGCCCGGTCGACGACTTCCTCGCCGAGGTGCCCAACGCGAACAACGCCCGCGCCTACGGCATCGCGCTGCGAGCGCTGATTGCCGAACTCGACGCGGGCACGCCCGTGGCGGTGCTGGACGAGGAGGCGACCGCCGACCGGATCGGCACCTGGTTCTCCCGCCGGTGGGACAAGTCCGCCAACGCCACGGTCAACGCCCGGCTGGACGAGTTGCGCGCGGGCCGACCGATGAGGGCCCCGGCGCGGGAGTGCATGCTTCGGCCGCCGTCGCGGACTGCCTGCTCACTGCATTCGAAGCCTACGAGACAGCGCCCTCGTGAGCGCTATCCACGCCCGGTTCACCGCACCGTCGGGCTGGACCGGTGTTCCTCACCGACCGCCGCGCTCGGGGCGAAGCTGCACACTGCCCCACAAGCCGGTCCGGTTGGGACCGGGCTCGCTCAGTGTCCGAGTGACCGGGTCGCTGCGGGGTCGGTCTGGGCGGCGTGGATGACGCCGTGGACGGCGCGGGCGATGCGGTCGGCGGCGTGTTGGGGGTCGGGTTGGCCGGTGTCGAGCCAGGCGATCACGGCTTCGATGGTGAGCGTGGGGATCAGGCGGGCTGCCCAGTCCAGCCAGGGGCCGTCGGGGATCTGTGCGGCGAGGTTGTCGCGGGCGACGTCGGTGGCGGTGGCGGTGAGTCCGTCGGTGAGGTCACGGAAGTCGGGTTCGCGGGCGGCGTAGCGGAACAGCAGTCGGAACGCGTCGGGGTCGGCGGCCGCGGCGTGCAGCAGGGCCGGGATGGAGTGTTCGTCGAAGTTGTCGCCGCCGACACTGTTCTCGAGCCGGTGGCATGCCCGGTCGAGGACGGCCCGGTACATGTCGGCCTTGGAGTCGAAGTGCCGGTAGAGCAGGAAGCGGGTGATCCCGGCTTCGGCGGCGACGTCGTCGAGGCTGGTGGCGGTGAACCCGGCGCGGGCGAACGCACGGGTGGCGGCGTCGAGGATCTGTTCGCGCCGGTCGGCCCGGCGCAGCCGCCGCACCGGTGCCGCCGCGCTCGTCACCGGATGTTCGGTGCGGCCTTCGTCGCTCATCTACGCCTACCCCTCTTGTTGACTGTGGAGTCTACAAGTAGCTTGTGCACATCAAAGTCTATAAAACGCTGTGCACTAGGAGGTCGTCATGATGCGTGCCGTGCAGGTGCCGCAGTTGCCGTTCGAGCAGCCGTCGCCATTGCAGGCGCCTGCGCTGCTGCGTGGGCTGCAGGCGGCGGGCCCGATCCATCGGGTCCGGACGGCGGTGGGGGATGAGGCGTGGCTGGTGACCGGCTACGAGCAGGTGCGTCAGTTGCTCGACGACGAGCGTCTCGGCCGGGCGCACCCCGATCCGGGGAGTGCGGCCCGGACTGGGGAATCGGCGCTGTTCGGCGGGCCGATGGGTGATTTCGAGACCGAGCACACCGACCACGCCCGGATGCGGTCGCTGCTGCAGTCGCACTTCTCCCCGAAACGGATGCGTGAGCTGCGCCCGCGGGTGGAGGCGCTCACCGCGACGTTGCTGGATGAGCTGGCGCAGCAGGGGCCGCCGGCCGACTTGAACGAGGCGTTGGCGCTGCCGTTGCCGATCGCGGTGATCTGCGAGCTGCTCGGTGTGCCCTACGAGGACCGGGCACGGTTCCGGGCCTGGACACAGGCGGCCGCCGATGTACGGGACCGGTCGCGCTCGGAGCGGGGACTGGCCGAGCTGTTCGGCTACGGCCAGGGGCTGGTGGCGCGCAAGCGCCGCGAGCCGGGCGAGGACGTCATCTCCCGGCTGAGCCAGACCGAGGGTGTCGGCGACGTCGAGGCGGCGGCGATGGGCATGTTCCTGCTGTTCGCCGGGCACGAGACCACTGTGGTCTCGATCGGCACCGGTGCGGTGCAGTTGCTGACCAACCCGGACCAGTGGCATGCCCTGGGCGAGGAACCCACCCGGATCGAGGCGGCGGTGGAGGAGATCCTGCGCACCCGCAGCACCGGCGGAGGCGGCATCCCCCGCTACGCCCGGACCGACCTGGACATCGCCGGACAGACCGTCCGCGCCGGCGAGCTGGTCCTGCTCGACACCGGCGCCGCCAACCACGACGCGGCGGTCTTCCCGGACCCGGACCGGTTCGAGGTCGCCCGCGACGGCGCCCGGCACGTCAGCTTCGGGCACGGCGCCCGCTTCTGCATCGGCGCGCCGCTGGCCCGGATCGAGCTGCATGCCGTGTTCGCCCAGCTCATCCCGCGTTTCCCGGGCATGCGCCTGGCCGTGGGGGTGGAGGGGCTGCGGTTCAACACTGCGACACTGACCGGTGGGCTGCTCGAGCTCCCGGTCACCTGGTGAGCACAATGACGGCCGTGGAGCATCCGGTGTTCGCGCGGCTGTATCCGCGGATGGCGCGGGCGATGGACGAGGGTGGCCTCGTCGAGCACCGCCGCCGGCTGCTGGCCGGCCTCGCCGGTGAGGTGATCGAGATCGGCGCCGGCCCGGGCGGGAACTTCCCGCACTACCCGCCGGAGGTCACCGCCGTGCTGGCCGTGGAACCGGAACCACGGCTGCGCGCGATCGCCGAGCGCGCGGCGGCGCAAGCGCCGGTTCCGGTCGAGGTCGTCGACGGGTTGGCCGAGCGCCTGCCCATCCCCGACCACAGCGTGGACGCTGCGGTCTTCTGTCTGGTGCTGTGCTCGGTCCCCGACCCTGTCGCGGCGTTGGCGGGGGCGCGGCGGGTGCTGCGACCGGGTGGCCGGCTGCGCGTGCTGGAACATGGGCGCGCCGACGGGCATCCCGTGCTGGCGCGGGTGCAGCGGCTGATGGACGCCACGTTCTGGCCGGCGCTGGCGGGTGGTTGTCACACCGGCCGCGACCCCATCGCGGCGATCGAGCGGGCTGGTTTCACCGTGGACCGGGTGGAGCGGTTCATGTTCCCGGCGGCACGGACCCCGTTCTCGTTCCACCTCCTCGCCACCGCCCACTCTGGCCCCGATCCGCTCGCTGAGTGATCAGTTCCGCGGCGTAGTCCCGTCCGGCTTGCTCCGCGTCGCTCGTGATCGGCCGGCTCCGGTGTGGGTTTCGTACATGCGCACGGCGACCGCGATTCCGGACGCGGCGGTCAGCGCGGCGACCGCCCACACCGCGGCGGGGAGGCCGTAGGCGTCGGCGATCAGACCGGCGACCAGGGCGCCGACGACGAAGCCGCCGTCGCGCCAGAGCCGGTAGACGCCCACCGCGCGGGCCCGCCAGGCCGGGTGGGCGACGTCGCCGATCGTGGCCAGCAGGGTCGGGTAGACCATCGCGGTGCCCGCGCCGAGCAGCGCGACGGCAACCACCCACACCGGGAACGAGCCGCCGAGGGCGACGAGTGCGAGGGCGGCGGCCTGTAGGAGTTGGCCGCCCACGATGAGGGGTTTGCGGCCGGTGCGATCGGACAGTGCACCGGTGACCAACTGCCCGAACCCCCACACGGCCGGGTAGAGCGCAGCGAGCACGCCGAGCTGCGCGATCGGCAGCCCAGCGGTGGCGAACAGCAGCGGGAACAGTCCCCAGGCCAGCCCGTCCATCAGGTTGTTGACCATCCCGGCGTGGCTGGCCGCGGACATGGCCGGTTCGCGGAAGCTGGTCTGGGCGAGGATCTGCCGGCTGCTGAGGTCGGCGTGCAGGTGGGCGTGCCGCCCGTCCGCGTGGCCGACATGGTTGGCTGCTTCCAGCCGGGCGTGGTCGCGGGTCTCGCGCACGATCAGGGTGGACAGGCCGAGACCGAGGGCGGCGTAGGCGATGCCGAGGAAGAACGGCTCGGGCCGCAGACCGTGCCGGGCGGCGATGTAGCCGGTGGCCAACGCGGTGGCCGCGACGGCGACGTACCCGGCGGCCTCGTTGAGGCCCATCGCCAGGCCGCGCCGCGCGGGCCCGGCCAGGTCGATCTTCATCACCACGGTGGTCGACCAGGTCAGGCCCTGGTTGAGCCCGAGCAGCACGTTCGCCGCGATGACCCAGCCCCAGCTGGGTGCCCAGATCAGCAGCAGCGGGACCGGGAGCGCGAGCAGCCAGCCGGCGACCAGCACCGGCTTGCGCCCGTAGCGGTCCGACAGCGTCCCGGCCACGTAGTTCGCCACGGCTTTGGTGGCGCCGAAGGCGAGGATGAAGGTCAGCACTCCGGTGTAGGCGGTGAGCCCGAACTCCTCGCGGGCCAGCAGCGGCAGCACCAGCCGTTCCTGCCCGTACATGCCCCCGACCAGCGCGTTCACGGCGACGAGCAGCACGAACTGGGACAGATTTTCGCGCAATCCCAGCCGCAACGCCCGCTGCGCGCGCCCGGTACTGCTGCTCACGAACCCGTCTCCAGATGCCGCCCGGTCGCCTGCATCCAGTCGGCGGGTCCGCCCACGAGGACGGCCAGGTCGTGGTGGCCGGCGCGTTCGAGCACGCTGGCCGCACCCGCGGCGCGTTCCCCGTGCCCGCACATCAGCACGGTCGGCGCAACGGTCAGCTCGGTCAGCCCGTGCGCGGCCTGGGCGAGGGAGCCGAGTTCGATGTGCCGCGCCTGGGGCAGGTGCCCGCTGGTGAACTCGGTGTCCTGGCGGACGTCGAGCACCCGGTGCTGCTCGCCGATCTCTTCCGGGCGCAGCAGCCGGGTGCTGGCGGTGGCTCGTCCCGCGGCCCTCCACGCATCGATCCCGCCGGCGAGCTCGCCCACGACCTGCTCGACGCCGATGTTCACCGCCTGCCACACCAGCTCGGCGATGTCCTGATCAGGGTTGCGCACGACAACGATCGGCGCGTCGGCGGGGACGAGCCACCCGAGCCAGGTGGCGAACTGCGCGCGCAGCGGGATCGACAGCGCCCCGGGGATGTGGGCGCGGGCGTAGTCGCGCACCGGCCGGGCGTCCACCACCACAGCACCCTCGGCGCTCAGCTGTGCGACCGTGGAGACCGGCAACTCGGCGAGCCGCCCGGTCGTTGCGGCGTCGAGCACCGCAGGCCCGCCGCGGTTGATCTCGGCCAGCTGCAGGAAGTACGGCGGGAAACTGCCCAGCGACCCGAGCAGTTGCGCTACGAAGTGGTCCTCGTCGGCGATGCCCAGCAGCGGGTTGGTGGCCAGCTCCCGGCCGATCGTGGAGGTCCGCGCGGCGCCGGGCGGGGCCGAGCAGAACGAGCCCGCCCCGTGTGTCGGCCACACCGCCGTCTCGGCGGGCAGCCCGGCCAGCCGTCGTAGCGAGCCGAACTGAGCACGGGCCAGCTCCTGCGCACGGTCGGCTCCGAGCAGGTCGGTGCGCGCCGCCGAACCCACGATCAACGACCCGCCGGTGAACACCCCGGCCGGACTGGCCCCGTCGCGCAGCAGGAACGAGAGGTGCTCGTCGGTGTGCCCGGGCGTGCCGATCGCGCACAGCGTGAGCCCACCGACGTCGACCTCGTCCCCGTCACCCAGCCCGCGATGGGCGAACCGGCGACCACCGGCCGCCGAGGCCAGCACGACCGCACCGTCGTCGTGGCCCAGTTGCACCGCACCGGACAGGAAGTCGGCGTGCAGGTGGGTGTCGGCGGCGAACCGGATCCGCAACCCCGCCTTCCCCGCAGCCGCGCGCACCGCCCGCAGATCCCGTGGCGGATCCACCACCAGCGCCGCCCCGTCACCGAGGTCAACGAGGTAGCAGGAGTTGCCCAACCCCTCGTCGACGATCGCCGCCAGCTCGATGCCGCCGGTGTTCTCGGCCGTGGTGTTGTCGCTCATGCCGTCCTCCCAGTCGGGGTCTGGCGCCCCGCCCCACCCCTCTCCTACACTGTTCCATGGGATATTGGAGGAGTCCATGGGTGACGCGGGACGCAAGACGGAACTGTTCGAGCAGCTGGCCCGGGTGGGCAAGGCGCTGGGCAGCGGGAAGCGCCTGGAATTGCTGGACCTGCTCGCTCAGGGGCCGCGCAGCGTCGCCGACCTCGCCGTCACCGCCGGGCTGGGGCTGACGACGGCATCCGCGCACCTGCAGACGCTGCGCCAGGCCGGGCTGGTCGCCACGACGCGGGACGGCACGACGATCCGGTACCGGCTGCACGACGACGACGTCGCCGCGCTGTACGCGCAGCTGCGCACTGTCGCGGCCGCGCACCTGCCCGACGTCGAGGTCGCTCGCCGCGGCTATCTGGGCGCGGCCGACACCGAGGAGATCGGTCGTGCGGAGCTGCTGCGCCGCGCCCACGCCGGCGAGGTGGTAGTGCTCGACGTGCGCCCCACCCCTGAGTTCGTCGCCGGACACATCCCCGGCGCGGTCTCCATCCCGGTCGACGAGCTGCCCGACCGGCTGGCCGAGCTACCCGCCGAGGTCCAGGTGGTGGCCTACTGCCGCGGCGCCTACTGCGTGTTCGCCCACGACGCGGTCCGGCTGCTCACCGCCCGCGGCCGGCGTGCGGTGCGCCTGGCCGAGGGCATGCTCGAATGGCGACTGGCCGGCGAACCGGTCGCCACCGACGCAGCCTGACAACCTCCACTCGCGGAGCAACGATCGACCAGGCGTTGGTGCCACCCCTACATTGACTGACTAGGTCAGTCAACGTAGGATGGCGTGGTGCCCCGCCCGATACCCGCCGGTCGTCTCGCCTCGCTGATCGAGGCTGGGACGGCGGTGTTCGTCGCCCAGGGCTACCGCCGCGCGCAGATGCAGGACGTGGCCGACGCCCTTGGCGTGGCGAAGGGGACGGTGTACGGGGCGGTCGCGGGGAAGGATGCGCTGCTGCTCGCGTGCATCCGTTATGCCGACGGCCTGGCCCCACTGCCCGAACCCGAGGCGTGGCCGTTGCCCGCTCCCACCGACGGTGAGCTGGTCACCGTCGTCGCGCAGCGCCTCGGTGAGGTGGCCGACCTTCAGCTGTTCCGCATCGCCGCCCGCCCACAACCGGACCCGGCGGTCGCGGAGATCACCTCGATCGTCACCGATCTGATGGCCCGCCTCACCCGGCACCGACGGGCGATCAAGCTGGTCGACCGGTGCGCCCCCGAGATCGACGACCTCGCGCAGCTGTGGTTCGGCACCGGACGCGCGCGCCTGGTCGAACAGCTACGCGACTACCTGGTCCGGCGCGCCGAGCAGGGACTGCTCCGGCCATCCCCCGCCTTCGACGTCCTCGCCCGCACCGTCGTGGAGACCTGCGTGCTGTGGGCGGTGCACCGGCACTGGGACCCCGCTCCGCTGCCCTTCCACACCACCCAGCCCGAGGACGTCATCACCGCCACGCTCGCCGAGCTGTTCGCCGCTGCTCTGGCCACGGACCGGGACAGCTGAGGTCCGCGCCCGCACCACCCCGCACCATCACCGACTTCACGGGAGATTCCGATGGCTCGCCAATGCCCCGTTGAACACCGACCGGGCCTGCTCGGGCGCGTCCTGTCCGCACAGGCCGCGCACCCACGAGGCGTGCTGGGCCACGCCATGGGTCGGATCTGGGTGACCGAGACCGCAGCGGCCAACGACAAGGCGCTCACCCTGCTCGCCGCCGCACCCCGGGAGCGGGTGCTGGAGATCGGGTTCGGACCCGGCCGGGCCATCCTCCAGCTTGCCGCGGCCGGTGCCCACGTCACCGGCATCGACGCCTCCCCGGTGATGCTCACCCAGGCCCGCCGCCGCAACGCCGCCGCCATCCGCGCCGAGCAGGTGCAGCTGCTCACCGGCCACGCCGATGCGCTACCCCTGCCCGACGCCGCGGTCGACGCCGTCCTGGCCGTGCACAGTGTCTACTTCTGGGCCGACCTCGCCGCCGGTCTCCGCGAGACCCACCGCGTATTGGCCCCCGGCGGCCGTGTCGTGATCGCCTTCCGAGCCGCCGAGCACGGCCTGCCCCGACGGTTCGACCCAGCCGTCTACCGGGTCCCGACCACCCGCGGGATCCAGCAGGCGCTCGACGCCGCGGGCTTCGACACCAGCGCCGTGGAACGTGACCCCCAAGGGGTCACCTACGCCCTCGCCTACACGAGCAGCGACAGCGCACCCGCGCACGGCAGCTGAGCAATGCGGCGAGCCGGCGCCGCATGCCCCTGCCGCACCGGATCGGCCGGTACCACGCCTCCGCGTCAGCCGCCGATGCGTTCGGCGAGGGTCTGCTGGCCGGGACCGGACAGGTCATCGACGGTGCCGTGGCGTCCGGCGATGGCCATCAGCAGGGCTTCGGCGGGTCCTTCGACGGCGGGTCCGGTCCCGGTGGTCCAGTCGAGGTCGGTGGCGATCAGGGTGAGGCCGCGGATGCGTTTCCTGGCGCCGATGGGGGGCGCGGTGCGCGCGAACTGCAGGGTGCAGAGCATGCGGTCGGCGGGGATGTCGCGGGGCAGGCCGAGGGAGCGGCGGATGTCCTGGTGGTGGATGAGGCCGTCGGTGAGCGCAATTCGGCCGCCGAACCCGGCGGTGAGTCCGCGCGGCCGGAGGTGGTCTTCGACCAGCGCAAGGAGGTCGTCGGTGCCGTGGTGGGCGTAGGCGGCGACGCCGATGGCGTTGGCGCGCCCGGGGTTCAGGCCACTCCTGATGAAGCGGGCGATGAGACCGCCGGTGCCGAGTTCCTCGTAGCTGAACATGTGCGCGACCATGTCGCGGACGCGCCACCGCGTGCACAGCGTCGGCGCTTCCCACTGGGCCGGGGTCAAGGTCGTCAGGAGATCGGCGAGGTCGGACCGTTCATCGTAGGCCAGGCTCATCGCGTCCACGGTGGTGGTCACGACTGGTTCGCTGCCCGGTCGGTGACGGTCTTGGCGAAGCCGTCGAGAAGCAACGTCCATCCGCCGCCGCCGCGGATCGCGTCGTGGATGGCCTGGCCGCCGATGAGGCGATCGAAGTACCGGTGCTCGAGCTTGACCGTGGTCTGGTCGGGTGCCTCGGAGGTGAACCGGACCTCGATCTCGCTGGCATGGTCGGGGTCGGGGTCGAACTGCCACGTCCCGCTGATCTGCCAGGTGAACACCAGCCGGTTTGGCGGTTCCCAGGCCAGCACACGGCCCCAGTCGCATTCGGTGCCATCGACTCCGCGCTCGTACCAGCGGCCCCCGTTGTGGGGCTCAAGGATCACTTCGGCCACCTCGGCCTGGCCGATGTGGTACTGATGCGGCCACCAGGTGTTGAACGAGCCGGTGAAGACACGGAATGCCTGATCTACCGACACGCCGATGGTGACCGTCCCGGTGATCGGCGGGATCGGAGCCGTCGTGGTCATGTGTTCTCCTGATCGGGATCGGGATCGGGATCGGGATCGGGGTTGGCCGTCGCCTCGGCGGCCTTGTGAAAACCGGCCAGTGCGTCGCCCCAGACGCCGTCGAGCCACGCGCGCAGCGCGGTGACACCCTCGGCGTTGAGCTGGTAGACCCGGCGGGTGCCCACGGCGTGGCTGACCACCAGCCCGCCGTCTTTGAGCACGCGCAGGTGTTGCGACACCGCGGGCCGGCTGATCGGTAGCTGGTCGGCCAGCTCCTGCACCGAGCACGGGCGACGGGCGAGGAGCTCGAAGATGGCGCGCCGGGTTGGGTCACCGAGTAAACCCAGACCGGCGTCTCCGTAAGCACCCACGAACGGTAAGCGTACACGCACTTAATCGGCGATGAGCAAGCAAACGCCGTCGGGATCGCACACATCGCCGATGACCAGCAGTTTCCCTGCGGTCCAGGAGAGATCGGAGCCGGGGGAACCGGGCGGCGCAACCGCCCCGATCCCCTCGGCCCGCACCCCGATCAGTCAGATCGACTCGTCGTCCTCCTCGTCGGCATCGGCCGCGCTCGGGTCGCGCAACGGCCGCAGACCCCGCCGAGGTCGGCGGGCAGTAGGAACGAGTACCTGCCCAGCAGGTTCACGTGGTGGCGGCCGAACGGGGAGAGCCGGGCGACGTCCTCGTCACGGACCTCGTAGCCGCCCGCGCGCAGCTCGGCGATCGCCGCGTCCAGATAGCGGGTGTTGAACAGCACGATCGCGTTCAACACGAGGCCCAGGGCCCCGAGCTGGTCTTCCATGCCCTCGTAGTAGCGCTGGCGCAGTTCGCCGCGCTTGCCGTGGAAGGTCTCCCGGCCCAGGGAATGGTGGCGAGCTGGACGGCGAACCCGAGTTTGCTGTGCTCGCGGCGCTTCGGCTCGACCAGGGCCCGGTCAGCGTCGTCGAGGAAGAATTACCGCTCCAGTTCGGTGCAGGTGAACCCGCTGGTGAAGCGACCGTAGACCGAAGCCTGGTCGTCGGACAGGAACTCAACCGGCAACGCATCTCTCCTGCTGCTGCGCCTGCCCACTGCGGCGGAATCGCAGCGAACCTCACCAGCTCACCGACCTGCCGGTCAACGAGCAGATCGGCCGGTCAAGCCATGATCAACGCTTAGCGCCGTCCACCGTTCCGATGTTCCTCGACCCCGAGGCCATCCATACGGCATCATCGTCGTCGATGGCGCTCAGCGGAGGTTCACCCGGCGCGGCACGCATCGTCGTGGCCGCGGCCCTGCCGGTTCTGCTCGCAGTGGTCGGCATCCTCGCGCTCGGGCAGTGTCTCTCGGCCGAGACCGTAACCGGGGCTGAGGGATCGTTGTCGATCGTCCGTCACACGGCCGACGATGCTCACCACCACGGCGGCGGGTTCAGCGAGGACGCCGCTGTCACGGCCGCTGTCTCGGCCGGCGAGCTGATGACGGCGGGGCTGCACGGCTGCATCCTGGTTCTCTGCACCCTGCTTGCCGCCTTCCCGATGCGACCGCAACCGATGTCGTCGCCCAGGAAAAGGCTTCTGCGGGGATGCCGTGCCGTCGTTGCGCGATTCACCGGGTCTCGACCGCCCAGCGTCCCCGGGTTCTACCGGCTCTGCGTACTGCGTCAGTAGCCCGACCCGCCGTCGCACGGCCAAGGCCCCTGGGCCCGAGGTTGATCGCGACGACTGCAGGCTCAGGCGACCCGCTCGCGATGTCGTGCGGCCGCTCCCTTCCCGGTCAGAGCCTCCAGCGTCACCCCGCCGCGCTGCCGTTCGAACGGCAGCGCATGCCCGAGAGATGATCAGTATGTACTCCCATAGACCCGCACGCCGATACAGCGTCGCCCTTGTTCTGCTGACCGGCACCGTCATTGTCGCCGGCTGTTCTCAGCCGGCTCGGGCCGATGCCTCGGCCGTGAAGCCAGGATTCGGGCACGTCCACGCTCTCGCCAACAACCCTGAGGACGGGACGACCTACGCGGCGACCCATACGGGGATCTTCCGTCTCGGGCCGACTGGGCCGGTGCGCGTCGCCGATCACATCCAGGACACCATGGGCTTCGCCGTCATCGGGCGGAACCGTTTCTTGGGCAGTGGACATCCTGGGCCCCATGACGCCGGACCAGTGAATGTCGGGCTCATCCGCAGCGATGACGGTGGCCTGAGCTGGTCCCCGGTCGCGCTGGGTGGCCAGACCGACTTCCATGCCCTCTCGGTCGAGGGTGGCACGGTGTACGGGTGGGACGCCGTCAGCATGATGATCATGCGTAGTGACGACGGTGGAATCGCCTGGCAACGAGGCGCCACGATCTCGGATGTGGGCGCACTCGCGGTTGACCCCGACGACAAGCACCGGGTCCTGGCCACCAGCTCCTCAGGCCTACTGGAAAGTGCCGACGGCGGAACCACGTTCGCTGCAGCCGTACAGCAACCGCCCCGGCCGCTCGTACTTGTCGATCACGCTGCTCGCATTGGAGGTGGTGGTGACACCACTCTGGCCGGGATCGATCAGACCGGCACACTGTGGGCCTCGACGGGGGGCGTGTGGTCAGGGGAGGGCTCACTGGGTGCGCCACCGCAGGCGTTCAAGGTGCTCGGACCGGGCCGGTACGTTGTTGCCACCTCCGACGGTGTTCATTCCACCGAGGACGCGGGCCGGACGTGGAACCTCGTCGCCGCGTCGGGCTGAGCTCAGGCGAGTTCGCTGCACTCGCCCTTGGCCGGGCATGTCGCAGGTTGGTTGCCGCTTTGGTGGTCGTGGTCGTCGTGGGGGCGGCGGCCGCGGCTGGCATGGCCGGGCTCGCCTGGATGGTGTGGCCGTCGCCACGGGTTGCAGGCTGCACAGACATCTCGGCAGCGGTCCCGATCGAGGCGAGCGGTCCATCGACGGTCAGCGATGAACAGCGTCGGAATGCGGCGGTCATCGTCGCCACGGGGCGCAACCTGAAGATTCCTGAGCGCGGACTATGGGTCGGGCTCGCCACTGCCATGCAGGAATCCGGTCTGCGCAACCTTTCCTACGGCGACCGCGACTCCTTGGGACTGTTCCAGCAACGTCCCTCACAGGGCTGGGGCAGCCCGGCGCAGGTACTGGACCCCGAGTACGCCGCAACCCAGTTCTTCACCCGTCTGCTCGCCGTCCCTGACTGGACTGCAATGCCGCTGTGGCAGGCCGCCCAGTCGGTGCAGCGGTCGGGTTTTCCCCTGGCTTACGCGAAGTGGGAGCAGGACGCTGCTGATCTGCTGGCCGGCATCAGCCCGGCGGCTTCCACGGCCGGGGGGAACGGATCTCCTGGCTGTGGTCCGTCCGGTCCGGGTGGCATGGTCCCGGCCTTTCCCGGCGGGACCGGCGGGTGTGTCGAGGATGACCCGACCACGACGGGGTGCGTCACAGCCACCACACGGTATGCCCTGGCCCAGGCCGAGGGCGCGTTCGGTGGTCTGCGGAAGGGCCCGATCATCCGATCGACCAGTTGCTACTCGCCGCGCCCGCCGAGTCAGAAGAGCGACCATCCGCTCGGCAAAGCATGCGACCTCTTTCCCGGGACGGCGGGGAGTTTCGCCTGGGGACCGGAGCAGGAGAACGGGTGGCGAGCCGCTGAATGGTTTCGCAGCAACGCCGACGCATTGCAGATCTCGTACGTGATCTGGCAAGGCCGGATCTGGATTTCCGGAGTCCCCGACCAGAACGGTTGGGGCCGTGAGTACACCGGCGGCGGCATCCACGACGCGTCGGACGCAACGGGCGGTCACTACGACCATCTTCACGTCAGCTTCCGAACCTGAGTGCTGTGCTGAGCTCGAGCAGCGGACCAAGCGGGCACGGCCTCGGACGCTTCGCGGACCTCGCCGTTGCCTGCCCGCCGGCCCTGCAGGAGCCAGCCGGCCTAACCGGTGACGATGGCCTGGGACCGGAAGCTGCGCAGGCGCAGGCTGTTGGCGACAACGAACGCGGAGCTGAGTGCCATGGCAGCGCCGGCGATCATGGGGTTGAGCAGTCCGGTGGCCGCGAGCGGCAGGGCGGCGATGTTGTAGGCGAACGCCCAGAACAGGTTGCCCTTGATCGTTGCCAGTGTGCGTCGGGACAGCCTGATCGCGTCGGCGGCGGAACGGAGGTCGCCACGGACCAGGGTGATGTCGCTGGCCTCGATGGCAACATCGGTGCCGGTGCCCATGGCCAGGCCGAGGTCGGCCTGCGCGAGTGCGGCGGCGTCGTTGACGCCGTCACCGACCATGGCTACCACTTTCCCCTCGGCCTGCAACCGGGTGATGACGGCGAGCTTGTCGGCGGGCAGGACCTCGGCGATCACGTCCTCGGTGGCGATGCCGACCTCGGCGGCGACGGCGCGCGCTGCTGTCGTGTTGTCACCGGTGAGCAGGATCGGGTGGAGCCCGAGAGCGCGAAGCTGGTCGATGGCCTGTTTCGAGGTGGCCTTGACCGTGTCGGCAACCACCAGCACGGCCCGCGCGGCGCCGTCCCACGCCACGGCGACCGCGGTGTGGCCCTGCTGCTCGGCGGCGAGCTGGGCTGCGGCGAGGTCCGGGGTGAGGGGTTGGCTCCACTGCTGCAGCAGCGTGGGTCGTCCGACGAGTACGGCGTGGCCGTCGACGGTGCCCTGCACGCCGAGGCCCTGCTGGTTGCTGAAGTCCGCCACCGGGGGCAGGTCGCCGACCCGTTCGCGGGCGCCGAGGGTGATCGCCGCGGCGATCGGGTGTTCGGATGCGTTCTCCAGCGCACCCGCCAGTCGCAGGACGTCGCGCTCCTGAACACCGTCGGTGGTGTGGATCCCGACCAGCGACATCCGGCCGGTGGTGATGGTGCCGGTCTTGTCCAGCACGATGGTGGTGACCCGGCGGGTGGATTCCAGCACCTCGGGACCCTTGATCAGGATGCCGAGCTGGGCGCCGCGGCCGGTGCCCACCAGCAGTGCGGTCGGGGTGGCGAGTCCGAGTGCACATGGGCAGGCGATGATCAGGACGGCCACGGCGGCGGTGAAGGCTGCGGCGGCGCCGATGCCGGTGCCGAGCCAGAACGCGAGCGTCGCAGCGGCGAGCGCGATGACGATCGGGACGAAGACGCCGGAGATGCGGTCCGCGAGGCGCTGGACGGCGGCCTTGCCGGTCTGCGCGTCCTGCACGAGCGTCGCCATCTGCGCGAGCTGGGTGTCGGCGCCGACGCGGGTGGCGCGCACGACGAGGCGCCCGCCGGCGTTCACGGTGGCGCCGACGACGGTGTCGCCCGGGCCGACCTCGACCGGTACCGGTTCGCCGGTGAGCATGGAGGCGTCCACGGCGGAGTTGCCGTCCTCGACGGCACCATCGGTGGCGATCTTCTCGCCGGGACGGACGATGAACCGGTCGCCGACGCCGAGATCGTCCGCGGAGATGCGGACCTCGATGCCGTCCCGCAGGACCGTGACCTCCTTCGCGCCGAGTTCGAGCAGCGCCCGCAGCGCGGCGCCGGCGCGCCGCTTGGACCGGGCCTCGAAGTAGCGTCCGGCGAGGATGAAGGTCGTGACGCCGGCGGCGACCTCGAGGTAGATGTTGCCGGCGCCGTCGCTGGGGGCGATCGTCAGCTCGAAGGCGTGCACCATGCCCGGCATGCCTGCTGTGCCGAACAGCAATGCGTACAGCGACCACGTGAACGCCGCCAGCACACCCACCGACACCAGGGTGTCCATGGTCGCCGCGCCGTGGCGCAGGTTCGCCCAGGCCGCCCGGTGAAACGGCCATGCCGCCCAGATCACGACGGGTCCGGCGAGGGCCAGTGAGATCCATTGCCAGTAGGTGAACTGCAGGGCCGGGATCATCGACATCGCGACCACCGGTACCGAGAGCACCGTGCTGATGATCAGCCGGTCGCGCAGCGGGCGGGTCTCGTCGCGGTTGTCGGCATCGTCGTCCGCCAGCTCTGGGGCTGGAGGCTTCGGGAGCGCGGCCTTGTAGCCTGCCGCCTCGACCTGCGCCAGCAGCGCCGCTGTCTCGACGCCCGCGGGGGCGCTGACCCGGGCCTTCTCCGTGGCGTAGTTGACCGTCGCGGTGACGCCGTCGATCTTGTTGAGCTTGCGCTCGATCCGGTTGGCGCACGACGCGCATGTCATGCCGCTGATCGCGAGCTCGATGTCGGTGACCGTGGCGCTGGTCGGTGCTGTGGTGGAACTCATCCGTGCGACCCTCCATGTCCATCGGTGGCCGTTGTCGTCGGAGTACCCGCCGGCGCCGGGGGAGTGTCGGCCGCAGGTGCGGGTGTGGTGCTGCTCGACCCGGTCAGCACCGTGAACTCGGCGGTGCGGACGACGCCCGCATGCTGGAAGTCCAGGAACAGTCGATAGGTGCCGCCACTGGGTACCTCGGTCACGAACTCGATCTGCGGTCCGGCCGGTGTGCGGCCGTCGCCGGGTGCGCCGTCGGGGTGGACGTGCAGGTAGGCCAGGTCACCTTCGCGCAGCGCGACCAGATGCCCGTAGGCGGCGAGGTAGGGCTGCAGGTCGGTGACCGGCTGCCCGCCACGGCTCACCGTCAGCGTGACCGGTGAAGCCCGCCCCGCGATCAGGTCGCCGCCCAGCCGGACCTCGTAGCCGTCGACGACGGCGACGCGGCTGGGCTGGTGGGTGACCGGATCGAACGTCCCTGGTGCCACGAGGTCGATGCCCAGCTTCAGCCCCTCCGCACCGGTCGGTGTGAAGTCGGCGAACGCGCGGTAGCTACCGCCCGCTGGCAGGCTCAACGGGACCGACCAGGTGCCATCCGGCGCCATGTCGGGGTGGACGTGCTGGAAGGAGGTGGTGTCACGGCGGACGACGATCAGGTGCATCCGCTTGTCGTGCTCGACGTCGAAAGCGGTGACGGCAGCGCCGTCGGGTCCGAAGATGCGAAAGGTGAAGGTGCCGGTGGTGAGCGTCGTTGCCGTGGACGTGAGGATGTAGCCGTCCCGGCTCGATGCCAGCCCGCCGGGCTGGTCCATGATCCCCGTGACGGTGCCGCTGTGTGCGTCCCCCTGCCCGGCACCCTCAGCACCCGAGGGTGCTGCGCCGGACATGCCACCGTGCTCGCCTTGCGCGGCGGTCGCGGTGGAAAGGGGACCGACAGCGGTTCCGGTCGCAAATGCGCCAGCGACGACCAGGGCCAGCGCCGCACCGTAGGCGGAGAGCTTGGCTGCAATACTCATGACGGTCCTTGCCTCTGGATCTGGCCTAACCGGTCGGAGTTGCGAGCTGGTAGCCCGCTTCCTCGACGGCGGCGCGCAGGTCGGCGTCGTCGAGCGGGTCGGAGCTGGTGACGGTCACCGCCCCGGTCGGCAGGTCCACCGCCACCTCGGTCACGCCCGCGAGCTCGCTGATCTCCTCGGTGACCGACGCGACGCAGTGCCCGCAGGTCATCCCGGTCACGGTGTAGGTGGTTGTGCTCATGCCGGTTCTCCTCTTCCTGTCGTTCAGGACTTGACGAGGCGAGCGACAGCGGCGCTCGCCTCCGCGATCTTCTTCTCGGCCACCGGCCCGCCCTGGGCGACGGCCTCGGTGACGCAGTGCTTGAGGTGCTCGTCGAGCAGGCCCAGCGCAACGGCCTCCAGCGCCCTGGTCGCGGCGGAGACCTGCGTCAGCACGTCGATGCAGTACTTGTCGTCCTCGATCATCTTCGCGATGCCACGGACCTGCCCCTCGATCCGACGCATCCGCTTGAGGTAGGTGTCTTTGTCCTGCGCGTAGCCGTTCATGCCTCTCCTTCGCCGATCAGAGCCGAATATACCATAGGGGGGTACCCTATGTTGATGTCGTCACTCATGCAGCTCTGCGGCGTTGCGATCCGTGGACCTGGTGGCGCTCGCCGCCGAACAGGTGCGTGCAGGCCTACGGCTGCGCGGCTGCGGGGCGTCATCGGAGGCATCGTCGTACTGCGCTCGACAGTTCCCTCACGTCGTAGACCCGGCTCTCCGTTGTGCGAGTCCGATGGCTGCCGGCTTGACAGCCAAGCGACTGCCAGCGTAAGAACCTACATACCCCGTGGGGGTATATAGGTCGAGGAGGATGTCATGAATGCAGGACACGTGGCGACCGAGGGCGCCGGATCGGGAAGCGCGGCGAACGTCTCGTCGGCACGAGACGACTTGCTTACCGCGGTGTTCGGGGTGTGGATGATCGTCGGCTTGTTCACCGACGGCTGGGCGCACCTGAACCTGCCCGGGCTGGAGACGTTCTTCACGCCGTGGCATGGCCTGCTCTACAGCGGATTCGCGGCTGGGGCCGCGTGGCTCGCGGTGCTCGCGCTTCGAGGTCGGCGTACGGCGCTGCCGTGGGCACGTGCGCTGCCGCCCGGCTATGGGCTGGCCGCGGTGGGCGTGGTGTTGTTCGGTGCGGGTGGGGTCGGCGACATGGTCTGGCACATCGTGTTCGGCGTGGAGATCGGCATCGATGCGTTGCTGAGCCCGACCCACCTCGTGCTCTTGACCGGCGCCTCGCTCATGCTGACGGCCCCGTTGCGGGCCATCTGGCGCCGCCCGGTGACCGGGGGCAGGTCGACCCTGCGTGGCGAGCTCCCGGCGGTGCTGGCACTGGCTCTGGTCACGGCGTTGGCGTCGTTCTTCCTGCTGTATGTCTCGGTGTTCACCAACCCTGCGGCGGCTGCCGGCGAACTGACGCGCATTCCCGAGAGAGCGCCCGGGCACGAAGCAGCAGAGCTGCCGGCCATCGCCGGCCTGGCCGGATACCTGGTGACCACCGTCTTGCTCGTGGCCCCGTTGCTGCTCGCCGAACGTCTGGGTCGACGCCCCCGCGGTGCGACCGCGCTCGTTGTCGGGATGGTCGCCTGGTTGTCGGTCGTGGTAGGCGGGTTCACGCCGCTCGGGATCGCGATGGCGAGTGCGGTCACCGCCGCGGCGGGGGTCGTGGATTTCGTCATTCACACGATCGACCAGACCTCGCTCGCGAGGACGACCAAGCTTGCAGTCTCGGCTGCCGCGCTGCCGGTGTTGATCTGGCCGGCGCAACTGGCCGCGGTCGCCGTGACCGAGGGGGTGCGTTGGCCGGTCGAGCTGTGGTCGGGCGTCGTCGTGCTGTCGGCGCTGGTGGCGGCCGCACTCGCCACCATCTCGGCGTGGGCGCCTGCCGGTCGCGACACCGAACGAATCGTGACCCGTCCCCGCACGGCAGACGTCGCATCGGTGTAGTAGGTCAGCGAGGCCCCGGTTGAGTCCGCTCGATATCCTCTGGTCACGATGTCGACACGAGCACCGATGACCGACTGGAGAACGTCCGCGTTCGTCCTGATCTGTACGGCCGTGCTCGTCGGCCTGATCGGCATGCATCACCTGTCCATAGCAAGTGGCGATCCGGTCCACGTCGGCGCCGACTCGGCAGAGATCTTTCCGACCGTGACGATCTCCGCTGAGCCGGCGATGGCCACAGATCGGGGCCCGTTACATGGCGAGCATCCCGAGAGCGGTCACGACATGGCGTTGCAGCATCTGTGCCTGGCCGTGCTGACCATCGCCGCCGCCGTTGTTCTGGGCATGCTCGTTGCGTTGGCCGTTGCTCCGGCCTCGCCTTCACCGCTCCAGTCCCCAGGGTGGAATGGCTCCGCACCGCGAGCTCCACCCCTGCCGACCCGGGTACGCCTCGCGTTGCTGTGCGTGCTGCGGAACTGAGGGGGAAGCGGGTTGCACCCGCAGTTCTCTCATCCGCTTCTCATCGCACAGGAGAACCACCATCATGAACATCATCACGTCGGGTACGAGATCGATCGTCGCGCTCGCGATCGCCGGTGTGGCAGTAGCCGGATGCAGTAGTCCGATGCCGGCCATGTCGTCTATGCCGTCCGCGCCACCCACGTCCCCCGCAACCGGAGCACCGTCGGCGTCGCGCAACGATGCGGACATCACGTTCGCGCAGGGCATGATCGTGCACCATCAGCAGGCGGTCGAGATGGCCCGGCTGGCGGCAGGTCGCAGCCAGAACACGCAGGTCCTGGACCTGGCCACGCGCATCGGCGCAGCTCAGACGCCCGAGATCCAGACCATGACCGGCTGGCTCGAGAAGTGGGGGCAGATGCCCCCGGCGACCGGCAGCATGCCCGGCATGAACCACGCTCCGACGAGCGGGACCGACAGTGTGTCCGGCTCGATGACCACTGAGCAGATGCAGCAGCTCACGCAGGCGAGCGGCGTCGCGTTCGACCGAATGTTCCTCGAGATGATGATCGAGCACCATCAGGGTGCAATCACGATGTCGCAGACCGAGGTCACGAGCGGTTCCGATGTCGACGCCAAGAAGCTGGCTCAGAACATCATCACGGCCCAGCAGACGGAGATCGGTGAAATGGACACGCTGCTCACGCGACTGTGAGCTTGTGAGTCGGTGAACGGTGGACCGGTTCTCGTCGCCGAGGCGCGGACCGGTCCGCCATCCCGACCAGCCGTGCAGCGGCTCAGGCGAGGGCGACCTGGTCCTGCCATCGTTGGTGAACGACGCGGCCACCGCCTACCTGCACGCGGTGGATGCAGCGGAGCCTGGCCTGCTCGAAGGCTTCTACCTCGCTGGGTCGGTAGCCCGTGGCGACTTCCGGACCGGTCGTGGCATCGCGCGCGGCGGCCCGTCGGGGTCGACCGTCATCGACATCGACTTCATCGCGGTGACGGCCCAACCACTCAACGACACGGCCGTCCGTGCTTTGGAGCGGTTCGGTCGGTGGGGGACGGGGCGGCGGGCGTCGCGGTCCTCTTGCGGCTCATGTCTGCGTCACCTGCCTGGCTGCCGGGGCGTGTGCGGCGCCAGGCGGTGGCGTGCGGCAGTCGTCGCCTGTTGAGCCCGACGATGACGGTGGAGCTGCCCGGCACGCCCAGGGGCAGCGGCAGTTCCCAGCCAATGTCCCAGATGATCAAAGGGGGTGATCACAATGGCGGCGATGTCGAGGTTGGCCCGGCCATCGACGGCGGCGGTGACCCCGCACCCGGGTTCGGAGGAGAACTGCGCGGCGTGGGCGAGCGGGATCTGGCGTTCCTGGGCCACGGCGACGACGGCGCGGGCAAGGGATGCTCGCTGGGCCGTTCCTGCGTCGACGACGAGCGCCAGCAGCGCGTCGGAATGCAGGTCGGCACCGCCGGGCCGTCCCGTGGCAGCACGGCCTGGAAATGATCACCCGGCCGGACCCGTAGGGCGGCACAGGTCGACGACCGTGTCGGCCAACCACTGCGCGTTCTCCTCGCGGGTCCAGCCGGTAACACCGCCCTCACCGCCCTCGATGTGATCGTCGACGGGGGCCTCCTCGTCACGTGATGTCGAGCCGCCGGGCCGAACCGAGGGAGCTGGATGCCAGCCTTGATCGACGGACTTCCGCTACACGTACTCGTCGTGCACGCGGTCGTGGTGCTTGTCCCGCTCGCGGTGCTCGGATCGATCGCGGTCGTGCTCTGGCCCGCGGCGCGCCGTCGCTACGGCTGGCTCGTCGTCGCGGTCGCTGCGGTTGCCACGGTGTGCATCCCGGTTGCGACGTCCTCCGGTGACGCCCTGGAACATCGCCTGCCCCGCACCCTTCTGATCGAGGCGCACGCCCGCCTCGGCGGCCAGCTGCTGATCTTCGTGGCCGGTTTGCTGGTGTCACTCGCCGCTTTCATGGCAATCCACCGGCTCGCCAGCGTGGGCAGGGGAGCACGCGGGCCGGGCACCGTGACTGCCACGGCGCCTCCGCGGATGGTGGCCGGGGCCATCGCTGCGCTCACGATCGTGCTCGCCGTGGTCTCGGCGGTGCAGGTCTATCGGATCGGGGACTCGGGGGCCGGCGCCGCCTGGTCTGACACCCGCTACATCGCCCCCACCCCAATGGATTCCTGATCCGGCACGTTGCGCGCCCTCGCACGATCCGGTGAGCACGCCCAGCAGGATGATCTCCTCGGCGGTGACCGCGACCTCGTCGAACCGGCGGATGAACAACTCGATCGCCGGTCGCCCGTTGACCTTCCAGGTGTTGGCGTGGGCGAGACAGAGCGCAACGCCGCCTGCGGCCAAACGGCTGAGCAGATGCAGCAGCTGATGCAGGCGAGCGGCGCCGCGTTCGACCGGATGTTCCTCGAGATGATGACCGAGCACCATCGCGGTGCAATCACGATGTCGCAGACCGAGGTCACGAGCGGCTCCGATGCCGAGGCCAAGAGGTGGCTCAGAACATCATCACCGCCTAGCAGGCGGAGATCGCCGAGATGGGCCTGTTGCTCAAGCATCTGTGAGCACGATGAGCCGGTGAATGTCTGCCATCCATCGGACTTCCAGCGGGTTCAGGTGGTGTCGACGATCCGATCACGGTCGTTTCGTCGACGAACCGAACCTGACAACAGGAGGCTGATCATTCCTGCCAGGCGGACATCACCGCGATCGGAACGTCTCTGATCTGTAGGTAGGGGTGAGACCGGTGCGCAGCGGCACCGCAGTGAGCACACCACCCGCACCGCAGGCCTGACTCTGGCGGGCGCCGCCCGACACCGCTGGTGATCACCCAGGGCTGGTCGCTTGGCTTCCTGGTCGCCGCGGGGATCATGCTGGCCGGGCTGTTGATCATCATGATGATGATCAAGGCTGTCCGCCCGTCACACTGACGGCTGGGTCAGCGTAGGCCTCGACGACCGCGCGCCCCCGGTCGAAGCGGCTGCTCGGGGCATGCGACCCGATCCCACTGGGCGATGCAGCATCTCCACCACCAGGCGCCGCGCGGTCACGACCGCAGCTCCCGATGGTGGTGTCGCGGTCTAGGTGCAGGCGTGAGCGGTGCGATGGTCGTCGGGCTCACCCTGGTGCCCATCTCGCCGCTGGGGATCACGTTCGTGGGCATCGCCTGTCGCAGCGTGGCGATCCTGGGCAGCGTGATCGTCACCGTCCCGCTTCTACGGATCTTCCGCACCGACCGGCCCATTCTCCCGGAAGCAGTGCCCAGCGACCGCAGCGGCTGAGTGCTCAAGGCTCCGTTGCCGCCGATGCAACCGGCTGCTCGTGCTGCCGGGGCTGGGGCCGTTGCTCCTGCTGCTTGCGCTGCCCGTATCGAGTCATGCCTGTTGGCTTGTACACCGACAAACCGGTCGCGACGAGCAGCAGTAGCACCGCGGCGCCGCCGTGGACCACGGGGGAGGGGTTCTGCAACTCGCCGAGGTCACTGCCGGATCCCCCCTGTGTCGCCGTGTCGGCGAGGACGCCCAGCGTCTGCATGTAGAGCAGCAGGACGGTGATCGCGACGAGGTTGAGCAGCAGCTTCGCCACGACCCAGTAGTGCCTGAGCAGTCCCCATCTGCTGCCCAGTGCCTGAACCAGCCCGGTGAGCAGCGACGCGAGGCTCAACGGCACCAGCACCGTCCAGCCCATCAGCTCCATCGTCAGATACACCGCCCGCACCACCGCCGGGTCAGAGCTGATCAGGCCGGCAACAGCGAGCGCGAGCGACGCCGCGACGGCACCGAGCCAACCCACCGAGCAGGCGATGTGTGTGGTGAGCACGAACTTTCGGAGGCGACCATTCATGATCCTCATCAGAGGGCGACCCGGAGCCGCGTGGGACCGCCACCCCGATCGGCGTCCGCGGCGACGTCCGGCAGCAGCACGGTGTCACCTGGGCTGCCGGACGAGAGATGCCGCCCGGGTCCGTGGCTGCCGCCCAACCCGGTGAGCTGGACGATCGCGAACACCACGATCAGGACGATGACGACGATCACCGACACCTTCACCCAGCGCGGCGCGCCAGTGGTCGGCCGGGGGCCGGGGCGCGGTCCTCCTTCGTCGGACAGGGCGGCTGGATCGGGTGGTGGGTCAGACATGGGGTCCTCCGGGGTCGTCACACTCCGCTCGAGCGGCGCGGCTGATTGAGGCCTGAGTTTACGAGACAGTATGTCTGTGTCAATACATCTCGTCGTTAACTTGTCATCGTGTATGTTCGTGGGATGCCGCGGTTGTGGAGCGACACGATCGAGACGCACCGGCGCGCGGTGCGGGATGCGACGCTGGACGCCACGGCGGCGCTGGTGGCCGAGCACGGTGTGGCGTCGGTGACCATGTCCCAGATCGCGGCGCGGACCGGCATCGGGCGGGCGACGCTGTACAAGTACTTCCCCGATGTCGACGCGATCCTGCTCGCGTGGCACGAGCGCCAGGTCGCCAGCCACCTCGACCATCTCGTCGAGGTCAGGGATCAGAGAGCTGACGCCGGCGAGCGCCTCGAAGCGGTCCTGACGGCGTTCGCGTTCATCTCCCACGGGCGCCACGGGGGTGACGTGGGGGCGTTCCTGCATCGGAGCGAGCACGTCGTCCGTGCCCAGCAGGAGCTTCACGAGTTCGTGCGAAACCTGCTGGCCGACGCAGCGCGCACCGGCAAACTCCGCGATGATGTCGCGCCCGACGAGCTCGCAACGTACTGCCTGCATGCCCTCGGCGGTGCGGGCAGCCTGCCGTCTGCCGCGTCTGTGCACCGACTGGTCGCGGTCACCATGAACGGGTTGCGTTCCTGGTGATCTCCGGGGTTCGTGTCGGCAGGCCGATGGTGGACCAGGTCAGGGTCACCAGGCGCATGCCAGTGCATCGAGTGGGTCGGTCGATCGGCAGCCAGCGACCTGAGCCGGTCGAGAGTGCGATGCAGTGGTGCTGTTAGGGCAGGAAGCGGTCGATGCGGCGCAGCAGCGCTGCGAGCGGGCCGCGTTCGTGCCAGCCTCGCCTGATCACCGCGTTGCGGGCGGTGTCGATGCCGCCGCGTAGCCGGCTCGCCGGAGTGGGGTGATGCTCGTCGCGCTGCACGGTTGCCCGTCGCTTGAGATAGATCGCGCAGCCCAGACAGACCCCGACCTCGGGATGTGCCCCCAGACGGGTCAGCTCGTGTTCAGGGAATGCCTTTCCGCAGCACCAGCATGTCGGGGCGGCCGTCGGTTCGTGGTGGGCTTGGGCGCTCATCGCTCACCTCCGGGCGAATCGACCGATCGCATGTCGGTGCAGGTCGGCGGGGTGGGCCGGCCGGTCCCGGTCGAGACTAGCGGTGGTGGGAGCGTCGAGGGTCGTGAGCGGGATGTTCACCGCGCCTGGCCGATGCATCTCGGCGTCCTCGGCGGCGGGCCGCACCTCGATCAGCTGCGTCCCGGCGCTGAGAAGGCGGCGCCGTTCCGGGAGGTCGATGGAGCCCATCAGGTGCGCCCCTCACTGTTCGGTTCCTGGTTGATGTCCGCGCCTTCGCTGGTGTCCGCTTGCAGCATGGCCTGCACCCACTCATCCAGCGGGGCCCCGCGCAGTCCGTCGGGGCCGGCGTAGAGGCGGCAGCTCAGCCCGTAGTCCCGGCGTGCCGCCGCGCCTGGATCGACGTCGTGGCCGTCGACGCGGATGGTGGGGGAGCCGAGGAACCGCTCGCGCTGTGCGTGCTCGGCATCGGTGATGAGGTGTAGTCGCACCGGTTCTGTGACACCGGCGGTGATCGCGAGCTGGCGCAGCCGGGGCAGGTAGTCCGCGGCGTTCGGGCAGCCCTCGGTGTGCAGCATCTCCACCCTCACGCCAGGTGCGGTCATGATCGCAGCTCCGTCTGCGGTGGAGTCGTCGCGGTGTCGGGGTCTGGGTGCAGGAGGGTTCCGAAGGACTGCCGGGCGACCGTGAGGGCGTGGGTCTGCTCGAGCACGACTCCGGTCAGGTCGGGTCGGGTCCGTAGGTGCTCCTCGGCGCTCTGGTGGCTGGTGTGGAAGGTGACTGTCGGGCACAGGAGGTCGGCGGCCGAGCCGCAGCCACTGCTCTGCGCGAGCAGCACTGCTGCGTCCGGCGGTGTCCACGTCCAGGTGTCGCCGCGGCGCTCGACGCGGATCGGTTGCTGGTCGTCGGGGTCGGAGGAGCTGATCTCCCCGTCGAGGCCGGTCATCAGGGGGATGCCCAGCGCATCGATCGCGCACATCGCCTGCAGCACCGGTGCGGTGCCGTTGTCGGGGCTATCGAGTTGCGCGGTGTGCCCGGTCGGTCGGCCGGAGAACGGGTAGGCCACCACCACGTACCCGTCGGCGTCCAGCTGCACGATGTCGAGGCCAGTGAGCTGCGCGAACGCGTCGCCGCGGTCGAGCCCGTCAGTCGGCGGGAGATCGTTGCGATGTGGTGGCTGTCCGGTCGTCAGGAATGCCAGCAGAATCTCCCGGTGCAGAGCCCGCACCTCGCCGGACAGGGTGGCGAGGCGGGCGCCGACCCCCTGCTCGATGTCGCATAGCGACTCGAAGCGCAGTGGCTGCCCGGGAACGGGAAAGGTCATGACGGGTCCTCGGGTTCGGTGCTGATCTCGGCGAGGATCGGGCATTCCCGTCGGTGCCGCGGCCGCTCGCACGTTTGGACCAGCCGGGCCAGCGAGGTGCGCATCTGCTGGAGGTCCGCGATCCGCGCGTCCAGCTCGACGATCTTGGCGGTCGCCAACTCCCGCGTCGCGTCGCAACCCTCGGGGCCGCCCTTGGCCAGCTCCAGCAGCGACTCGACGACATCGAGGGCGAAGCCGAGTTCTTGGGCTCGTTTGATGAACCGCACGATCTGCACTGCCGGCGGGCCGTAGGTCCGGTAGCCCGATGCCGACCGGGTCGGTTCCGGCAGCAACCCACGCCGTTCGTAGTACCGCAGAGTCTGCGGATTCACCCGCGCCCTGGCCGCCACCTCACTCGTCCTCACCCGACCAGCATGAACCCTGTACCTGGGTACCGGGTCAAGGGCTGTGACCAGGATCGACTGCGGCGGGGTGGGGCCTGCGGTGGCGGCGCAGCGCCCGGATGAGCACTGGGGCTCCGACGGCGGCCGGGAGCAACCACAAGACCAGGACCGGGAGTTGGTTCCACAGCGGTAGCCGGGGTCCGTTGTCGACGTAGAACGCGGTGAGCATGACGATGTAGGCGGTGCTCATGCCGGTGATGTGGACCGCGACCCGGGCCGGGCGTAGGAGCCTGATAGCGGCGAAACCGGTGGCGGCCGAGCCGAGGGCGAGCGTGCCGAGGACGGCCAGGTGCCATCGATGTGCCCAGTCGACCGCGGCCAGGATCGGTGCGGTCAGGCCGAGTCCGGTCAGTGCGGCGAGGTAGACCCGGCCGAAGCGACGGTGTCGGTGGCTGCCCTTGCGGGTCAGCATCGCCGCTGCCCCGCAGGCCACCGCGATCCCGCCACACCCGACGTGTACGGCGATCGTCAGGGCCAGGGCGGCGGCAGGGTCCACGGCTTGCCTCCTGGGGTAGCGACGCTATAGGTAGTAACGCTACTGCTGTTAGCCGGCGAGACGGTCGGATCTGCGACTGGATCACCACAAAGGAGTAGCGTTGCTACGTATGCGGGCGGAGGCGTTGAAGGGGCATCTGGACGGGCTGCTGCTTGCTGCGTTGGAGCCGGGGCCGCTGCATGGATACGGCGTGATCGAGGTGCTGCGGACGGGTAGTGGCGGGCGGATCGATCTGCCGACCGGCACGGTGTATCCGGCGCTGCATCGGTTGGAGCGCGCCGGGTTGGTGCGAAGCCAGTGGTCATTGGCGTCGGGGCGGCGGCGGCGCAGCTACGAACTCACCACGGCGGGGGTCGCGGCGTTGGATACGACGCGCGCCGGCTGGGCGGAGTTCTCCATCGCGGTGTCGGCGCTGCTGGCGAGGCGATCATGGCCGGTCGTGACGTAGTCGAGTTCGAGGTCGAGCGCTACCTCGACGCGGTGGGGGCGGGACTGGTCGGGCCACGCGCGGCGCGGGCCGCGATTCTCGACGAATTGCGTGACGGCCTGCACGACGCGATCGCGACCCGGGTCCGGCACGGCGAGCATCCGGCGGCGGCGGTGCGGGCAGCGTTGGCCGAGTTCGGTGCACCCTCTGTGATGGCGTCCGGGTTCGTCGGCGAGCTCGCCGGCTCCCGGGCTCGTCGCACGGTGGCCGCCTATTTGGGTAGCGGGCCGCTGGTCGGGATGTTGTGGTTGCTGACGCTGGCGCCCGCGGGATGGTGGCGCCACGGACCTGCCGCGTTGTGGGGGGCGATACCGCCAGCACCTGTGATCGGGCTCGCGTGCGTCGTCGGGGTCCTGGTGCTCGCCGGCACCGGCCGGGGCAGCCGGTGGCTGCCGCTCCCGCCGGGACAGATCGTGGCCGGCGCGCTGATCGTGGTCGTGGTCGCTGTCCTCGGCGACCTGTTCATGCTCGCCCGGGTAGCCGCCGCCGGCCCGGTCGCTTCCACGACGATCGCGGTCCTCGCTGTCACGGCGAGCATCATCCGGCTCGGGTTCAGCATTCCGGTCGTGGCAGGCTGCCTGCGGCTGCGGCGGACGATGCTCGGCTGAGCCGTTCCCGTGCGAGTGGCAGGCCCGTTCTCGGTGGCTGTCACGTCGCCTGGCGGGGCCCCGATGGGATCCGGATCCCGCTGTGAGGAGCCTGCGCCGCCTCGAGTTTGGGCTTGACCTTCGAGTCGGGTCGAAGGTTTATGTTCGGGGTGTGACCAGTTTGCGGATCTCCCAGCTCGCGACCCGGACCGGTGTCCCGGCGACGACGCTGCGGTTCTACGAGACAGCCGGGCTGTTGCCGGCCGAGCGCGCCGACTCCGGCTACCGGGTCTACGGCGAGGACGCGGTGGCGCGGCTGGCGTTCATCTCCTCGGCGAAGGTGCTCGGACTCCCGTTGGAGGAGATCCGGGACCTGCTCGGGGTGTGGGAGCAGGGGGTGTGCGCGGCGGTGCGGGAGCGGATGCGGCCGCTGGTCGCCGACCGCATCGCCGACGCCGATCGCCGCCGGGCCGAACTCGCCGCGTTCTCCGCCCGGCTCGCCGGCGTGCACGAGCGGTTGTCGCAACCGGCTCCCGCCGGGGCCTGCGGCCCGGACTGCGGATGCACGACCAGCGCCGCGCCCGGCCCGGTTCCCCTGACGCTCTCGCCCGCCCGCGCCGAGGCCACACCGGCAGAGCCGTGGCGGGAGGCGCCGGTGGCGTGCACGCTCGACGGCGCCCAGCTTGGGCAGCGGACCGTGCAATGGCAACGGGTCACCCGCCACGCCACCGGCCGCCGCGACACCGCCGACGGGATCGAGCTGACGTTCCCGGCGACACCGGAGCTGGCCGCCGAGGTCGCCGCGCTGGCCGCGGCCGAACAGGACTGCTGCGCGTTCTTCGACTTCACCCTGCACCTGACACCGACCGCGTTGGAGCTGACCGTGCGCGCCCCCGACGCTGCCGAACCACTGCTCGCGGACCTGTTCGGGGCGAACGCATGACCACACCGATTCCTCGTCCGGCTCGCCCGTGGACCCGGTTCGGCGCCGCCGCTGTGGTCGCGGCGTGCGCGGTGTGCTGCGCCGGACCGCTGCTGGCGTTGCTCGGTGGCCTCGGTGTGGCGTCGGCGGTGGGGGCGATCTGGGTTCCCGCGCTGGCGCTGCTCGCCGCGGCCGCCGTCGGGGCGATCGTCGTGGTTCGCCGACGCAGCCGGGTCTCGGCGTGTGCCGCTGACACCGGCCCGGTCGAGTTAGGACTGACCACCGTCGGTGCGGACACCGGCGAGCACGCCCCGCCCCGCCCCGCACCGGCGGCTGATCGAACCGGCGGCGCGACGGGCGGATCGGCTGCGTCCTGTGAGGATGGTGACCCGCGACAACGGCCGCGGACACGAACGGACAGGAGTTCTTGGGAGTGGCGCAGCAACCGCCGGGCCTGGTCGAGCGGATGGAACAGCACCAGGTCGCGGTCTATCTCGCGGCTATGGCGGCCGGGGGCCTGCTCGGCTGGGCGTGGCCGGCGGCGGGGCCGGGCCTGGAGCACGCCATCAACCCGGTGCTGGGCGCCCTGCTGTACGTGACGTTCCTCCAGGTCCCCGCCGCCGAACTCCTCCGCTCACTGCGGGACGGCCGGTTCCTGTCCGCGACGCTGGTGGTCAACTTCGTCGTGGTGCCGCTGGTCGTCGCGGCGATGTTCGTGTTCCTGCCCGCCGAGCAAGCCATTCGGATCGGGGTGCTGCTGGTACTGCTGTGCCCGTGCGTGGACTACGTGATCGTGTTCAGCGGCCTGGCCGGGGGCAGCTACCGGCGCCTGCTGGCCGCCACCCCGCTGCTGCTGGTCGCGCAGATGCTGCTGCTACCGCTGTTCCTCTACCTGTTCATGGGCTCCGAGCTGGCTGACATCGTCGAGATCGGCCCATTCGTCGAGGCGTTCGTCGGGCTGATCGTGATCCCGCTCGCCCTGGCCTGGGCCACCCAGGCCTGGGCCGCCCGCGCCGCCGCCGGGCGCACGATGTCCGCCGCGGCGAACACCACGATGGTGCCGTTGATGGCCGCCACCCTCCTGATCGTCGTGGCGTCCCAGGTCCCGAAGCTGGGCGGCAACCGCGCCGACGTGGCCGCCGTCATCCCCTTCTACGTCGCGTTCCTGGTAGTCATGGCGCTCGCCGGATGGGCGGTGGCGCGGATGTTCCGTCTCGACGTCCCCGCCGCGCGGGCGGTGGTGTTCACCGGCGCCACTCGCAACTCCCTGGTCGTGCTGCCCCTGGCCCTCGCCTTGCCCGACCGGCTGTCTCTCGCCGCGGCCGTCGTCGTCGCCCAGACCCTGGTCGAAATGCTCGGCATGGTGGTTTACGTGCGCCTCGTCCCTCGGCTCGTCCCCGCCCGTGCGGGCACCGCCGCGCCCTGAGCGGTACCCGGTGTGGCGTCGTCGCCTCAGCTCAGAAGAGGGTGTCGCGCATCCGCAGCGGCCGGTAGCCGGTGGGGCCGAGCTGGGCGAGCTCACCTTCGATGTCGACGTCGATGGCGCCGAAGAAGTTGATGTTCTCGCTGTGCGCCGGGGAGATGTGGCCCAGGACCTCGTCGTCGATCCGCCGCCCAGCCGTGCGCATCGACTCCACGGCCAGGCCGTAGTACTCCGTCGTCCACGCCACCACCGCGTTGGTGACCAGGGTCAGGCACCACGCCTGCTCGGTCTGGGCATCGAGGTGCCGCGCGCGGACGGCACCCTCGTGGGCGTAGAGCAGGTCGCGTTTCAGCGCGTGCAGCGACTCGCCCTTGTTGAGCTGCCGGGAGATCATGCGCCGGTAGGCGGGGTCGGCGAGATAGCGGGCGGTGTAGATCCTGCGTCGCAGGGCGCCGTACTCCTCACACGCCCGCACGGTGCGTCCTTCAGGCACTACCGTCGTCAGTAGGAGCGAGGCGCCCGGCGGGGGTGCCGGAGCGGCGGCGACATGGACATGGACACCATCGGCCCTTCCAACGGGCCCGAAGCTGCGCGATCACGCCAACTTCGCGGTCACCGGCGAACCCGGACGGCCGGACGATCGAGCGGATCCAGCTGCAGGGCGTCTGACAACC
Organism: Pseudonocardia sp. GCM10023141; assembly: GCF_042653605.1. Taxonomy (NCBI): domain Bacteria; kingdom Bacillati; phylum Actinomycetota; class Actinomycetes; order Pseudonocardiales; family Pseudonocardiaceae; genus Pseudonocardia; species Pseudonocardia sp. GCM10023141. Next base: position 62,430 of record NZ_JBHSIR010000087.1, read on the forward strand.
GACGACCCGCTCGACCGAGCGGAGATCCCGCCAGTTGGACCCACCCGACCGAGAGGGAGAACACCATGCCGTGAGCACCGTCACCGTGCCGATCCCCGCGCCGCGGCCGGCTGATCCGCGCCCGTCGTGCACTCAGTCCGCCGGACGGCCGAGATCGACCGTGTCCCGGCGGGTTAGGTGGGGGATTAGCTCGATCGCGATCGGGGCTGTGGTGGACTTCGGTACGCAGCAGGACAGGTCGGTGCGGCATCCGGGGGGTGCGGGTGAGTCCTGCAGTGTGGTGCGCAACTGGTCGAGCTGGCTGGCGAACTGCTCGAGCTCGGCGATCCGGCCGGCGATCTCGGAACGCTTCTGGCTGATCAGCCGGCTCACGCGCTCGCGTGCCGCGCCGCAGTTGGCGCCGCCGTCCCAGATCGGTAGCAGGGCGCTGATCTGTTCGCAGCTCAGGCCCATCCGCCGCGCCCGGGCGACGAAGAGCAGGCGGGTGGCGTCGTCCTCGTCGTAGTCCCGGTAGCCCGACCCGGATCGCGTGGGCAGGGTCAGCAGGCCTACCCGCTTGTAGTACCGCACGGTCGAGGTGGGCACCCCGACCCGATCGGCGAGTTCGGAGATCCGCATCTCGGAACGGTAAACCCTGCACCCGGGTTCGGGGTCAAGGCTTGACCTTGCATTCGAGTTCAAGGCCTACCTTCGCCGTACGGACCGAGCGGCGGTCCCCGAATCGGGAGCAACGACATGGGTACCTTCACCCGCGAGAACACCGACCTCGCCATCGACCTCGACGGGGTCGGCCAGCAGCACCGTGCCGAGGCCGGCGGGATGATCATCGCTCTGGAGCGGTGGCACGCCGGGCTGGACACGGCCGAGATGTTCGCCGGCCTCCCCGGCGGTGCCTGCCAGGAGGACCACTGGGGCTACACGCTCCGGGGCAGCGTCACGATCCGCTATACCGACGGGCAGACCGAGACGCTCGCCGCCGGGCAGGCCTACCACATCCGCCCCGGCCACAACGTGCACATCGACGACGACGCCGAGTTCGTCGAGTTCACCCGCGCCGACCAGACCCCCGGCATCAACACCCTCCAGCCGTAGGCCGACCACAGAGCAGAAGGAGCCCCGCAATGATCAAGATGGCGGCTGAGGCCACGATCCACCGGCCCGCGGACGAGGTCTTCGCCTACCTCGCCGACCTCACCCACTTGTCCGAGTGGCAGGCCAACGTGCTTCACGCAACTGTCACGACACCCGGTGCGGTGCGCGTCGGCACCGAGTACACCCAGACCATGCGGATGGGTCCGGCGACGGTCGAGGGCAGGTGCCGGATCACCGGGTTCGAGCCCGGACGGGCACTCGCATTCACCCTCGCCTCGAAGGTCCTGGACTGCGCCGGGGAGCTGCGGCTCGAGCCGGTCCCCGGCGGAACCCGCCTCACCTCGACCGGCACCGGGTACCTGCGCGGGCCGTGGCGCGTCCTGACGCCGATGGTCAAGGCCCAGGTGAAGCGGGAGTCGCAGCAGGAGGTCGACCGGATCAAGGCGGAGGTGGAGGCCGCGGGCCGGGTCGGCACGCGGTGATTCTGGCCAGGCGGCGCGCGGGGCCGTCGAGAGTGATCTCGCCGGTGGGACGACGGCTATGAGCCAGCGGTTGGCGGCGAGAGTGACGTTCCTTTGGCCGCCGAGCGGCTCCGGCGGGGTCGCAGCCGGAGGCGATGCGTCGGTGATGGCAGCTGGGAATGGCGGGGTGAACCGCCGGTTGCGTTGACGCGTAGGTGTCAACGCGGGGCGCGTGCGGGCGGGTGCCCGGTCTCGTCGGCGATGACGCGCTCGGCGAGCCGGCGGAACTCCGCGGCTGTGGAGGCGACGGCGTGCCCGTCGTTGGGCGGCCCGTCGGGGCTGGTGAGAAGGGCGTTGGCGAGGTGGCAGATCGGCCAGGTGATGAGGGCGCCGTGGCGGGCGAGGTAGAGCCCGGCGGCGCGGATGCGGTACTGGTCGGTGGTGTCGAGCCAGGCGTAGCTGAGCAGCCGCCAGAGCCAGCGGCCGACACGGTCGGGGTCGCTTGCTGTGGTGATGGTCTTGACGTCGATCAGCACTACGTCGGCGGCGGGCTGTCCGGGGGCGGGTAGGAGGAGGTCGCCGTCGGCCCAGTGCTCGACGAAGACCGGGCTGCGCCCCACCCTTCGGCTGATGACCAGCTGACCGTCAGGACGCCGCCGGACGACCGCGCGCAGGCCGGAGCTGACCGGCAGGTACGGGGTTGGGACTGCCGTGCCATCTGATGCGCGGGTGTCGCGGGCACGGGTAGTGCCACGAACAGCAGCTGCTCGCTGATCCCCACGTAGAGCAACGCGCCGGGCACATTGTTGCGATCCGCCAGGGGCGGCGTGGCGCATCAGGCCGGCGGCCATCTGGGACTTGCCGTCGTTGCGCACGCACACGAACAGCACCGCGGGCAGGGCTAGCGCGGTGTCGGTCACTTTCCGGCCGCCGTTTCGGGCTGGCCGGTCAGCTCAGCGAGCAGGCCGCGGACGCGGGCGTCGATGTCGTCGCGGATCGAGCGGACGTCGGCGGGCGGCTTCCCTGCGGGGTCGGTGAGTTCCCAGTCGAGGTAGCGCTTGCCGGGATAGACGGGGCAGGCGTCGCCGCAGCCCATGGTGATGACGACATCGGCGGTGTGCACGGCGTCGGTGGTGAGTTTCTTGGGGGTCTCGCCGTCGAGGTCGATGCCGATCTCGGTCATGACCTGGCGGACGGCGGGGTTGATCTGGTCGGCGGGTTCGGAGCCGGCCGAGGTGACGCGGACGGCGCCGCGTGCGTGGTGGTGCAGCAGCGCGGCGGCCATCTGGGACCGGCCGGCGTTGTGCACGCAGACGAACAGCACCTCGGGTATGTCAGTCAACTTCGGCTCCTGGGGTTGCAGGCGGGGGGTTCAGGCGGAGACTTCGGTGTGCAGGTCGGTGACCCAGGATTCCCAGGCTTGGGTAGCCATCTGCACGGCATCCCATGGCGAGCCCAGGGGTGGGGTGTAGGACAGGTCGAGGTCGCTGATCTCCGCGACGGTCATGCCGTGGAACAGGGCGGTGGCATAGGTGTCGACGCGCTTGGAGACCTCGGTGCCGAGCCACCCGACCAGTTGTGCGCCGAGGAGTTGCCCGGTTGTGGTGTCGCCGGTGACGCGGATGGTGATCGGGTAGGCGGTCGGGTAGTAGGCCTTGTGGTCGTTGGGGCTGCTCTGCACGGTGAGCGGGGAGTGCCCGAGGCCGGTGGCTTCGTGGTCGCGCAGTCCGGTGCGGGCGATGACGAGGTCGAACACTTTGACGACCTGGGTTCCGAAGCTGCCGTGGAAGCGGGCCCGGCCGCCGATGGCGTTGTGCCCGGCGACACGGCCCTGCTTGTGTGCGGTCGTGCCGAGGGGCAGGTAGGTGAGCCCGAGCTGGCGGTGGTGGGTGATGACGCAGTCCCCCGCGGCCCACACGCCGGGCAGCGAGGTGGCCATGCCGTGGTCGACGACTACAGCGCCGCGGGCCCCGGTCTGGGCGCCGGCGGTGGTGAGCAGCTCGGTGTCCGGGCGGACACCGACGACCACGAGCACCAGATCGACGTTCCACGCGGCCGGTCCGGTGGCGGTGCGGCCATCGACGCGCAGCCCCGTCGCGCCGCGGCTGATGCGAGTCACCGTGGTCGCGGTGACGACTTCGACCCCGTGACGTGTGAGGCCGTCGTGGACGAGCGCGCCGAGTTCCGCATCGACGGTCGGGAGTACCTCGGGGAGCTGTTCGACCTGGGTGACGCGGATACCGCGCGCGGTGAGGGCCTCGGCCATCTCCAGGCCGATGTATCCGGCGCCGACGATCAGCGCGTTGGCGGGCTGGCGCTGGTCGAGGGAGGCGGCGAGGTCGAACGTCTCTCCCATGGTGTGCAGCAGGTGGACCCGTCGACGGCGCCGAGGGCGTCGGGTCCGGTCAACCCGTCGATCGGCGGCATGACGGGGACGGCGCCGGTGCCGACGACCAGCGCGTCGTAGCCGAGGACCTCATTGCTGCCGTCGGGGTTGCGCACGTGCAGCTCGTGCCGGTCGGGATCGATGCGGGTGGCCCGGGTGTCCAGGCGCAGGCGCAGACCAGCGGCCTCGAGGTCGGCGCGGGTGCGGTGGGCCAGGTCGTGCCAGTCGTGGACGTCACCGCTGATGAAGTAGGGGATGCCACAGATGCTGAAGTTGGGGTAGGCGTCGGCGACGACGAGGGCGACTGTGGTGGACGGGTCGACTTCCAGGGCGCGCAGGCCGGCGCTGATGCCGGCATCGCTGCCGCCGACCACGACGAGGTCCATGTGGGTTTCCCCTCGTAACGTGGAGGCGTCCCTTAGAGGGAGGCCGTGAGATGGCCGAGACGAGACGGAAGTTCGATCAAGAGTTCCGGACGGGGGCGGTCCGGATCGTGCGGGAGACCGGCAAGCCGATCGCCCGGGTGGCCAGGGAGTTGGGGATCAACGAGGGCACGCTGGGGAACTGGGTCGCGACCGACCGGCGGGCCCGGGAGCGTGGCAACGGCGCGTTGAGCCAGGACGAGCGGGCCGAGCTGGTCCGGCTGCGCCGAGAGGTCGCCGAGCTGGCGATGGAGCGTGATGTGCTCAAGCGCTCGGTCGCCCTCTGGGTGAAGGAAGCGATGGGGCGGTGACCCTGGCCGCGTTCATCGTGTCCCAGAGGGACGAGCACGCTGTCCCGGCCGCCCTGGCCTGCCGGGCTTTGGGGGTCTCGCAGGCCTGGTTCTACAAGTGGCGCCACGGTGATGTGTCGCTGCGGCAGGCCCGCCGCACGGCGCTGGACGCGGCGGTGGCCTGGTTGTTCCGGCGCCGCGGTGGGCGCGACGGCTCCCCGCCGATCACCGCTGCCCTGCAAGATCTGGGCTGGAAGGTCAGTAAGAACACGGTCGCCGCCTCGATGCGCAGCCAGGGCCTGGTTGCGCGGCCGAAGAAGAAGCGCCGGGGTCTGACCAGGGCCGACCGGCGCGCGCGGAAGGCCCCGGACCTGCTGAAACGGGACTTCGCGCCGCCGCCGGCGGTCAACCAGCGGTGGGTGTCGGACCTGACCGAGATCCCTACCGGCGAAGGGACCCTGTATCTGGCGTCGATCCTGGACCTGAACTCGCGCCGCTGCGTGGGCTATGCCCTGGGCGTGCACCATGACGCCGATCTGGCGGCAGCGGCGCTGTGCGTGGCGATCGCGGTCCGCGGCACAGACGTGGCCGGGGTGGTGTTCCACACCGACCAGGGCGGGGAGTTCACCGGCGGCGAGCTCACGAAGGTCTGCGCGAGGGCCGGGATCGTCCAGTCGATGGGTCGCACCGGGTCGGCGCTGGACAATGCTGTCGCGGAGGCGTTCCACTCCACGATCGAGTTCGAGTTGCTCTCCCGGCGGAGGCTGGCCACCCAGGCCGAAGCCCGTCGGGCCGTGGTGGCCTGGCTGGAGGAGTACAACGCCGTCCGGCTGCATTCGACCAACGGCCTGATCACCCCGGTCGATTACGAGCACGGCCGACGCCGCCCGGGCGCGAAACCGTATGACCAGCTGCGCCGTCGCCGACATCATCAACGACGTCCGGTCGGCGAGGGGGACCAGAACAACCCAGCGGAGGCGGCTTCGCCGCCCGTAGTCCCTGTTGAGCCGCTGCGCGATGGTCACCGACGGCGCGCAGTGTCCGAGCCCGCCCCTCCGGCCTCAAGGGCCGCTGCCGCGGTCGCTGACGCGACGGCCCTGCGGGCCCGCCCTTGACCCCGGAGCCTCTGCGGGCCCGGGCAGGCAACCCCAACAGCAGGCCACAGCCTGCCGTCGTGCCCGCGCGCCGCAACCAAACCAAGATCCTTAACGAGCTGGGAACTACAAGATCACGCTAACCGGAGTCTCTACGGTTTCAGGGGATTGACACATGAGGGTGTTGCCTCCTTTGCGGACGTTGTGTCCTGACGGGCGGGGCGGTCTGGCAAGCGTGATGGGCCAGTGGCGGGTGTGGGTGGTTGTTCAGGCGGGTGCGGGGGTGGTGATCTCGGTGACGAGGGTGCGGACGCGGCGTTCGATCTCGTCACGGATGGGCCGGATCGCCGCGACGTCGAGGCCGGCGGGGTCCTCGAGGACCCATTCCTCGTAGCGGCGGCCGGGGAAGACGGGGCAGGCGTCGCCGCAGCCCATGGTGATGACCACGTCGGCGGCACGGACAACCTCGTCGGTCCACGGCTTGGGGTACTCGCCGGCGATGTCGATTCCGCGTTCGGTCATCGCTGCGACCGCGGCGGGGTTGATGGTGGAGGCCGGTTCGGAGCCGCCCGACCAGGCGACCGCGTCATCGCCGGCGAGGTGGGTGAAGAACCCGAGCGCCATCTGGGAACGCCCGGCGTTGTGGGTGCACAGGAACAACACGATCGGCTTGCCGTCGTGGCCCTTGCCCTCGACCTTGGCCAGGGCGCGCAGCCGCTGGCGGGCGAACTTCTCGGCCAGCAGCGGCAGGAAGTGCAGCACGACAGCGCGGCCGGCGAACTCGTCGTAGGAGGAGTGCAGGAACCGTTCGATCGTCTCCTGCCCGAATATGCCATCGAACTCGCGGCCCAGGTGCCCGGCGGCGGTCTTGAGGGCGAGCATCTGGTCAATGGACAGGGTGTCGCGATGCCACGTGCTGGTCATGGCTGCCTCCGTTGGCGTGGGCCTGACTTGGATTACGCAGACTCGGGGTGGACGGTTGGTGCGAGGCGGGTGATGCGGTCGGTCAGCTCCTGGAACGCCTGGTCGAACGCGTCGTCGTCGGCGGTGCGGGCCGGGTCGGCGACCGACCAGTGGGTGTGGCCGATCGCTGTCGGGAGTTCCTCGTGGGCGCGGTCGCAGACGGTGATGATGACGTCGCCGGGCGCGACGATGTCGTCGAGCAGGCGCGGGGTCTGCGGGTGCAGCGCCAGGTGGTGGCGCGCTGCGGTGGCGACCGCACCTGGGTGGATCTGCGGGGCCGGGTGGGTTCCCGCGGACGCGGCCGGGACGTCGCTGTGGCCGGCCCACAGGGCGGCGGCGAGCTGGGAGCGAGCGGCGTTCTCGGTGCACACGAACACCACCCGCGGCGCGCGCAGCTCCGCGATCGGGTCGAGCCCGCGCAGCGCGCCGGGGACGAGTGTCAGGTAGGAGCGGCGCCGGTCGCCTTCCGAACGGACCCGGCGGACCAGCCCGGCGCGCTGCAGCACACCGATGTGGTGGGCGAGCAGGTTCGACGCCATCCCCAGCTCGGCCTGCAGTCGCGACGGCGCGACATCGCCCACGGCCAGGGCGTCGACGATGGCCAGCCGTCCGGGATCGCTGAGCGCGGCGTGCAGGGCAGCGCGGCGCACCAGCTCCGACTCTCGCTCAATCTTCATTGAGTCAATGATGACTGAGTTATCAGCGTTCGTCAACTCTCGCTCCTGCCCTCGGCGCCGTGCGAGACGACTGCGGCGCCGGCCGTGCGGGCAACGTCTGGATAGAGGATCAGGACCAGGCCGGCGCCCAGGGTGGCACCGACGATCTGGGCGAGGATGAAGCCGGGCACCGAGCTGGGGGCGATCCCGGCGAAGGTGTCGCTGAACATGCGTCCGATGCTCACCGCCGGGTTGGCGAACGAGGTCGAGGAGGTGAACCAGTAGGCCGCGCCGATGTAGGCGCCCACCGCCGCAGCCGAGAGCCCGGCGCGGCCGGTTCGGGCCAGGGCGAAGATCAGTGCGATCAGACCGGCCGTGGCGACGATCTCGCCGATCCACAGCCCGGGAGTCGCACGCACCTTGTCCGAGATCTGCAGCGCTGCGAGGTCGAACATCGCGTTCGCCAGGATCGCCCCGAGGATCGCGCCGAGGATCTGGGCACCGCTGTAGGCGGCGACATCCCGCCCGGACAGCCCGGTCCCGGCGCGTCGGCCTGAGAACCAGTCAACCGCGGACACTGCGGGGTTGAAATGCGCCCCCGATACCGGCCCGAACAGCAGGATCAGCACGCCCAGCCCGAACACTGTGGCCAGCGAGTTCTCCAGCAGCTGCAAACCGACATCGTCGGGCGAGAGCTGTTGCGCAGCGATACCCGACCCGACCACCACCGTCACCAGCAACGCCGTGCCGACGCCCTCGGCCAGCAGACGCCGCCCCAACGTCGCGGTCATGACGGCCCGCCACCGAGCGAGACGACTGCCACGACCTGACGCGCCACACCAGGCACGTCCCAGTCACAGACCCAGGCTCTTCGACGCCCATCGGCGGTCAGTCGAGCGCGCCCGTCGCGGTGCCGCACCATCTCAGAACTCCGCTCAGTTTTCATTGAGTCAATAGTTGATGAGGTAGTTCCGGATGTCAATATCCGCCCGGCCTCACAGCTCGTAGCCGGGTTGCTGGTCGTCCTCGCCGCGCTGGCACCCAAGCGAGCCAAGCTGCACCTGCGGGTCGGGCGTGCCCTCGGCCAGTAGGTGTCGCGCCAGGGGTGCTATGCCGGTGCGTTGTCGAGCGCGACGACCGCAGCGACCCGCCGCAGCGCATCCGGCACGACCCGGTAGTAGATCCAAGTCCCGCGCCGCTCACCGGTGATCAGTCCGGCCTCGCGCAGCACCTTGAGGTGATGACTGATCGTCGGGCCGGTCAGGTCGAACACCCCAGTCAGGTCGCACACGCATGCCTCGCCGCCCTCGTGTGAGGCGATCAGCGACAGCAAGCGCAGCCGGACCGGGTCACCCATCGCCTTGAACAGGCGCGACAGACCCACCGCCTGCTCGACCGACAGCGGTTGACGGGCCAGCGGCGAGCAGCAGCCGACGACGTCGGTGAGCTCGGCGAGCATCCGCTCCTGTTTTGACACCCCTCTACCTTGACAGGACTCTAATCAGGGCGCAACCTCTGTATCGACAGTCATCTAAGCAAGCCGATTCAAGGAGTGGTGACCATGTCCCGAGTCCAGCTGGCGCTGCGCGTGGCCGACCTGGAGGCCTCGATCACGTTCTACCGGTCCCTGTTCGGCGTCGAGCCAGCCAAGCGCCGGCCCGGCTATGCCAACTTCGCCATCACCGAGCCGCCGCTCAAGCTGGTCCTGATCGAGGGCAAGGCCGACCAGCCCACCGTGATGGACCACCTCGGGGTCGAGGTCGAGACCACCGACGAGGTCCACGCCGCCACCGAGCGCCTGTCCTCGCTCGGCCTGTTCACCGCCGTGGAGAACGACACCACCTGCTGCTACGCGCTGCAGGACAAGGTGTGGGTGCACGGCCCCGGCGCCGAGCCGTGGGAGGTCTACACCGTCAAGGCCGACGCCACCGACGCCACCAGCATCCGACCCGACGCACAGCCCGACGCCAGTGGGTGCGAGTGCGGGACACCGACCAGCACGTCGGGGGTGCCGGCCGCGACCGCCTGCTGCTGAGTCCAGCACTGGCCGGAGTCGTAACACCCCCGCCCATTTCGGGTCGCATAGGGCGTTGACCTGCGCTGCAATGCGCGGTGACCGCGGATGTTGAGCTCGCCATGGGCCCGCGACCTCGCCGAGACCTGTGGAGAGTCGCGGCGCTACGACGAGCGAGCACCTCCTGCCGGTCGCCGTCGGCGGCGGGACCGGACCTTGAGACAGTGCCTCGTCGAGCCGCGGCTGGCCGAGCGTTCGCGGTCGGGTGGTGCTGAGTCCGCCGGGTGACCACACTGGGGTGAGCCCGCCGAGCTGATCGACTGGCCGCGTGGCATTGACTGTTTGGTGTGGAGCAAATCTGGAGCACGCGTATGCGTTGTGCTGCAGTCAAGTGCGCTCAACCGGCCAGAACTGCGGTCACATGACCTGCATTTTCGGGGTTTCTGCAGGTCAAGTGCCTCTTCGGGCCCGCTGGGGGTCAAGGGGTCGCAGGTTCAAATCCTGTCGTCCCGACGGCATGATGGCCGGCGTCGTCTCGACGGAGACGCCGGCCATCAGCATTTCTACCTGCGGAAACGCTGCCGGGCGCGGTTGAGGCGTCCTCGTGGCCCCGATACCCGTGATCGTGATCATCGGCATTTGGCCGATGTGGTCGCGGTGTGGTCGCACGGTGCCAGGTCGCGGACACCACCGGGTCGCGGGGGAGCGGTCACCATGGCCTGGGCGGCCCGACCGCGCCCTCCGAGATCGACGAACATCCGTCACCGAGGGCACGCCCGAGCACCACCGTCATGACCGGCCCGGCGGTTCGGTATCTCCGGGCCGGTCCGGGACTCCTCTACGCGAAGGACCGAGCGAGCGGAGGACCCTCGATGACCGCACCACTGGACAGCAAGGCCCTGGAAAGGGCGATCGACGGCGCCGAAATGGCGCGTGGACCGATCGAGGAGGTGAAAAGCCCGTTTCCGCCCCTGCGGCCAACCCGTCTGGACGAGGAGACCATCGGTGAGCACGCCGACGTCCGCCAGCTCGACGGCGGCGCCGCGGCCGGTAGCGGCAGGCCGCACGCCGTCCCCGGCCGTGCGCCCGAACGCCACCGCCGCCGCAGCGTCGACCGCGACGAACTGCGCGACCCCACCGGAACGATCTTCGATACCGACGACCGCTACCTCTACCTCGACCTGTCGTTCCCCTGGGGGATCGTCGGCAAGATCCGCACCGCAGGCGCTTGGGGCACCGGCACGATGATCGGTCCGCGCCACGTGCTGACCGCGAGCCACTGTGTCGACTGGCCCGCCGTCGGCGACGGCGCCCCCGGCTGGGCCACCTTCACCCCCGGCTACTACGACGGTCGCGGGCCGGCCGGGGAAATCGCCCTAACCGAAGTCGTCTACTGGACGCGGGTCACGGGCCTCGCCAGCGATCTTGAGACCGCTTTCGACTACGCGATCCTGACCATGGACGAGCCCCTCGGTGAGCGGCTCGGCTACGCAGGCGCCCGCACCTACGACTCTGCCTGGGAAGGCGGTGACTTCTGGCAGTACACCGGCTATCCCGGCGAACTCGCCAGCGGCGAACGACCCGCCTTCCAAGGCCGTTCCGTGGTCTCCTCCCGTGCCGATCACTCGCTGTCGGGGCAGACCGGCTACGTCCTGGGCCACTTCAACGAGTTCACCCCCGGCCAGTCAGGCGGCGCAGCCTGGGGATGGTGGCCCGACGAACCCTGGCCCCGAGTGATCGGCATCGGCAGCACCATCGGCAGCACCGCCGTCGAGAAGGCCCACGGGTCCACCACCGGGGACAACGAGTACGGCGGCGGCCCCGCCCTCACCGCCCTGATCTCCTGGACACGCACCAACCGACCCTGACCAGATCCGCGTCACGGCGTCCGCCAGTCGGCGCGACGACACCGGTCGGCTGCTTGCCCTCGCGCAGCTTCCGACCCGGTTCCCCGACACCGACCCCCGGACGCCCCTCGGCATGGCTGGGACAGTTCCAAGACCACGACGCCGTCGTACATCGTTCGGCGAAGATCGAAGTGCGGGACCGGCGAGGCTGCGTGGGAGCTGTTGATCCGTGGCGATGGGGGCGTGGGCGCGCTCGCGGGGGTCGGGGCGGTAGCGACGTATCTCCCGAGCCGGCAGGCGCCGCAGCACCCGGACCCCGCTGAATGTCGGCGATCATGAAATTCCCCCAGTGTGAGGGGTTGACGATCACGTAATTCCCCCACCGGCGATCACGTAATTCCCCCGGGGGATGGCGTGCGTGTCGGTGTGGCCTGGTCCTCGACAGACCACAGGCTCCTGCTCGTTGCCCAGCGACGAGCGGAGCCAGAGTTGCCGAGGAGGACCTTCGACGTGATCGACATCGTGGAGATTCTGATCCACTGGTATGCGGGACACGGCCGCGGTGATCGGTGCGGCGTTGACGGCGAGAGCGGCGGGGCAGGGTTGTTCGACGGCGTCGGCTGCAGTCCGCTGGCAGCACGACGGACGGGGCCATTCCCGGCGACTCCCGCGAGGTGCTGGCCGAGCAGGCGGTCTGACTGCTCGACGTCCCCGTGCACGAGACCGGCACCGCGTTCACCAAACCCGTGGACCCGCTCGTCGGCCAGGTCATCGATGCCTGGCAGGCCGAGCGCCCGACCCAGCCCAAGCGTCTGGACCGCAAGACAGGCGAGCACGTCGGGCGCTGGCTCGGCTTCGACGTGCATACCCCTTCATCGACCACGTACCGACCACAACGTCCGCCGCCGACCACGCGGCAGCCACCGCCGACCACACCTCGGCCGCGTCCCCGACGATCAGGTTGCTGAGCTAGACGACATCACCGCTCGCCTCCAGCACGCCGCTTGTGGTAACTGTCACTGTGCGAATGCGGGTGTGCGCGGACCGGTGCGGTACAGCGCGGAGCGACCAGGGGGTGCCGGTGCCAGCTGCGACTCGGGTGCAGCATGCGATTCGGCTGCTTGCGCTGCTGTGGCGGACAGGAGAGCCCGCCGGTGCTCCGGGTGACCCGCCGCAGGCGGTACGCGCGATCCGCAGCGAGCGGAGGCTGCAAGCGCTGGACTTCTGGCTGCGCAACCCGGACTACCTGGCCGACGAACTGCTGACCGAGGTCGAGGCCGGCCGCCTTGACCGCTCCTTTGTCGAGGTTGCGTCGTCGCTTCTGTCCGATCCGGAGCCGTCGCTGCGGCACTACCCGATGCCGCGCTGGCTGTTCGGGGCATACGAGCCGCTCGATGACGCGTTCGCGCATCTGGAGGTGTATGGCCTCGCGATCATGCGCCGAACCCCGGGCGGACACCGCAACCAGTTCTTCCTTCTGACTGACGGTGTGGCCGCTGGGAACGACCTCGCCGCAGCCCCCTCGGTGCTGGCCTGGTACCCCCGCCAGATAGAGCTTGTACTCCGGGTCGCGGGTAATCAGTCTGGCAGCCAGCTCAAGGTCCGGCAGTACCAGCAGGCTGCATACGCTGGCACGGAACTGGGCACCAGCATCGCCCCCATTGCCAATCGAGTACGACAGCGACTGGTGACGGCGAGGAGGGCGTCGTGAGTGAGCTGGGGCGAGCCGTGACCGACAAGCTCAAGGGCGCGGTGCCGGAGCAGGTCGTGGAGGAAGTTCTGCGCGACTCACAGATCATCACCGCAGCGGCCGTCCCGACGCCCGTCCGGCTGCGGATCCTTGAGATCAGCTTTTCCGGCACGAAGCGCCTGCGTCAGACAGAGAATGACGGCGACACCGGCGAGGTGGTCCTTGAGCCGCTCGCGTTCACGTGGACGTTGGGGCCGGGCCTCTACGTGATCGGCAGCCACGAGAACCTTCGAGGCAAGAGCACCGTGCTTGAGGTCATCCGGTGGGCACTGCGGGGCCGCTGCCGCCTGCAGGAGGACGTCCGATCCTGGCTGGAGCACGTCCAGGTCGTCTTCCAGGTCAATGAGGAGCGTCTCATCGTTGACTTCGTGTTGCGTGATGGCGAACCCGTCGGCGCGGTGCATCGAGAGGGCACCGATGGTGTCGGGCGCGTCGAACTGGCTCGCTTCGACACCGAGGACGACTTCGAGCAGGTGATGGACTCGGTGATGATGACCCGGCTGCATCTGCAGCGGATCGCCGCGTGGCAGGAGGACCAGGCGGTGGAGCACGCGTGGGTCGCCTATGCGAGCGCATTGTCGATCTCCTCGAACGGGCTCGGCACGCTGCTGGGGGACGTCGTGTTCTCGGGGATGCCCAGCCGATTGCTGCAGATGTTCGTCGGCGCGGCTTGGGCGGCGAGCCGGGCGCAGGCGACAACCGCGATCAAGGCGACCGAGTTCGCCCTGGCGCGCCTGGACCAGCAGGCGAAGCGTCAGGAGGAGGTCACAGCTGGCAGGTGGGAGGAGGCTGGCGAGCGAGTGACAGCTGCGCGCGCGCTCCTGGACGGCCTTCCGGACGGGGGTGGTCGGCTTGCGGAGGTCGAGGCCGCGGTAGGCCGGGTCGGCCAGCTCGGGGCTCAGATCAGCGGGCTGCGGGTGCAGCTGGACGGACTGCGCGACGTCGAGCGCAGCGCGCAGCGCGAGCTGCTGGAGGAGCAGGCGCGCGCTCACGCCCAGTTGGAGGACGCGCTCGGCCGCCGGTTCTTCAACGCATTGCGCCCGACTGCCTGCCCGCGGTGCGCGGCGCCAGTGACCGAGAAGCGGCTGGCGGAGGAGGCGCAAGGGCACGAGTGTTCGGTGTGCACCACTGAGCTGGATCTTGAAGCGTTCGCGCAGGAGGTGCTCGTCGCGACGTCGGCGCCGGAACCGGAGCGGGAAGCATCGCTACGGAGCAAGCAGTTTGGCGACAGCGCCGATAGCGCGGTGAACGGCGGGGAGGAGATGTCGGTCGGGGGCGAGCATGCTCTGCGGCGGGCACTCGATGAAGCCGGGGCGGCAGCGGAACGCGTTGAGGGACGGCTCCGTACCCTGGAGCGAGAGCGCGACGAAGCCGCAGCGCTGGCTCGCACCGGCGGTGAGCTCGCAGACCTGGCGCGGCGACGGCGAGACGCCGAGTTGGAGCTCGCCCGCGCCGAGGGCGCACGTACCGCCCTCGAACCGACGCCCACTGTCAGCGGACAGCGCGAGCGGGGGGACCTTGAGCGCCGACGCAAAGTGCTCAAAGCAACTGACCAGATCACCACTCTCTGGGTGCAAGTGGCTCAAGGAGAAGCTCTGGCCGACCTGTCGCGCGAGATTGCCACACTGGCGCAAGGCTTCGGGATTCCCCAGCTCACAGCGGTCCAGCTAAGCGGTAATGCGACCTTGAAAGTACATAAGGGCGGGGTCATTACATCCTACTCGAAGTGCACTGCGGGCGAGCAGTTGCGGTTGAAGGTCGCGACCGCCGTCGCGTTGCTGCGCGCGGGATTCACTACTCGGATTGGGCGCCACCCCGGGCTGCTAACCGTTGACTCGCCGGGCTCGGAGGAGGCGACCAAGGACAGCCTGGACACCATGCTGCACGCCCTACAGGCGGCAGCCGCGGACTCTCCGGACATGCAGGTCATCGTTGCCACCACCCGGACCGAGCTACTAGAGGAGCTAATTCCGCAGGATCGTCGGCGCGTTGCTCCTCCTGGGGGATACCTCTGGTAGGTATACGCGAGCGTTCATCTGTGCCGTCGGCGCGGTTGCCGTACGGCGAGCAGCTCGGTAGTGGAGGCGGAAGGGAAGTAGCAGCGCATGAGCAACGACGCCGCGCCCGGCGGCGCTGCCGCCGTCCCCGACGTTTTATGCGGCCCGTGGACGGCTGGCGCTGCGAGCTGGACAGATGCTCCGGCTTGGGTGGCGGCGATGGTCGACGATCCCAACCTCATCGATTTCACGCGTGCGATCGTCGAGGTCGGTCCTCCGTCGCACCTGGCTGCCGGCGTCCACACCGTGCTCGTCGACGCCCTCGCTCATTCCTCGTCTCCGACGGTCTTCGGGGAGTGCCTGACCCTGCTCCTGGACAGCGGCTCGGCGCTGGAAGCGATTGGGAAGCCGATCTACAACGTGTGTCTGGAGCGGTCGCAGCCCCCGGCAGTTGATGCGGGAGCGAAGGCGTGGCTGCTGGCCGCGGACGCTCTCGAGGCCGCCACCCGGCTGGCGCTCGGCGACTGGGTACCACGCTTCGGGGTCCTGGACCGACTCGTGCAGTTGCCGGAGGTCACGCCTCCGGCCTTTGCCAGGGCCGCGCTGCGCTGTGTGGCGGCCAGCTATGAGCGCTGGCGGGAACCCGAACTGGTCTCGACGCTTGAGCGGCTCGCAGGCCTGTCAACACCGGTCAGCGGCGCACCGATCGATCTGGCGGTCGGTCAAACGCTCGACCCTGGCACCGCGCGGGAGTGGGCCTACGACATCGCGCCTGATGCCGCCTATGAGGTCGGATGTGCCTCGCTGCTGCAAGCTCTCGGAGCGGACACCCTGTCCGAAGCCGAGGAACACCTCCAGGCTGCCGTCCGCCGCCTCGTGATCGCCGCCGACGACCGTGACGATGCCGCAGTCCTGGCCGACGTGGTCCGCATGCTGCTCGCTCACCTTCCCACTGACGCCGGACACGCGATTCGAATCTCCACCGACCTACCGGCTCTCGCCGACCGCCTTGAGCGCGGGGTGCGGACGCACATCATTGGTTACGCTCAGCTAGAGCACTGGCGCTCCCCGCGGCTGGACGCCGAGGTTGCCTGGGCTTGTCTGGCTCAAGACGCCGCTCGCACCAGCACAGCGATCGGGCAGGACAGCTGGTACCACGCCGAGAAGATGTTGGCCGATGTGCTCGCGGCCTACACCGCGTCCCGGTGCAGTCGCGTTCTGCGGCGGGAGGATCAAGCGGGCGTCCGCGCCATCCTCGGCCCCACCATCGAAGGCGGCATCGCGATCCGTGCCGGCCTGATGAAGCACCTCGAGGACCACATTCGGGCTCTGGAAACAACCGCCGCCGCTCAGCACGGGCTCCCGCCGCTGGCGGACGCGGTGAACCGGGTCAGCGAACTGCAGGCGGCGCGGTCGCTGCTCGACGCAGCACGCACTCAGCTCGCCACCGAGGACCACCACCCAAAAGTCCCGGGCGGCGCCGCCTCCGCCCCGCCTGATGACTACGCGGCGCTGCCCCTACTGCAGCAGCTACTGCACGGCAGAACTGCCGGCCTGGACACTCTGCCGCCGGACATCGCGCGGTGCATCGAGGCCGCGCTCGTCGACCAGCAGGAACGGGCTGGCGGATCGCTTCCCGAACGCGACGTGCTGGTGGTCGAGGAAACTCTGGCCTTCCTCCGGAAGGGGCTGAAGCACAGCCCTGACTACCGCGGCGACGCGCAGCGCGCCGTGGACGAGGTGCTGGTGTTGCTGCTGCGATTCTGGCGCAGCCGCGACGGGGCCGGCATGCCGTACCTGTTCAAGCCGGATGCTGTCGAGGAGGACCTCGCCGTCGACCTCAAGACCTGGTTCGACGGAACGCCCCATGCTGGCCGCACCGCCACCGAGGTGCGCCACGTCGGCGGCGGCCGGGTAGATGTGGCGTTCCTATTCCCCGACTTCCGGCTGTACATTGAGCTGAAGAAGGATCACCGCGATCTCGACATCGCTGAGATGAAGCGCTACCTGCTCCAGACCGGCGGCTACCAGAGCGCGGACCTGCCGATCGGTTTTCTGGCTGTGCTCGACCTGCGCCACCGGACTGGGCCAACCACGCACCTGAGGTCCTGCTTCGGGCTCGTCGTTCTCGACGACCCGCAGCTAGGACAGCCGCGGCACATCGTAACGATGCTCGTGCCCGGTAACCGGACGGTGCCATCCTCAATGCGTTGATCGACGTCGCTCCACTATCGCAGCACGACTTGGTCCGAAGGTCAGGGGAAGTAGCTGCTACTTGGGACGGACCAATCGAACGTCGCGAACCGAGGGCCCTGTCGGACGACGAGGGCCTGAACGGGCCCACGCAGGGATGGGGACACAACCTCGATCCACTCCTCGCCGTCGTTGTCGGTGAAGCACCGACGCAATGCCGGGAAGTAGCGTAATCCGAACCCTGCGAAGTAGGGAGTCGACGGCGAGTCGACATCCAGATCCTTACCGTGCAGGTGGACACCGGTCAGATCGACGCCTCGTTCCTCCCAGTGCGCCAGTACGGCGAGCGCCGTTCGGCGGAGCGGACTGGTGGGACTCCACCGGTCATCGATGAGTTCGTCGAACCACGTGGCCGTTGGCACGTGTGCCGCCAGGACGACTGCGGTGACGTCGATTGCACCGCCGTCGACGAGCGTGACCAGGTCTTGGCGCAGGTGCCGCGGAATCCTGTCGCCCGACGAGAGTAGGTACTCGGGCATCGCGTCCCGCGGCGCTCGCGTCGCCACGGGATCGCTGACGATTGCGTGGACGCGGTCGATGGCCTGCTCGATGGGATCGCCTCGGCGCCACAGCGGAGTCATGGGAATGTCCCCGTGTGCCTCCCGGCCGAACTCGATCGACAGCGACCGGGTATGGCCCCGCAACGCCATCCGCAGCGTGGCGTTTGGATCACGCCCGTAGCCGAACGTTGAGTGGAAGTGCTCCTTCCACTCCGCCCGGTGGTGATCGAAGTCGACCATCACGTCGACGTCTTGAGGTTCGAGCGCCCCTCTTGCGTAGGACCCGAAGAGGTGAACCTCCTCGACCACATCGAGCTGCCAGCTGCCACCTGCGTCAAGGCGCCGCAACATCTCGACCAACAGCGCCGTCGCGCGATCCCGCTTCACGAGCTGGCCACCCCGTTGGTTGACGAGCTTCCGACGAGCAGGTCCCCTGCCTGCGGCAATACTAGGACGATTGATCCCCGGGTGTCCGGAAAAATGAGGACGCGCTCGCGCGGTGAGGGGCGGTGGCCGCAGTTCATTCGGGCTGAACCCACTGAAGACGCAGCAGCGAGATGTGCCAGAAGCGATGCTTCTGGCTGGGCCACGAGGGCGTGGCCGGGCTGCGGAACGGGGGCGTTCCTTGATCGAGTCCCAACGTCGTCGGCGCAACGCCGTGCGCACGAAGGGCGGCGTGGTCGCGCGTGGTCGCTCTCAGCTCGACTCGTGACCACGTGAACGCCAAGCCGATCTGCTGCAGTGTCCGCCATGAGCGTGGGCAGCGACGGTCAACCTGCCGGTCCGCGACGTCGGGTCCGATCCGATGTTCCGCGGCGCAAGCAAGTGGTCGTCAGATTCTCCGATGAGGAGCTGGCAGCCGTGCGGGAGCGTGCCGCGCTGTCCGGACTCGCGGTCGGGGCATGGATCGGGCAGATCGTGCTCGACGTCGCAACGGGTGGGGCGCAGATCGCTGTCGGACTTCCGGATCTCGTGCGACTTCATGCGGACGTGGTGGCGCTTCGTCACGCAGATGGTCACCGGTCCGAACTCGACGACGAGCAGATTGAGCACCTGCTGGATCGGCTCACCTCGGCGATCGATGTCGTGGTCGCCGAGCAACTCGCTGGTCGGCGGCGGTGATCACGAAGGTGGTTGAGGGTTGGCGGGTGGGCGGGCTGATCGCCTACCTGATGGGGCCGGGGCGAGCCCAGGAGCACGTGAACCCGCGGGTCATCGCGAGTTGGGACGGTCGCGACGCCGCGTGGCAGCCGCAGCAGACCGGGCCGACGGAGTTCGACCGTGAGCTGGGTCCCTTGATCCGGGCGCTACGGGCACCAGCGGTCGCGGCTGGCCTGCCGGAGCAGGATGCCGGCGGGAAGCGAGGCTACGTGTGGCATTGCTCGGTGCGTCTGGCGGCCGCGGACCGGGTCTTGACCGACGGGGAATGGGCTGAGATCACCCGGGAGCTGTTGCACGGTGCTGGCGTTGCGACGCGTGATGACGTCGGTGGGCCGCGGTGGGTAGCGGTTCGGCACGCTGACGACCACATCCATATCGCCGTCGTGCTGGTGCGGCAGGACACCTGCCGGCGGTTCTGGCCCTCCCACGACCGTAGGCGGCTTCGGACGGCTGCGAAACGGATCGAGCGACGGCTCGGTCTCACATCGACAGCGCCGGCGGACGGAACGGCGGCTCGGGCGCCCCAGCGTGGCGAGATCGAGAAGGCGCGGCGCCAAGGGCGTGAGCCCGCCCGGCTGGAGCTGGCGAGGGCCGTCCGGACGGCCGCAGTCGCCGCAGCCGACGTCGAGAGTTTCGTTGACGAGCTGCGCGGCGCCGGATATCTGGTGGAGGTTCGGCGTGCGCCCTCGGGGGATCCGCTCGGCTACAAGGTCGCCCGAGCCGCCGACGTCACCGCTGCTGGAGTGCCGGTGTTCTACAGCGGCAGCAAGCTCGCGCCGGACCTGTCCCTGCCCCGCCTGCTGTCCGGATGGGCGGCAGCGGCAGAGGGTTCCGACGCTACCGATCCAGTACGGATCGCTCGAAGACGAGTCATCGCTGCGCGCAGCGTGGTCAGTAACGCGAGGCGTCGTCACGGTGGCAACAACGAAGGAGTTGAGGACGTCGTGCACGCCGCGAACGACGTGCTGACCGCGATCTCTGGCTGGTCTGCCGATCTCGGCACCGGCAGCGAGCAGTTCACGCGGGCGGCGCGTCCACCGCGCGGGACCCGCACAACACCCGGACCCCGAGCAGCCGGGCTCCGCCGCGTCGCCCGTCAGCTCGTGCGTACTCGGCGGATGCCTGGGGCGCGTGACGATCCCAACTCGGCCGCAGTTGCGCTGGTGGTCGCCCTGTCGACTCTGATCCGCGAGGTGGCTGCGTGGCAGCGCGACAGCGCGCGGGAGCACCAAGCGGCTGCTGCGGTCGCCGCGGCGCACAGCCTCGACCGGTGGACCATGAATCGCGTGGCGAGCGCCGCCACGGATGGGCAGCTGGCACTCGACTACGAACCGGCAGTACGGCGACCACGCATCGACCACGCGGCGGTCGGACCATCCAATCCGCCAAGCGGATGACGCTCATGGCGCCTGCGACGGAATGCCCGTCACCAGGCGGAGAGAGGAGCGAATACATGACGGAGAGCGATCGTCGAGTCTCAGTCGTGACGTTAGCCGGACCGCAGCACACTGCAGTCGAGGCCAATCGGCCTGGTGCCGCCAGCGCCGTGGTCAGTGTTCGGATCGGCGCCGCCACGCTCTACACCTACGACCCGCACACCACGCGCGCGCTTCTCCATACCTGGCAGCTGGCGGCCCGAAAGGCACGCACGCTCCCTATTCGCTCCGACTCCGAGACCATGATGAGGGTGGCCGGTCGATCGGAGCCCGCAGTGAGGCTGCACGCCGTTGAGTGTCCGACCGTCTGGTCTCGGTTCGACGTCAACAGGCGTCAACTGCAGATCTGCATCGGCCGACTTGTCTTCGAGGTCAAGGATCACGACGCACTCCGCACGACCCTGCTCGCGTTCCGGAATGCCGAGCAGATTGCCCAAGTAACCTTCGCCGCCTCGAACCAGGAAGCTCCCCAGAGTGAACCGAATTCGCCGAACCGCGGGTGTACTCATCGCGGCACCGGTGCCGTCGCAGCAGCAGGTCGTGTGCCGGCGGCAGCACGGATGACATCCGATGGACGGCAACGATGACCGCCCCGGACTATCCACTCCTTGCGCTGGGCAGCTACGAGACGTACCAGTTGGCCCACATCGCGACGTACATCGCGGAGCGACTGTCACGTCACCGGCGCTCCGGTAAGGGGCGCGAAGGTCGGACGGCGCGGACCGAGGCCGTCCGTGATCTCGCTGGTGCCGCTACCGCTCTCAACAACGCGACGGGCACGACCACCGCGGACGCCGATCTGCCGAGGCCGCTGGACCGCGAGGCGTTCGCTGCGGCGAGTGAGTTGCTGACCAGCGGACCGCGCACCGCGGACGTCGTGTCCATGGCGGGCATGGGCGAGTCGGGCTGGGCCATCGTTGGACACGTTCCCGGAATCGGCGCCGTGGGTGCCCGCGTCGGAACCGAGCAGATGGCTGAGTCGTTGCGCACCCACTTCCTGACCCGTCCGACCAGTGAGCTGGCAGCGTGGGCGGTGACCGACCAACCACAGAAGGTCCCGACCTTGCCTCGCAGCGTTGACCTTGCGGCGTTCGTCGAGCATCTCGACGTCGACAACGCCAACGATCGTGCGGTGGGCCGGAACCTGCGAGGGCAGAACCGCCGCACTGACGCAGCGATTCGCGGTCGTTTCGCACATGTCGACCTCGATGCGCCCGCCGTCGTCGTCCCAGCTCAGCAGGCTCCGCCTGCCACCGCCGAGCGCCCGAAACGTCCCGCGATACGTCGCGGGCCGGTCCGAACGGCAGCGCGGATGCGGATTCAGCGCCCGAAAACAGCACCCACCGTGCCGAATACGAGTGCTGGGCCATAGGGCACCAGGTCAACGACCTTCGAGCGCCTTCCGACGGTGAGGACGATGGCTGTGCCGAGGACAAGCAGCGCGATGTTGCGCACGCCCACGATGACGGCATCGAAGTGGTCGAGGACGATGCCCAGGGTGGGGGCGAGTTTGACGTCGCCCCACCCGATCGCCGCGCCGGACCACGACTTGACAAGCAGCGCCAGAGCGGCGCTGGCCGCCGCGACGCCGAGCACCCGGATCGGATCGCTCCTCGTCACGGACGAGGCTGCCAGTGTCCCGAGCACAAGCGCCAGGGTCAGCGGATCGGGAAGGCGGCCCTCCTGTGCGTCCACCACCGCGGCGGCTGTCCCGACGACGGCGAGCGGCAGCAACACGACCGCGGGCGGTGTCAGCAGCGCCGGGCCGATCAGCCACGCCGTCACGCCGCTAGCGAAGACGGCCGAGATCCGCGGTACGCCACGCGGCGCGGCGCTGAGCGAGGTCCGCCGGACAAGCTCCATCGCGACCAGCGCAGAGAGCGCCACGAAGATCGCCCGCGCTGCCACGCTGAGTACTGCTTCGGTGATCACGAGCGAGGGCGCCGAGGACCCATCGGCAACAGGTCGTGGAGCACGACGTAGCTGTCCGGGGCGAGTTCCTCCGGCACGTCGAAGCCGCGTGCGTCGAGTAGAACCGCTGCATACAGCTCAAGCTCCGTCTGGTTGTCCTCCGCATGCGCGATGCGCATGAGATCCGTCAGCGGGCGGTCGTAGGCGACGTCGACATCCACGAGGCGGGCGTGCTCGGCCGCCCACCGCGCGGTCGCGGTGTCGTCGGCATCGAGTGCGATATCGACGAGTTCGTGCGCGGCGTCGATCAAGAAACCCGGGATCTGAAGGTCGTGGCGTTGCTCATGGTTGTTGAGCCAGGCGTACCCGCCGGGGCGGAGAGGGGTCAGGACGGGGCCGCGGACGAGGTCCAGTGCCGCCGTGTAGTCGGCGGTGGCGCCGGAATGGCCGGCGGCGTGGCGGGCCTGTCCGCGCTTGCGCAAGCGCCGGAACAGGTCCCAGTCGAGAAGGTGACCACGAAGTCGATAGATGCTGTCGTACTGCATGTCGCTGACGAACGCCGTGCCCGGATCGCCACCCAGACCGCGGCCGGCCCAGCGGCGGGCGCCGTAGAAGGCATGTCGGACGGTGGCCGGGCTGATGAGCTGTCCCTCCGGCCAGAGGTCGGTAACCGCCTTCGACGGGCTGACGCCCGCCGGATGCAGGCTGAGGTACACGAGCACCTCGGCGAACCACGGCAGCCGCGTCGTGGGCACCAGCCCCGGCGCGCGTACGAACGGCTCACCCAGGATCGCGATCAGCGGGACCGGTGGTGTCTCATCGCTGAGCCACACTTTCAGGTCCTCGTCGAGGAGCGGGTCCTGGAAGTCGACGATGGCCAGCCTTGTGGCGCTCTCCGAGGACACGACCGGCTTTCGCGGTTGTGGAAGTTCGACATCCGGCAGGTCGTCGCCACTGTCCGCAGTAGTGGCGACCTCGCTGTGCTCGTCTCCGCCCACCGATTCGTCTGGCGGGTCATCGCTGAGCCCACCGTCGTCGTCCATCCCGTCAGCCCAGGCATGTGCATCACCGGCTTTGCCGACTGGTTCGGCTGGCGCCGTCGTCGTCGCGAGAACGGCGGCCAGATGGGTACCAGCCGCCGTGGTCAGTTGCGTGGCCTGCCACGGGCCGTCGTCGACGTCAGCGAGTTCGAAGATCCCGTCCTCGGTGATGACGATGTCGGGGGCGGCCGGATCGATGACGACAACGGCGGTGGCCGTGCCTGGTCGGTGCTGCGCCTCCAGCTTCCGCAGCTGCTCTGGCTCGTTGTCACCGGGGCCGACGAGGACGATGGTCGGCAGCCACGAGTCGGCGGCGATTCCCCGCAGCCGTCCCTCGACGGCCGACGACAGCTGATGCTCCTCAAGCGCCCTGACGGTAGCCGCGGTGCGATAGCGCAGCTCGTCGCAGGCCGTGCCAAGGTCCGTGGCGCGGAGACGGTCAGGATCCAGCGCAGTCAGTTCATCGCCCATCCCAACGAGCAGGATCTCGCAGTCCTCCGCCATCGAGCCCGTGGCGAGTTCTGCGGCGATGTGGCGGAGCAGTGCGTGGCATCTCGCCGGGTCGCCGCCGAGATGGAGAACACCGCGACCCTCCAGGTCGATCATGAGGGTGCGGACGTCGTCGGTGCCGACCGATACCAGGGTCGGGAACGGCGCACAGTATCCGGCCAGCTCCTCCGCAGGGGCCGGCAGGTCGGTATCGACATCCAGGCCCCACATGCCAACGTCGCTGGTCTCGAGGAACGGCGCCGGAAGCTCACCCTCGGCGGTGGCGAGGAGGACATCGGCGTCGGTCAGCCGAACGGAGTGGATCTGCGTGACCGGCCGCTCCACGGTGAAGTCGGGATGCGTGTGGGCGCGTAGCGCCAGGTCCAGACGTTGTGCCGCGCTCTGCGTGTCCTCCGTGGCGGGGCCGGGGTTGGTCATGGACCACTCGGCCCGGCCGACTTCGTCCGATGGCACGGTCACCCGATGCCGGAACGGACGATGTCGTAGCTGTCGACGCCGCCGAACCGCGAGTGATGCGATCACGCCGCTCGCGACGAGCGCAGACATTCCTAGCGACACCGTGCTCCATGCAGGCTCATCGGTTTCGGTGCGGGTTTCCGGTTCAGATGGCGGACGTTGCGCCGGTGTCGGCATAGGCGAGCTGGGAGCAGCTGATCGTGATGTCTCCGGCACGCCGGACGGGGCGTCTCGCTCCGGAACGCCCACGCTCGCCGACGGTCGCGATGCCGCGCTCGGCGCCGCTGGTTCGGGGGTTGGTTGAATCGTCGTCGGCGGCGGCCCGGGTGCTCGCGGCGAAGGCAGCGCCACCGCGGGTGGTACAGCAATCTCCTCGCCGTCGGGTCCAGGAAGGCGCAAGATCCACCCTGGGCGGATCTCATCGGGGTCGGTCAGGACCGCGCCGCCCGGTTGCGCCGTGGTGACGTTGGCGCGGAAGAGGTCTGCGGAGCGGCCGGGATCACCCAGGTGCTCAGCTGCGAGGTCCCACAAGGTGTCGCCGGGCTGCACGGTCAGCGTGTCGCGAGCATCGGCGGGCAACAGCAGACGCCATCCCACGGTCAGGTCCGATGCCTCTGTGAGGCGGCCACCGTCCGGCTGGATTCGGCCGACGTTGAGTTCGAAGATCTCACGCCAGCGCATCGGGTCGCCGAGAGCGACCTGCGCGATCCGCCACAGCGTGTCCCGGTGGACGACCAGGTGCACCGGACCGTCGTCGGCCGCGTGTTCGGAACGGGCGGGTTCCGCCGCTGCCTGGGGGTGCTCCACTGGCGAGACGGACGTGGTCGACACCGCTGCAGGAGCGGCGACGGCCGGTGCGGCTCCCAGCATCGCGGCGACCAGCGCTGCCGCGATACTCCGGCCCCACCCGAATCCTGGAACGGTGATCCGCGGTGCGGGTCGACCGGCAACGGTGGCGACGATCTCACTGATGATCGAGATTGTGAGGATGAGCCATGCGCCGACGCCGACGATCGCCAGAAACCCCATAAGCAGCGTGCCGTCATCCGGTCGCAGTGTCAGGTCGATCAGTGAGGCACCCTTCGGCAGCCCGATGGCGACCAGCTCGACGATCACCATCCAGAGCAGGATCGGCACACCGACGACGATCCCGAGGACCACGGCCCCGGCGAACATCGCCGACACGATCCTGGTGGCCACGCGCGCAACGAGGTTCATGGCGGGTCTCCGTTCGGTGCGATCGGGACAAGTACGGCGTCGGCTTCTCCGGTGCTGGTGATCGACGGGCGGCCGATGAGCCCGAGCAGCACGGTCGGTCGGGTAATCCGTGTCTCAACGCGGATGTGCTGTCCGCTCAGTAACGTGACCGTTCCCTCGACGCCGGACGCGGCAAGATGAGCATTCGCTGCGGCCACTGCGCCGCGGGGATCGACGGTCGTAGTACCGCCGCGGAGTGCGGCGACATCCAGGACCTGACCGGCTGCGCGAGCGGCTTCCTCGGCTACCGCATCAGCGGTAGCGAGGCCCTGCGCGGCCCGCGCACCATCGATTCCGAGCCCTATCGCGACCAAGAGCGCGAGGGCAGCGATCGCCATCGGTGCGCTGACCGCGCCGCCGCCGCGCTCGCGCTGGAAGGCATCATCTCGTTCGGCGGGAACAGCAGCGTTGATCACGACCGTTCCCGCCATCGATCGATGGGACTGATCGCACTCGCTTCGACCACTGGTCCGCTGCGGGCACCGGGCAGACCGAGATCGGACCAGGCGACGACGCAGCGAACTGTTGCGCGGACCGAGGCGGGGGTGCCCAGTGGGGCACCGAATTCGGCTGTACCGACCGTGATGCTCAGCTCGGTGCAGGTCAAGCCTTGATCGGCGAGGCTGTCGTCGGCCGCGGTGCGCGCGGCGCGCTCCGCGTCTGCGGCGGTCCGATGCAGCGATGCCGCCCTGGCAGCGGCCCGAGCGGCATGGTCGGCTCCTGCTTCCGCGAGAACGAACCGGCTGCCCGCGATGGCCAGCAGGATCAGTAACCCGAACATGCCGACGAGCAGGGCGGCCTCCACTGATGGACTACCGCCATGCTCGCCGGAGTGACTGTCGAGGCTGTTCGACTGGTTCATGGGGTGACCCGCTCCATCGGTGCGACCGCCTCCCGTTTCACAGTCAGCGGAACTCCCGGGACCAGTGAGAGTGCGGAGCCCGTCACCTGAACCCGCAGATTGCCCGTGCCGCTGTCGACCTCGGCCGTGACCACGACGTCCGTCAGGACAGTGCCGCTCGCCCGCGCGAGGAAGCGTTCGGCGTCAAGACGCGCGGCCGCGATGAGCGCTGCCTCGACCGGAGCTGCTCGATACGTCCGGCCCGACCGCAGACCGTCCTGCGCCGCGGTGAGTGCGAGCTGACCGGCGTAGGCCACCAGCGAGACCTGGATGACACCGAGGATCATCACCAGCATGGCGCTCCAGAGGAGTGCCAGCTCAACGCTGGTGGCGCCACCTCGCTCGTGCTCGGCGAACAGCCCGTTGGTCAGTGTGGTCACGGCGGGATCCCCTACTCCAGGGCGCCGAGCTTGTTGGCGACGAAAGCGCCGACTCCGACGGCGATGGTGCCGGCGATGACGGCTCCGGCGCCGATGTGCAAGCCCTCGTCGGAGTTGCGACCGCCACCCCGTTCGTCCATCGGTTCCCAGGTCGCCGGGCGGAGCCGGACGACTGTTGTCCAGATCAATCGCTGTGCGTGGGCGACCGCTCGGCTCGCTGGGCCTGTTCCCGCCGTGTTCGGTTCGGACATGGTCATCTTCTCCTCCTGGTTGTGTCACGTCGACGTGCTGAGCAGCGCCGTTCCGGCTGGGTAGAGCACCCATGCGGCGATGATGAAGACCTGCAACGCGCCAGGTGTACTCATCTGACCGCTGGCGCGATGAGCATCGGAGTGCTCATCGGCGAGCAGTTCGTCACGCAGGCTCTCGGCGCGGGCGAGAAGCGTGCCGACGACTGCGGAGCCGTCCTGCCCGGCGGTGGCGGCGATGGCGGACAGGTCGGCGAGTTCGGTGACCTGGATTCGATCGCCGAAACGGCGAAGGCCCTCCCACGGCATCAGCCCGGCCTTCTGCGCCAAGTCGAGTTCGTCTCGAATGCGCCGCATGGCCCAGCTGTCGGCCAGGAGCTGTCCGGGCAGGGTCAGGGCAGCTGCCACGCCTGCGCCGCCACGGCGAAGAAGGCTCACCTGTTGCAGGTACGCGACGAGTGCGGAGCGCAACTCGTCCCGGGCGTTGTCCGCGCGGTCCCGGACGTTCCGGGTGTAGGACGTCCAGCCGACCGATAGGCCGACAGCGGTCAGGGCGACGGGGACGACGATCGGCATCCCGGTGTCGAGCACGGTCAGGAGCGTGGCGAGTACCGGCCCCGCCACTGCCAGCCCAGCAGCCGAGCCCGCGGCACCGAGCAGGAAACGGTCCCGCCCGAGCCCCAGCAACTCGAGGTCGGACTGGCTCGCGGCGACAGGCAGGCGGCGCAGCAGCGGAAGCAGCATCCGACCACGGCCAGCCGATGGTTGTTGCGGAGGTGGAGGGACACGCTCGTCGAGGGCGATCAACGCATCGGTGAGCGCAGGATGGGTCCGCGCTGCCGCTGTCAGCCCCACCGCTATCGCGAGTCCGACCAGCCCACCGCCGACGAGGACGAGCAACGCCGCGTTCACGACTGCCGCCCCTGCTGCGCCAGTGCATTACCGAAGAACCGCGGGGCCGGCGTCCCCAGCGACAGCCGACGCATCCACACCAGCAGGCCTGCGGTGCCGATCAGCAGAATCAGCATGACGATCTGCCCAGGCATCGTGCTGTAGGGCGCGGCGAACGTCGGGACGATTGCCAGCAGGACCAGCACGCCGCCCTGAATGATCAGCAGGAGGCGGATGGACTGTCGAGATTCGGCGCGAGCCGCCTCGATGTCACGTCGAACCCGGACGTCGCGAGCGACGCCGTCGGCGAGCTGGCGCAACACCAGTGCGACGCCACTGCTCTGCTGGTGCAGGGCGAGCAGCAACGCCGCCGCAACGGTGTCTCCGGCCCGGTCGTCGACGTCGTCCGCGAACCGGCGCAACGCCGCGCCGTGGGCGTCGGGGCCGTCACCGTCGCGGAGATGCTGCGCGAGCGTGCTGACGGCACCTGCGATGGGCTCGTCGGCGCGTGTTGCAGGCGTGACCCCGTCGAACATCGCAACAGCCTGGGCGAGTCCGATTGCTCCACCACCGGTCAGCGTGTCCGCCATCCGCCGACACCAGGCTTCCAACGCCTCAAGCTTCTCGATGCGCTCGCTGACGATTCGGCGCGAACCAAGGAGCCACGGCAACCACAGCCCCGCCGCCAAGGTGGCGATTCCGGCAATCGGCCAGCCGGAGACAGCCCAGATCGCGGTTGCGAGGACTCCCCACACGAGCACCCGTTGCCGTCGAACACTCGCTGGACGGCTCGGATCTCCGGCCGCGGCCCACATCCGACGAACGATCACGCTTGCCCGCGACGCCGGAATCGCCACGGAGTCGTTCGCGTCCCCACGGACACCGATGACCACGAAGATCGCGGCCATCAAGCAGGCTGCTCCGGCCGCGACCGCGAGTTCGCCGGGAGTCATCGCGTCCACTCCTCCGGTCCTTGGAGGAAGTCGAGATCGATCCCTGCCTCCTCGAAGGGGCGCCGCTGCTGAGGCAGCAGGGAGAACATGGCGCGTGGGTCCGTCGGCGATGGCGCGAAGGTGCGGTTGAGTGCGACGCCGCCGTTCTCGCCGATGCCCGCGACCTCGGCGACTTCAGCGACGAAACGAGCCCGCCTACCGTCGGGCAGCGTGGCATGACGGAGATGGACGACATAGGCGATGCCCTGCGCGGCCAAGCGTGTGACGAAGGCGTCCGACACTCCTGATCCCGCTGCCTTCATCGCCGCGGTGACGACGCGCTCGAACGCGCCTCCCGCCGATCCGGCGTGCAAGGTGCACATCGACCCGGGCATCCCCGCGTTCATGGCCTCCAACATCGGCAGAGCCTCCGCACCGCGGACCTCTCCGATCACGACCCGCGTGGTGGACATCCGAAGCGCCTGATTCAGGAGGTCGGTCAACGTCTGCTCACCAGCCGGACGGCCGGTTGCCGTGTCACGCTCGGTCGAACCGGCCCGACACTCCGCCGCCCACAACAGCGGATGCTCCATGGGCAACAGGTGCAGGTTCAGCTCGAACTCGGTCTCCAACGTCGCGAAGCGCTCCTCAACGCCGATCTGGCGGCTGAGTGCCCGCAGCAGCGTTGTCTTCCCGCACGCTGGCATGCCCGTCACCAGGATGGAGCGCCGTGCCGCTACGAGCGCCGCCAGGAAGCGAGCCAGCTTCCCCGAGAGCATGTCGCGTCGGACGAGGTCTTGCAGACGGACGTCGACGAGTCGGTGCTTCCTGATCGTCACGATGGGCCGCGGCACGACCTCACGCATCGCGGCCAGCCGTGAGCCGTCCGGAAGCTGCATATTGAGGAACGGCTGGGCCGGTGAGAAGGCTCGTTCGGAGCTTCCGTGATGTGCCGCGATGTGCTGGAGCTGCGCAATCAGGTCGGCGTCCGTATCCGCCACCGGCGTGTCAGCACGCCGGACGGAGCCGTCGGTCATCCGCATCACCGGTATCTCGCTGCCCTTGATGTGGATGTCCTCGACGTCGGGCACGTCAAGGAGTTCCTGGATCCGCCCGAGGCCCCACAACGCGTTCTCGACGGCACGGGCGACGGCGCGCTCCGCCGCGCCGTCCAGCTGCGATTCACGACTGACGGCACGGCGGGTCGCTTCGCTGTGCAACTCGGCCTGCACCCAGGCCAGGACCATTTGGCGCTGGTCAGCCGGTGTCAGCGGTTGCGACTGCAGCTCCTCTGCGAGGCGTGCGACTACTGCGCTGTGGACCCGACGAACGACGTCGCGGTCAGGTGCGGCAGCGTTCGCGATCCGCCGGTTCGACCGTTCGGATGTACCACGTCGTGCTGCGCCGTTCACGCCCTGCGTCATGCCGCACCCCGATTCACGATGTCGAGCGCTGCCAGCTTGGGCACGAGATGGCGTGCGTCCCGCTGCAACAGGCTGCGCCGGAACCAGCGTCCCGGGGGGTCCCCGTCACTCCACACAGCCGCCGCACGCGGATCGTGCGACATCTCGCCGAGTAGCGCCGTTCCGCACGCTGCGGCGATCTCGGCGGACGAGTACGGCTCGTTCGGCCCGACGACCAGCACGGACAAGCGAGGATCGTTAGGAGAAACGGCCAGTTCCTGGCCCAGTGACGGCGCGACGCGAACCGCTGCCCGGACCGCCCGCAAGGACGACTGCGTGACCAGCACGAGCGCGTCGCAGCAGCGAAGCAGTCCACCGATCCCGTCGGCGACGGCGTACCTGCCGCAGTCTGCGACCACATCGGCCGCCCGCAGCCGTCGCAGTTCGTTGCCGATATCGGTCCAGGGCAGCGTGGCCGCCTGGCCCACGCAGCCAAGCCCGGCAAGAACGGGTGGAGCCCAGGGCGCAGGTTGATGTGCCCGTCGACTGAGAGCTTCATCGATCCCGACTGATCGGAGGTCGGCCACCGCCTCGGCCAGCCCGGCGGAACCCGGCCATTCTCCGCCGGCCAGTCCGGCACGGACGTCTCCGCCGAAGGGGTCGGCGTCCAGCAGCAGGACGGCTCTCGGCCACACCGAGGCGAGAGCGAGTGCCGAGGTGGTCACGCCTGGGCTGCCTTTGGCCGACACGAGCCCCACCAACATGTCGATCACCCCCGCCCTACGAGAACGACAGCGACCTGACCTGAGGATGACGCCAACGCCAACTCCTCGGCGTCAGCACGCGGTACGAGTACGTCGACCGTCGCTCGTCCGCTGACGTCCGGATTGCTCGCTCGAACCACAGTGGCCTGCCGGGCTGGTTTCCCGCCGCCGAGGACGACGAGGACGACATCGCTTGGAGCCAGCGGTGTAGACGGCACCCGACCTGCCTCGACGGCCAAGCCGACGACGGCGTCACCCGGTGCCGGGATGCGATCGGTGGTGACGGAATCCGGCGTCAGCACCTGCCCCGCACGAAGGTCGACGGCCGCCAGGCGTCCGACGACGGTGTGGACGTCGCTCCACGCCAGTGTGGCAAGGCCAGTGTCGATCGGGAGCCGCACTTCCCGTACGTCCGTGAGCTGAACGGTGGATCCGAACGGTAGGGCTCGGGTGAGTGCGACCACGCCCTCCCGAGCGAGCGCGACGCGGTAGGCGTACGACGAGAGCAACATGCCGAGAACACCGAGCAGAACCGCCAGGATCAGACGTCGGGAGGATCGGCGTCGCGGCAGTGTGGGCGCGGCGCGACCGTTCGTGTTGTTGCTATGGCGCTCCGTCGCGGATGGAGCGGTTGCGATCATCGCTGTGCACCTCCGACCAATACCTGTAGTTCGCCGATCGGCAAGGCCATCGCGGTCGAGACCGCCACGCTTTGGGCTCCCCCGACTGGGACCCCTCCGCTGAATCCCGACCAGTTCACCGTCCATATGCTCGTGGCCGTCACGGTCCACATACCTGTTCCACCGGTCCGCTCAGGCAGCGACCGCAACGAGTAGGTGTAGCCGCAGTCCGGGGACTCCCCGACCTGACCGGTCCAGGGCGTGCCCGGACCCGCGCAGCGGACAGATTGGCCAGGTGGACCCATCGTCCACTCCACCGCCGCCAGCGTTCCGGTGGCAGTCACACGAGCGCCGCCTGCAGTGGCCGTAGCCGATAGCGGCCCGGTGGAGGCCACTCCGTTCTCGATCCATAGCCAGACGGGGACCCCGACGTAGCCGTTGCCCGTCACTGACATGCGCGGCACTGGCTGCTTCAGAACCAGCTCGTCGACTGCGCGTTGGGCCAGCACGGCCACCGGTACCGCTGCGGCTACTGGAGCCGCGGCGACCGCCGCTGCAAGTCCGTTCGGGATCTGGAGTTCGGGGGCGTCGGCCAGCACCCACCCGCCGTCGCCCAGCGGGCGCGCCACCATGGGGCGGGGCGGGGCCGG
The DNA here is from genome assembly GCF_042653605.1 of Pseudonocardia sp. GCM10023141. Classification (NCBI taxonomy): domain Bacteria; kingdom Bacillati; phylum Actinomycetota; class Actinomycetes; order Pseudonocardiales; family Pseudonocardiaceae; genus Pseudonocardia; species Pseudonocardia sp. GCM10023141. The sequence continues at coordinate 94,715 of NZ_JBHSIR010000087.1, forward strand.
CGGGGGCGGGGTAGCAGCCGGCTTTCCGGCGGGGCGCGGGCGGCGGCGTTCGGACGGATCGTCGTTGCTCGGTGGACTTGCGAGTCGGCCGGGATCGACCGCGATCACCAGACAGCGACCGTGAACGCCGACGACCGCGCATCCGGCTGGCTGCTCGGTCGGCTCGGCGACCGTGATGAGGGCGCCGGCCATCGCGAGACCGGTGGCGATGGCCGTCAGCACGGCTCATCCAGTGAGGCCTCGATGCGGTCGACCAGCCATTGATCGCGCTTCGCAACGATCTCCGCGCGGTAGCGGTACCGCTGCACGCGATTGGCAAGGTCGTCCAGAACCTCCCCGGTGCGATCAGCCACAAGCCGCGAGTCGCCCAGATCAACGCAGTCGACGACGTTGATCCTCACGTCGGTCACGTTCGACACGGCGGGGGATCGCGATACGGCGCCGACGGTGTGCGCGGGGAACTCCGCATAGCTCCGGACCTCGGTCAACGTGGCTTCAAGCGCTGAGCCGGTCGCGACGGCGGCGAGGTCCGCCGCCCAGTCACGCGATGCAGGGCTCGCGAACGCCGCTTGCGACACCGACCAGAAGCTCTCGTAGGCGGCGAGTGCGCGCTGCTCCGGACCGACCGACGTCGAACCGGCACCGGCGGCCGGGCCGGAGCAGCTCGCGAGGAGCACCGCGGCCAGCAGCAGCCCGGAGTGTCTGGGTGTGGTCACCGAATCAATCCTCCGTTCATGCACAGAGCGATGGTGCTGTCGGGCGTGGTCGATCCGTGGTCTCCCGTGGCTGCCCTGCTGTCGTCGCGTGGTCGCCCGTTGTTCATAGGGGTATCAGCGAGCAAGATCGTTCGTGGTTGATCAGTGCAACGGTCGCCCATTCGGAGTAACGGGTGACCACGGAGTCGCAGTTATCGCGCGTCAGCGTCGCCTCATCCGCCCGAGGCGAGGAGATTGACATGGCACACAATGTCCGACTGATGCTCTGCGCTTTGAAGCTCGCCGAGCGTGGGATGTCCGTGTTCCCACTGCATCCGGGCAGCAAGACACCGGCACTCGCCCGCAACTGGGAGGCGCAGGCCACGACCCATGTCGATCAGATCGAGCGCTGGTGGATGGCGGCGCCGTACAACGTGGGCGTCGCCACCGGTACCTCCCGTCTCCTGGTCGTCGATCTCGATTCGCCCAAGGAGCATGGCTCAACCGGCGCGCCGCACGGGCGACAGGTCCTCCACAATCTCGCGCGCGAGCACGGCGAGACGGTTCCCCGCGAAACGTTCACGATTGCAACTGCCGGTGGCGGGTTGCACCTGTACTTCGAGGCGCCTCGCGAGCCGACGAGCAACAGCGTCGGTCGGCTCGGTCCACATATCGATACTCGTTCCCGTGGCGGATTTGTCGTCGGGCCGGGGTCCACTGTGGGTGGGAGGCGGTACCGCGTGATCTGCGACCAGGCGCCCGCGCCAGCGCCGGACTGGATGGTCAAGGCGCTGCGGCCAACCGTCCGTCTGCCGCTCCCGTGTCAGGCCAGCGACCTACATCGGGGCGTCTACGTTCGTGCGGCGATCGACGGCGAGACCCGCAACGTCGACGAGGCGCCCGTCGGTCGACGAAACCACGTTCTGTTCGTCGCTGCGGCGCGCCTCGGGCGGTTCGTCACCACCGGCCAACTCAGTGCCCACGAGGTGCACACCGTGCTCGCCACAGCGGCCGATCGTCATGTCGGGACAGAGGGATTCACGACCGAGGAAGTTCGGCGGACCATCGAGAAGGGGTTGCGCCGCAGCACGTCGACACAACCGGGACACCCAGCGATCAGAGCACAGGGCTCGCCGCCGCTCACGAGGTGAGCAGTCGAGTGGGCCCCGACGTTTCGATCGCCGAGGTGCTCGCCGACCGGGTACCGGTGACGCTGACCTGTGTTAGTCGGCGGGGTCACCGGCGGCGTGTTGCGCGTTGAGCGCGTTGGCGGAGTACAGGCTGTTGGTCAGGTCGCGCATGGCGGCGACGGCGTTGAACTGGTCGGGATGGTCGGCGGGTCGCAGCCCGCGGAGCTTGAGGTCATCCCACAGCGCGTCGACGTACTCGGCCAGTTCCTGGCGCGCCCGCGCCTGAGCAGCACGTTGTGTGGTGGTCAGCGTTGCGAGGCGGGCCATGTCGTGTCGATAGAAGTCGTCGGTGAGCTCGCCCGCGGCGCTCTGGTGGCGGCACTCGTCGAGGGAGTCGTCAGCAGTGGTCGACATGTCCGGTGACGCTACGGGCAGCTACCGGTCGCCCGAGGCCGTTCGGGAGAACTGGATGGGTCTCGGGCCGAACTGCGCGCGGAAACTGGGCTTGCACCGTCGAGTACCGCCATCGACGTCGTCTGCTCCGAATCGCGGCCGTCTGCTCCGAATCGCGGCCGTCGTTGACGTACACACAGTTGCGGCCGGCCTGCTTCGCTGCGTACATCGCCCGGTCGGCAGCCGCCAGCAGTGCCGCGACGTCGGTGTCGCCGCCGCGGTGCGACGTGACACCGATTGACGCGGTCAACCCTGGCAACATGACACGTCCACTCGGGGTAGCGATCGGAATCTGTCGCTCAGCCAGACGTGCCCGGATGCGCTCGGCGACGTCGTATGCGGCGTGGGAGTCGCGGCCGCTGAGCAGCACCACGAACTCATCACCACCCCAACGGCCGACGACATCTCCCGCGCGCACCGTGGTGCGGATCGTCGAAGCGACCGCAGAAAGAACCTGATCGCCAGGCCCGTGCCCGTAGGTGTCGTTGACGGCCTTGAAGTTGTCGATATCCAGCATCAGCACGGCGTGCGAATCATGGGACCTGACCCCATGCAGAGCTGCCGCCGCTTGCGGCGGCCACGCATCGCGGCGCAGCACGTGCGTCGTACGGTCGATTGTCGTGGCCGCCAGCAGAACGCTGAGCGTGCGAATCACGACAAACAGCGCCAGGTCCGGTCGAGTGTGAACACTCGCGCACACACCGCTGGCACGTTCGCCTTCCGGCATTGGACGCGCGTTGTGGACCGGGTGTTGGTTGCCGTTCCAGCAGCGGCCCACGCGGTCCCACGGCTTGGGAGGGGTCTCGTGCGGGACGGCGAGGGCGCCCTGGCTGCGCCAGCCGCCGCCGGCTACGCGCTCCCAGCGCAGGAGCGCTGGGTCTTGCCCGCACATGGCGACTGCCGCCACCAGCTCGGGGCCGGGCTCCGGATGGTGAGAGGGCAGCCAGTACGGGCCGTCCGGCGGGTCGACCGAGAGGTGGCAGCGGCACAAGGGGCTCATTGCGGCGCCCGTCGCATCCAGGGGACGCCGGGGACGCGGCCGATCCGATGCTTGCCCCGCTGGGGTTGACGGGGAAGAAAGACCCCCAGCAGGACCGCCACGCTACGGGTTCGATCGTGACAAGGGACGCCGTGGCGGATCGGCTGCGCGCCGCCGCCCATCATCGCGACGCCGACCGTGCTCGCGCTGGCTGAGCCCCAGGACCAGCTCACCACTGGCACCGCCGCCCGCACGGCCGCGGGAACAGGCCGACGAAGATGTCGTTCGCCACGGCGGTGTCCCAGTCGCGCACCGCCTCGACCGGCACGCCAGCGCGGACCGTGGCCACCCATGCGGCCGTCCGGCCCGAGCTGCTCTCCGCGGTCATGTCGCCCCAGTAGGCGCGCGCCGCGTTCACGTAGGTCGCGCGGAGCTGCTCGACGTTGCTCGTCGTCGCTGCCCGTTGAACGGCAAGCACCCGGTCCTTCATCGGAACCCTCCGCCCTTGAGTGAGGTTGCAGTCGCCCCGCTTGCGCACCACCGCGCATACCTGAACGCCGCTCACCGCGGCGGGATCGGCTCCCGGACAGACTCGAGTACCACCCGCCATCCCGGAAGTGCTCAGCGAGCGCGAGATGCGGCACCAGGTGTTCTCTGCCGTCCAGGGGTGCGGCGCCGTGATCGAAACCGCATCTTGCGTCCGCGTACACATATCCGGCTCCCTGCCTGGGTACCGGCTGGTGCGGGGGACGGGGGGGATCAACCCCGCACCAGCCGGAAGCCTTATCGCCCCGAGCCCAACGTCGAACGTCCGTGTCTCCAGGACGTCATCCGCGGCGATCGACGTCACGGAAACGGGTCTCGAAGCCGAGCCGCGGTCGTATCCGCCCGGCGGCGGGATGGGATTCGCTCCGCCGCCGGGCGGGCTTCTGCGCGGGCGATCGAGGCAAAGCTCGCCCGCAGAGTTCGGGCGCGATGCGATTGGCGGCCAGTCGTCCGATCGCAGGCCGCGACGTGATGCCTGGCGACGGTACGGGCGCGGATGTGACTGAGTGTTCATGCTCGACCTTCCGGCCACGATGTGCGGCGTTGCCGCCCGTCCGACAGGCGGTGAGGCGTCCTGACGTGCCCGGATCCCGCGATCCGCCAACCCCGAGCCGTACCGTAACATCAAAACGTATAGTTACGCTACGCCCCTGCGGCTACGGAGTGATGTCAGTGGACCTAGGATCGCTTCGTGAACGCGGGGCCGACGATGCGTCGTAGACAGCTGGGTGCAGCGCTGCAGCAGCTGCGCAAGGCTGCCGACGTGTCCGTCCAGGATGCCGCGGCGGAACTGGACTGCGCTGTCAGCAAGATCAGCCATATCGAGACGGGCCGCAACCCACCTCGAAAGCTGGAACTGCAGGCATTGTCGAAGCTCTACGGCGCGTCCGCTGAGGCGTACACGACGCTGGAGAAGCTGCGGACCGAGGCGAACGCGCGTGGCTGGTGGTCAACGCAGAAGCTGCCGGCATGGCTCGGGGTGTACGTCGGCCTCGAAGCCGATGCGGTCACGCTGCGCTCGTTCGACGGCGAGGTGATCCCGGGTCTGATGCAAACCGAGGGTTACAGCCGTGCCACGCATGTCGCGGCCACGCACATGGTCCGCCCCGATGAGGTCGACCGGCTCGTGGAGACCCGACGCCGCCGAGGGCTGCGACTGACCTCTGACGAGCGCCCACTGGACTTCCACGCGGTGATCAGCGAGGCAGCGATCCGCCGCGCCCAGGGTTTGGGCGAGGTCGGAACGACACAGCTTCGGCATCTGCTCGACCTCGCCCAGCGTGACAACGTCCGCCTGCAAATTCTGCCCCTCAACATGGGGTTGCATGCGAGTCTGGGGGGATCGTTCGTCCTGCTCAGTTTCGCCGACGAGGCCCCGCCCGCCGCATATCTCGAGTACGCGTCCGGCGGCCAGGTCGCGGACGAACGCGAGATCGTCGACGGCCTCTTTGCGGCCTGGGAACTGCAGCACGCCCAGGCCCTCACCGCGCCGGAGAGCATCCGCTGGCTGCGACGCGTACTCGACGGCACCGACCCCCCAGGAGAAGATCATGGATGAGACCACCGCGTTGGGCTGGCGAACCTCCAGCTTCAGCAGCGGAGGCAACCAGTGCGTCGAAGTGGCCGACCTGCCCGATGGCGGACGCCTCGTGCGCAACACGAAGAATCGGGACGGAGGGACATTGGCGTTCACCGCCGCGGAGTGGGTGGCGTTCACCGCTGGCGTCCGGAGCGGAGAGTTCGACTAACGTCACTACCAGGAACCTGTCCGATCACGGCCCATGGCTCGGATTCGTCCGAGTCCACTGGCCGCTGTCGGCTCCATGGCCGAGTCACCGAGCCGCCACCTCCTGATCGCCCTGCACGCCTCGGAGGCGAGATGCGGGCAAGCCGAGCAAACATTTGTAGCGTCTCGGCCGTCGGACAGGATGTCGTGTGGAGGGCAGCGATGTCCGGACTCGTCTCGGCATCGAGAGCCCCGTCATCGTCACCGGCGTGCGGGCGGCGGCGCCGGGTTCCAGGTGGTCGAGCGGCGGGCGACCTCATACACCGCGCCGACCTCGTCCTCGTTGAGCACTGCCGGGATCGAGCGCAGCGTGTGCACCAACTGTCGTGGCATCACCACCGTCACCCCTGGTGCCCATTGCGCGATCAATAGCCGACCGCCCACGACCGCGATCAACGGACGCACCGCGACCCGCTCGGCCAGCTCGGCCGCTCCTGCGGCGACCATTGCCGGACGCAGGAACCCCGTGACCCGCTCGGCCTCCCGGCGGGCCTTGCGGATGTACTCCGTCGGACGCCCGTTCACGACTAGTTTCTCGCCGTCGAGTTCCAATCGTCCGGTTCGGTGGTGTTTGGTGTTGATCGTGATCACTCCGGGCGGGCCGATCACGAGATGGTCGACGTCGCCGCGAATGCGGCCCTGGCCGTCGCCGAGAGGAACCGAGTGCAACACCCGCCATCCTGCGGGCTGTCGACGCAAGCGTCGCCACCTCGACGCGTCGGTGAGCTCGGCGAGTACCGCCGCGATCGCAACCTCGCCGTCCGCGCCGACGCGCCAGGACCGATCCGCGCCCGGACCGTCGCTCTTCCGTCGCCGTGCGGCCTCGTAGCTGACGCCGATCCCCGGCGCGTTGAGTGCAAGATCGGTCCACTCGTGCCCGGTTTCGGGGCTCGACCCACGCATGCCTGTGAGTGTGTGCCGGATGGCGACAGGCCGTGGCCGAATGGGACAACATCAGCGGTGACACCTTCGGCGCTGACCAGTGGGACTGGGCTGGCGAGCGCAGCGTGCCGGTGGGATCGGGGACTGCCCGCATGGGCTGAACCACCACCGGGCGACATCGCCGCTACGACGCTGCTGCGCCCGGGTGGGGGGCAACAACCACGGCGCGGGACCGTTCCCCGTGTTGCCCCGTTCCGGGATCGTAGTGCTGCTGCCCCGTCCGATGCTGACGTCGGGAACCCAAACTAAATTCATTCCGGGCGTGAATAGAACATGCGTGCCCGCCTCCCGCACTTCGCCGTTGAAGTCTCGGAAGGAGACCGGCACTTACGAGAAGCCCACCGGGGGTCGCCTGTGTTGAAGCACCCAGCCAGAACACTCGGCCGACGACAGCTGCTCCATCCCGGCACCTGCCGCACCCAGCCCGCATCACGGGAACTACCGCTGATCCCTCAAACCCAGGTGGAGACGATGGTTATGGCGGAGAGCAAGCCCTTCCCGCTCGATCTGCGCGAGTGGGTCGCCAGCACCCTGCCCGGCGTGGACGAGATCACGGACGTGTCCTGGCCCCGAGGCAGCTCCCGGGTCTGGCGCGTGGCCGCCGGCTCGAACGCGGCCTTCGTGAAGCTCAGCCTGACCGAGATCGACTACGACCGCGAGGTCCTCGGCTACGCCTACGCCGCGCGAAACCTGACCGACCACCAGGCGCCCCGGCTCTTGGCCGTGGACCCCGACCTGAAGGCGATCATGACCTCGCCACTGCCGGGCACGGTCGTACGGGGCCTGCCCCTGGAGACGGAGGTGGAGCAACGCGTGCACGAGGCCGCGGGCCGTCTGCTGCGCCGCTGGCACGACCAGTCCGACCCAGGTTCGGAGCAGGACCGCCATTCCGCCCGCGCGGCGATGCGCGAACAGGCCCGCGAGGCCCTGTCTGGTCAGCACCGCTGAGCACCTCAACGCCGAGCAGCGCGCCCTGGTGCAGGCCGCATCCTGGGAGCTGCCGGAGCTGGCCGAGCAACTGCCGCTGGTCTACCAGCACGGCGACTACTCCACCCGCAACTGGCTCTGGGACACCGACAGCGGCCACCATGGGCTGATCGACTTCGCGATGGCCCGTCACGGCACCGCCGTCGAGGAGTTCGTGTGGCTGTGCGGCGCGGTCTGGGCCACCCGCCCGGACCTCAAGGACGCCTATCTCACCGGGTACGGCAGGCCGCTGTCGGACACGGAGGAGCGGCTGTTGCGGCTGCTGACCACGAGGCTCGCCGTCTCCTACCTCAACTCTGGGCTCGTCAAGGACCGGCCCGACCTCGTCGAGCGCGGCCACCTGGTCCTGCACCGGATGACCCACGAGTACCGGTAGCCGCGCAGTCAAGTGGCGCAGGCGCTGCGATGCGCCCCCGATCCGTCCCGACCCAAAGCGAATGGAAGCGGGCCGGCTCCAGCGCGAAGAGCCCGTTATGGTCGGTGTGGTCGCGGGCATCGTGGGGTGAGCTCGGCATCGTCACCGCTCGACAACCTGGAAGTGCGCGTGGCTGAGTCGGCGGCCGTTGACCTGGATCGCGATTGCGTACGTTCCGGGCGTGATCTTCGTGTTGGCGGTCGAGCGCAGCGGGTGCTGCTTGGTGAGATGCATAGTCCGGCCTGGCTCGGTCGTGGCTTTGGTGAGGAAATAGACCTTCTCGCGGGGTGCCCCTCGCCGCGACGTCGAGGAGATCACGTATGTCACGTGCAGCGGAGTCGGCACGCGGCTGGTGAGGTCCGCGGCGAACGCGAGCGTGTCGCCGTCCGTGAGTTCGCTGTTCTCAAGGAGGACCGATGAGAGTTCGACCGGTGCGTCGCTCGGGTATCCAAGGAACTCGTATCCGGGCGCCCAGCCCTTTTTCAGCCGGGTGCGTAGGGCCTTCCGCGCGATGAAGTCGAACTCCTTGCCCTGGGCGCGCCCGGCGTTCTTCCAACCCTGGAGGGTGGCTAGGACCAGGTCCGGGTTGTCGTTGGTGATGTCGTGCAGGTGGTTGGCCACCGAGCGGGTCACGAACCGGCTGGAGTCGGTATACAGCTGGTCGAGTACGGGCAGGGCCGCGTCGATCGGCAGTGGGATGCGGGGGGACCACGGGAGCTTGGGGCGGGTGGCTTCGCTCGCTAGACGGCGCACTCGGTGGTCGGGGTCCCGAGCCCAGGTGTCGACGGCCTTCATCGTCTCGTCGGGGAATTCCTTGATGAAGTATCGGACGGCGTCTTCGGCGGAGAAGTAGGTGGTCAGGCGCCTGAGCGCTTCCAGCGCGTGCTCCAGTTCCGGCGCCGTGCGGCAGTACCGGGCGACGTAGTCGGAGTGGGGTGAGTAGATGTGCAGGCCGAAATCCGAGGTCGCGCCAGCGGCCTCCGGGGTGGGTGGCAGGGACCGCAGTAGCACGTCGAGCGCTTGGGTGCCGGTGCCCGGGAGGTGGTCCCGCAGGGCCTGGCTGGTGCGCGCGATGCGTGCCTTCAGCTCCAGTCGCGGGAAGTCGGCGAGTACCTCGCGAGCGAATCCTGCGGTGTCGAAGTCGGGCTGGACGGCCTGGACTTCTCTGCCGATCCGGGTGATGCGATCAGCGTTCAGCGCCTGCTCTTTGAGGGGGACTTTCTCGGCCTTCTCCTCGGTCATGCGCACACGCTACTGACAGCGGGGCGCCGGCTCGCGCCATCTCGCCGCCCGTACCCGCAACAGCCCGAGCAACGGGGCCGCCATCAGCGTCGTGACCAGCGCCATCAACACCATGACCGTGTAGACGGTCGAGTCGATGATGTGCAGTTCGAGCCCGAGCGCGAGGATCACCAGCTCGGTGACCCCGCGCGTGTTCATCAGCACGCCGAGGGTGGCCGCATCCGACCACCGCTCGCCGACCAGCCGGGCCGCAACGGTGGCCGCGCCGATCTTGCCGACGACCGCGATCACGATGACCGCACCGAGGAGGACCACCGCCGCCATGGTCAGCTGGTCGATGCGGGTGGCGATGCCGGCGACCGCGAAGAAGATCGGCAGCAGCAGGTTGCGGACCACGGCGTCGAGCCGGTGCTCCACCTCGAGCCGCCAGGCCGGGTGCCGCGGCATGATCAGCCCCGCGAGGAAGGCGCCGATGATGGCGTGGATCCCGATCTGCTCGGCGGTCCAGGCGCTGAGCACCGTCACCACGATCACACCCCACACCGGAAGCCGGGCCAGCCGGCCCAGCAGCGGGCGCACGACGAACAGCAGCACGGCCACGAAGGCCAAGGCAAAGCCGACCGTGGTCAGGGTGCCCAGCGGCTCCGACGAGCCGATCACCGCGACCACCACCGCGACGAGGCACCACGCGACGAGGTCGTTGATCGCGGCGCAGGCCAAGCTGATGATGCCCGTGCGTTGCGTGTCGAGGCCGAGATCGACCAGGATCCGGGCCAGCACGGGCATCGCGGTGACGGCCATCGCGGCGCCGAGGAAGATGCAGAATCCGAGCGGGTCGACGTCGGCACCGAACTCGCCGTAGATCACCGCACCCAGCCCGACGGCGAGCGCGAGCGGCACCAGCAGCGACGCCGGGGCCACGGCGGCCACGGTGCGGCCGTTGCCGCGCAGCTGCGACGTGTCCAGATGCAGGCCCACCAGGAACATGAACAGGACCAGGCCGAACTGCGACAGCACCTGCAGTCCGCCGATCACCTCCGCGGGGAACAGGTAGGTCGCCACGCCTGGCGCCACCAGCCCGAGCAGGCTAGGCCCGAGCAGGATCCCCGCGATGATCTCGCCGATCACGCGCGGCTGCCGGATGCGCGCCATGAGCCAGCCGGCCACCTGCACGGCGACGATGATGACGGCCACCGCGAGGAGCAGCCGGATGTTCAGCTGTGCCACCGTCACGTGATCACGGCCCGGGACTTCGCGCAATCCGGGTGCATGATGGTCTCCGCTTCCTGATCAGCTACTACGGCTCATGACCACGGACCTCGGGATTGCTCTTCTAGTGGACAGAGGTTCGGTACAGGAGGCGGTGGTGGCGGGAGCTGTCGCAGGGCGAGGCGGTGTGGAGGATCGCGAGGTTGTCCCACACGACGAGGTCGCCTTGGCTCCAGCGGTGGGTGTAGACGTACGGGGTGCTGGTCACCCGCTCCAGCAGATCGTCGAGCAGGCGGTTGGTGTCCTTCTCGGCCAGGCCGACGATCCCCCTGATGACCATGGAGCCGAGCAGGATCGACCGGGCTCCGGTGACCGGGTGGGTCTGGACAAGGGGATGCTCGACCTCGGGGCGGCTGGCGAGGCTGCCAGCCGCCGCCGAAGACTGGCCGCCGCTGGCCTGGGTCTGTAACGCTGCGAGCCGCTGGATCGAGTGGATCGCGCGCAGGCCCTCGATGCGCTCCTTCAGCTCTGCGGGCAGGTCTGTGTAGGCCCGGGTTGAGTCCGCGAACCGGGTCTGTCCACCGAGCTCGGGGGTAATAACCGAGTACAGCAGCGTCGCCCGGGTCAGGCGCGGCTTGAAGCTGTTATCGGCGTGCCACTCGACTTCGTCGTCCCCGTCATAGATGCCGGCGGGAGTCCCGCCTTCGACGATGTTGCTGACCGTGGTGATCCCGGGGAATCCGCCAACGGCGTACCGGCGGTCGACATCGGTGTCCACGGCGCCGAAGTTCGCGCTGGCCACGAGGAGGTCAGCGTGGTTCAGGTGCTGGCGGGGGAAGACCAGCAAGCGGTGACGATGCAGTGCCTCTGCCAGAGCCGGTGAAAGCGTCGGATCATCTCCGGCCTCGCCGAGGTCGTGGTCGACCACGGCACCGAGGCCGCCGGTGAGCGGGTGGATTGACAGAGCCATCGCAGATCCTCCTGGCGAGTCACACTGGGACGCTCAGTACTGGGACGACTGCAGGAACCGGCTGATGTCCTTGACGCCCGACGCGGCGATGCACAGGCGCTCGATGCCGATGCCCAGACCGACGCTGACGGAAGGCACTCTGCCCTCGTCGATCGCCTCCCACACCAGGCGCTGCTCCTCGTCGAAGAGGTCCACCTCCCGGGCGCGCTGGGCGAACGCGGGCCCGTCGACCTCGTCTTCGTAGCCGTGGACGACCTCGATCCCGTCGACGATGAGCTCGAACCGGTTGATCAGTGCCGTGGTGCCCGGTGTGAGACGGGCACACGGCTCGTCCCCGCCAAGTGGGTAGTCAGTCAAGAAGACCGCGGCTCCCGGGCTTTGCGTCTCCAGTTCGTGCTCCACGAACTGCCCGAGTACGACCTTGAACGGTGTCTGGGGGTTCAGGTGCATGCGGTCGGCCATCCGCGCCGGCAGATCACCGAGAGGCTCGTGTCGCAGATCGATGTCGAAGAGGTCGCGTATGTAGTCCGCGACGGAGATCCGCACGGGGGTGTAGGCGAGGTGCGGGGTGACCAGACGCTCGGCCAGGCCGAAGAGGAACTCGAAGCTCTCGTGTGCCGCGTACAGGTCGAGCATCGTGAACTCGGACGCGTGGAGGTCGTCCGGCTTCTCTGGGCGGAAGCACGGGCCGATCTCGAAGATCCTCGGGTGGTGTTCGAGGTTCACACGCAGGGCCGGTCCGATCATTGCCCGCAGGAACCGGCCGCCATCCAGGTCGACCGGGGTGCGGCGTCCCGGTCCGAGATCGGCTCGCCGGACGACAGGGGTGACCACCTCGACGAAGGACTCCGCGTGCAACGTCCTACGCAGGCTGGACAGCATGTCGGACTTCATGGCGATCGGGTCGGGCATGCAGCTTTCCTCAATTCGGGGTTTCGGGGTGCCGCTTGGGGACGGCCGTGTGCATGTCCGGCGACCCCGACTCGTTGGCAGGCCCCAAGCTAGCTGCGGCCGTGTGCGCAGCAGAACCCCCGCCGTCGGCACCCGAAGCTCAGCGGGCTCGCCGGCGGCCGCCGCACGCCCCCATGCGGCGCGTTCCAGCAGGTCAGGGGCTTCTGCATGCAACGGTCGTGCAACACATCCGTGCACCTGCCGCAACGCCGCGGAGCGTTGCGGGTGCAATGCATGGCCGCCTAGCGTCACTGCTCAAGCGCCCGGCGTGACCGCGCCACACCACCACTCCTCGCGGAGAAGGCACGTGCTTCTGACGTGAACCTCCCGGCGATGTGCGCACCTGCCCCGCGGCGTTTCCAGACGAGCCTGAGCAGCTGATCTCTGCCACGGCCCGGCACCACCATCACCATCGCTTGATCACCATGGACTCGCGGAACCTCCGCGACCGAAGGGAGAGCCCATCATGACTGCGACCGCTCTGGAGCACGGGAATCACTCGGACGCCGGTCTCAAGCTAGGCATGCGTCCGGACGCCGTCGCGCTGAAGGCCGGGATGCGGCCCGACGCCGGTCTCAAACTGGGTATGCGTCCGGACGCTGTCGTTCTGAAGGCCGGCATGCGGCCCGACGCCGGTCTCAAACTGGGTATGCGTCCAGACCACGCCGTAGCCGCCTGACGCAGACCCGCGTCACCACTGTCCCTGCTCCGGTGCGTCCTGCACGACCGTGCCGGCCAAGCCCTGCGGTCGCCCGGCGCGCCGGAGTGGGGGACAGCCCGCACTCGCGCCTTCGTGATGTTCAGCCCGAGTATCGCTATGAATGGAGGAGCTGATGGGCAGCGCCGCCCCGCACTCGGTGCAGCAGTCGGCACCACAAGGCAGGACGCGCAGCGGGACCGGCGCCTCGGGACCCGTCCGCAAAGCCCTCGGGTCGAGGCTCGTCACTGACCTCGAACAGTTTTGCGGTCGGCCAACAATCGGAATGGTCGATATCTGCCAGGACCTCGTCTCGATCGTCGCCGCGGCCGTCATCGGGCACCTCATCGGCCACGTCGTCGGCCCCCTGCTCGCCGTCTGCTACATCGGAGTCCGGCAGCGGCACCTGTCGAACCTCGCTCACGAGTGCGTGCACTCCAAGCTGATGGCCACCCGCGCGGGAAACCGCCTCGTCGGGTACCTCCTGACCGCGCTCCTGGGGGAAGGGTTCCTGCCCTACCGCAGCAGCCACTACGTACACCACGCCCTGCTCGGCTCCGACCAGGACCCGATGTTCCAGTCCTACCGTGCCGGCAACATCCGCGCGGCCGGGCCGACGCCGAGCCGTCGCTCCTTCGTCTTGCGGGTCATCGTGCGAGGTGCCCTGTGGCGCCTGCCGAAGGCTGCCGCCTTCACCCTGGTCACCAAGGCGCCGGAGGAGACCTGGCGGGCGCTCGCCGCCCGCGCCGCACTGTGGATGGGCGTGATCGCCGCGTGCTGGCCTTTCGGCGCCGTGCTGTCATTCCTGCTCTACTGGCTCCTGCCGCTGGTCTTCGTCAGGCCGGTCGTCACCTGGATCACCGATCTCGGCAACCACGCGGGACTCATCGAGAACAAGGACCCGCTCCTGCAGACCCGAGGCTGGTCCTCCCACCGGCTTACCCGTCACCTGCTCGGCGGCCATCTCGACGACATGTACCACCCGGTTCACCACTGGTGCCCGCAGATCCCCTGGCGACGCCTGCCCGAGGCCGCCGCCATGGCCGCGCAGAACGTGGAGCGCTGGGACGAAGTGCCCTGGTGTAGCGGCTACTTCTTCCGCCGGAGATCCACGCCCGACCAACAGTGCGTGATCGAGGACATCATCACCCGCCTGAGCGCGGCCGCTAACGGTTCCTCCGCCCCGCGCGTCAGCGACGCGGCCGCCTGACAAGTCCCCGCGCCCCAGACCACCGACCAGTCGGCACCGAACCGCCGGGTTGCCCGCGCAAGCGCGAGGTATGCCCGTGGAGAAATGCTGGCCACCGCCGCCGAGGAGGCGCCACGCCATGCCCAACCCACACCCCGCCGCCGTAGCCGCCGCGAACAGCTTCGACGAATGGACGCAGCTCCACGAGGTAGTCGTCGGTCGTGCCGAGTACTACACCGCGCACAACGTCGACACCTCGTGGCGCCTGTTCTTCCACGACAACGTGGCTCCCACCCTCGGTGGTGACAGCGCCGCGTCGGATCTGTTGCCGATCCCCGACCAGCTGGTCGACGAGCTCAACGAGGACATCACCGGCCTGGTCACCGCCCTTGCCGCGTGCGGGGTGAACGTCCTGCGGCCCGCAGCTCCGGGCAAGGATGTCGACATCAGCTCCCCGTTCTGGAGCGCCCGGGCCACTCCGCCCCTCAACATCCGGGATCAGACGATCATCCTCGGGAACACCATCGTCGAGACCGCGCCGCACGTGCGCGCCAGGGTCTTCGAGAACGATCTGCTCAAGCCGCTGTTCTACTCCTACTTCGAGGCGGGGTCGAACTGGCTGAGCATGCCCCGCCCCGCCCTGACCCGCGACTCCTTGGACGACGCCTACTTCCGCCGCCAGGGCATCGACGTCTCCTGCGCCACCGACGGTGAGACGGCCCTCGGCATCGACGGGCTCGGCCTAGAAATGATCTTCGACGGCGCCCAATGCATGCGCCTCGGCCGCGACGTACTGGTCAACGTAGCCAACCGCAACCACGAGCTGGCACTGCGCTGGCTCACGGTCAACCTCCCGCAGCTGCGGTTCCACCGGCTCGACGGCATTGCCGACAATCACATCGACAGCGTGGTCGTGCCGCTGCGGCCGGGTCTGATGCTCCTGCGCTCACCGAAGTACCTGTCGTACCTGCCGCTGGCGATGCAGTCGTGGGACGTGATCTACCCGCCGGCGACCAACGAGTCCGACTTCCCGGACTACACCGACTTCGGCTTCGTCATCCCCATCGCCAGCCGCTACATCGACATCAACGTGCTGTCGGTCAACGAGACCACGGTCGTCGTCAACGCCCACTACCCCGAACTGATCAGCCTGCTGGAGAAGCGCGGCTTCACCGTCGTGCCGGTGCGCCACCGCCACCGCCGGCTCTTCGGCGGCGGATTCCACTGCTTCACGTTGGACACAGTCCGTGCGGGCGGCTGTGACGACTACCTGGGCTGACGCGACCGCCCCAGCCACCCGCCACCGACCGCTGTGCAACGCATCCACCACTTGATCGTCAGGAGATCCCATGACCTACGCCTGGCCTCCGGGCCGAGACTTCTGGACCGATGAGTTCCCCGTACAGACCGGCACCAGGACCACGCCTCACCTGTTCAAAGCCATCATCCCGTCCACCGCCGCAAGCCCCGCCGACGTCCTCAACGGCTTCGCGGCCATCCGCCGTGCGCACGCCGCGGAGACCGAGATCAAGGCGAAGGCCCGCGTCTACGTCGGCGAGGACCGTCGTGACGACCTCCTCCCCGAGGTGCTGCGAGCGCCGGCTTGGTCCGAGGGGGACTTCGTTCCATGGATGCAGTCCCTGGCCGGCGCCGAGCGTTTCAGCCTGGTCATCAATAACCTGGAAACTGTCAGCCCGCCGCTGGCCGCGGGCCTCGGCACATTCCTCGCCTCCCTTTTCGACGGTTGGGGTGTCCCGCTCGGCGGCGCCGAGCAGGTCGCGTTCGCCGGGAACTACGCCGGAACCGCGTTCGGCGTCCACGAGGGCTACGAAGACGCTTTCCTGGTCCACCTCGGACCCAATCCGAAAAACTTCTACACATGGCCCGGTGACGAGTACGAGAAGCTCACCGGCGGCAAGGATGCCCTCTACGGCGACTACCAGTGGCTGCTGGAGCACGGCGAACACTTCGTCCTGGAGCCGGGCGACGCCCTGTTCCTGCCCCGTCGGGTCTTCCACGTCGGCACCCAGGACGAGTTCTCCGTCTCGGTGGCCGTGCCGCTCTACACCTACCCTGACGCGGGCATCGTGCGCGAGGCCGTGCTCCCCGAGCTGATCGACGCGCTTCTGGCAGACCGCGGTCCCGACGACGAGCTCAGCGAACCCTCGCCGATGGCGTCCGAAGCCGCGGGCAGCGCCCCGGTGGCCCAGCGCCTGGCCCGCCTCGCCCGCTCAACGCTCACCGCCGCCGCCGAGCAGATCGAGGACGCAGTCGGGCAGCACGTTGCGCGCAGGTGGGGGTCCGTGCTCAGCAACGGTGGCTGGGAGCTGACAGAGGGCGACCTGGCCCGCTCGGAAGCTGCTGCCGCATTCGACCCCCGGCAGGTGGCGCCCGGCGCCACCGTGTCCCTCCTCGCGCCGTACCAGTTGCGCATCGCCGGCGAGCATGTCTTCCTGCGAGGTTTCCAGGTCGACGTTGACATCACCGCGCTCGGCCCGGACCTGGTCTCGGCGCTGACCACCGGCACCGGCGTCGTCCTACCCGAGGACAAGCAGGTCCTGGCCGCCGTCCACACGCTCGGCGCGACCGGCGGCCTCCAGGTCACAGCCCGCTCGACCGACCCGGAGGACAGCTCGTCATGACCCCCGAAACCTCGCTGGTCCATGCGTACCTCACGGCGTTCCCCGAGGCCCGCACCGTCGTCAACGCCACCCTGCTGGGCAACTTCACCTCGGGCGAGGACCTTGTCGTCGAGCACCTGACGCCGATGATCGACTGGGTGTACGGCAAGATCGCCGACCAGGTCGCCCCGAGCGAGCTCAACGAGGCCCAGGCCCGCATGTACATCGAGGAGCTCTCGGTCTTCGCCCGATACAACGCGCAGTTCCTCAAGCAGGCCGCCACCACGGTCGAGGGCTTCTGCCCGGAACTCGCCCACGAGCTGCGCCGCAACCACCTGGAGGAGGGCGGCGAGCGCGGCAAGGTGCCCGCGCACTACGTGTTGTACTCCAACGCGCTGCTGAGCGACCTTGGCCTGCTCGTCAACGGGCACGTTCCCGCCCCCGAAACGCATCTGCTGATCACGCTGCACCAGGTGATGGTCGGCTCGCACATGCCCAGCTCCATCGCTGGCAGTTACTACGCCACCGAGGCCGTAGCCATCGCCGAGACCGAGCTCCTACGCGAGATCACCGACCGCTACGGCGAGCTGACGATCCAGTCCAGCGGACGCGACCTCAAGAGCCTCGACTACTACTACCAGCTCCACCTCGACGACGACCACGCCGCCGCCTCGGTCGAGGGCCTGAGCGTCGAGGCCGCCCACATCGAGGGCCTGGCGCGGTTCATCAAGGAGAATGAACTCTTCCACATCGACCTCCCCCAGGCTCTCGACGGCTTCCTGCAGATCATGGAGGCGATGACATATTGGTGGACCCAACTCGCCATTCGCGCCCAGGAGATCATTTGATGAACGACATCACCCGCCACACGCAGGTCCGCACCGGCGGCTGCCTGTGCGGGAAGCTCCGGTTCAGCGTCACTGGCGAACCCGACTACCCCCACGTGTGCAGCTGCCCGCACTGCCAGAAGCTCGGCGGCGGGCCGATGATGTCATGGGTGTCGTTCCCTCTGGACGGGATCGCTTGGACCGGCGAGAGTGGTGAGCCGTCGTGGTACTACACGTTCGTGGGCGAAACCAAGCGCGGGTTCTGCCCGGGCTGCGGCAGCCAGTTGTGCGCCCTGGACGACGGCGGCACCTGGATCGCGATCACTCTCAGCGCACTGGACGACGCGGCCGATCTCATCCCGGTCAACCAGTCCTTCCGGGACAACGCGGTCTCCTGGCTGCCCCAGGTACTCGACATCCGGCACAGCACCGTCGGCTGACGCCGGCCAGTGCCCGAATGGCGAGCCAGAACTGACCCGCTCACCATTCGGGCACTGGCCTGGTGGACAGCACCGCCGCAGCGCGCCACCCACTGTGACGGGCTCTGCGTGAGCAGATCGTTTCCGCCCAGGCACCGCTTCGGAGGTCGAACGTGCTCAGTCCGCACGCCACCAGCGAGTTCGGCACCTTGCGGCGCGTCGTCATGCGCCATGCCGCCGACTTCACCCGCCACCTCGAAGGACCCGGTGTGCACCCGGTCCTTGCACGGCAGATGACCACCAGCACCTGGGTGCCGTACTCCACGACCAAGGTCCGCGCGCAGCAGGACACTCTGATCAACCTGCTGCGCGGCCGAGGCGCTGATGTGATCATCCTCGACCAAGCCGCCGAGTGCTCAAGCCAGCATTACCCCCGTGATCTCGGGTTCGTCATCGACGACGTCTTCTTCAAGGCCCGGTTGAACTCCGAGCACCGGCGGCCGGAGGCCGACGCGCTCGACGCCCTCATGGCCGGGATGCCGAAGGTCGCCCAGCTCCCTGCTGGCACCATCGAGGGGGGAGACGTCATGCTCCATGCCGGATCCGTCCTGGTCGGGCTGAGCGAGGAGACCTCGACGGCCGGAGCCGAGGCTCTGCAGACCGTCATGGGCCACCTCGGCATCGACCGTGAGGTCGTCCTGATCCGGTTCGCAACCACAGGCATCGTCCACCTCGACGACCACTTCAACCTCGTCGCCCCACAGACCGCGCTCGTCCACCGGTCGGTCTTCCCCCCGGACCAGATCCGGTGGTTCGAGAAGCACTTCGACTTGATCGACGTCACCGATGACGAAGCTCTGGCGGTGCAGGTCAACGTCCTGGCCATCGCACCGGGGACCGTCGTCGCGGCCGAAGGCAGCGACCGTATCTGCGGCGAACTGGTGGCGCGAGGCATCGACGTGCTCACGATTGACTACTCGGAAGTGACCAAGGTTCCCGGGTCACTGCGTTGCAGCACGCTCCCGCTTCTACGGACCTGACAGCAGACCACGCCGAAGACGATGCGCGAGGCCGCGCTGCCCCGCCTGCCATAGGCACGGAGAATCCCGTCGATCACGGCCTGCCCGATAGGCGCGGGCAGTAGGCCTAGAACTCGTCGAGCGGCTGGCCAGCGGTGAGCCGGGCGATGCGCGCCGACAGCCGCCTGCTCATCAGCTGCCGCACTTGGTCGGTGGCGCGCTTGACCAGCTCCGTGTGCTCGGACAGGTCCCCACGAAGACGTGCGAGTTCGGCGGCCGTGATCAGCAGTTCCACGCTGTCGCGCGCGCGAGCACCCGGCATGCCCAGGGCTTCCTTCAATGCCCGCGTCCCGGGCTCGGCCAGGCCGGCGACGGCCAGAGCCCACGCAGCCTCTGCCTCCAGCTCAGGCCGGTCGAACCACGCGAGCCATTGCGGGTTCGACGCGGGCCCCGCGCGGGCGAAGCCCTCCCGTGCCCGGGCCACCGCGTCAAGGGTCTGATCCGGGTGGCCGTTGAACGCCCATGCGCGCGCCTCGGTGACGGCGGCGTAGGCCTTGACGAGCGCTGGCGCCCCCTCGGACGCGAGGACGGCGCTGCGGGCATGGGTGAGCACGTCCTTCCGGTCGCCCTGGGCCGCGGCCAGCCGGGCCTGGTGGATATGCACGCGCGCGATGCGGGCACGGTCACCGATCGCCTGGGCCAGTCTCATCGCCTGCAGGTCATACCGCTGGGCGAGCCCCGGCAGCTGATCGTCATAGGCCATGCTCGCCATCGCGAGCACCGCATCCGCCACGCAGCCGTAGAGCCGCCGACCCGCTCGCGCGGAGAAGAACCCGTTGAGCAGCGGGGTGGCATGGGTGTCGAGGAACGCCGCGAAGACGCCACGGAACTTTCCCCCACCGTGCTGTGCGTCCAGCTTCCCGTAGAGGGTGGTGTGCTCATCCAGCAGATCGATATCAGCTGTACTGACCTGGTACCGACCGCATCCTGCGATCTGCTCGTCGGGCGGCATGACGAGCGCTTCGCGCGAGGCAGGTCCGAACACCCCCGCGAAGAAGATGTTCTTGACGACGCTGCGGCGCCGCAAGGAGTCGAGCTCCCAGAGCTTCGACAACATGCGGACAGCGTGGGCGAGGTCCCTGTACTCCAGCGAGTCAGCCGCGATGCCCGCCGTGTCCGCCGGCCAGCCAACGCTTTCCGGCGTCACGTGCCGACGCAGGCCGGAGGAGAGCACGTAGCAGGCGGGGCCGGCGAGTTCGGCGCCCGGGACCGTCTTGTTGCTGCACCAGCGTGAAACAGTGCTCGGACTTACCGTGCTCGACACTCCCACCGCCCGGCAGCGCTCGTGCACGCGGTGGGCGAAGCCACGCATCGACCATCCGAGTTGCTCCAGACATTTCAGTAACGCGTCGTTGGGGCCGTCAGCCTCCAGTCTGGAGCGGGCCACGACTGCACCCTCCGCTGCGGTACGTGACGCTGCGAACCTTGATCACCATTTCCAGCGCCCAGGCTGCACGCGCCAACGTGCCGATGTCGCTGACGATGGGCTCGGACGTGAGATGCCGAGGCACTCCCGCCGCCCAGAGTCGATCACCGAGCGCGCGAACGTGGTGCTTGCACCGACGCCGCATGCACCGTCGACACTGACGTCGTCGAGCGCCACGACGGTATCCAGGCGGGTTTCGTCCCGGACAACGATGTTGCCACGTCGTTCTATCAACCGGGCCTGGACGACGAACTCCATTGGCGTCGCTTTTCTGTGTTGAGGGTGGGCCAGCCGCGCGTGTTGGCGACGGACGGAGACTGACGGCGCGCTCATCGGGTCCGCCGACAGATCCGCAGGACTGTTGATGCGCCGTCGGCAAGGCTCGAAGCCACGACCGGTTGCACGAACTCCGGCTCGCAGTTGCGTGCCATCGCCCGAAAGAGCGCTATCGAGTCATCGCCGAATCGATCGAGCAACAAGCGCTCGACCTGCTCTGATCCGGTCGGAAGCTCAACGCCATGGACGTCCTCCACGATGAACCCGGCCGCGTGCAGGACGTCCGGGAGGTCAACCATGGTCGCCGGGGAGGTCAGCGCGAGCCGTCCTTCCAGTGTCAGGAGTGCCGCTGCGTTCTCGATGACGCGCAACACCGATTCGGCCGTCCGGCCGCTGGTGGCTGCGACAGCCAGGTCGAAGGGGCCAGCGACCGGCCACAATCCCGATTCGTCCCAGACTCGTCGCGAGACGGGGAATGGCAGGTCGGCGTCGCCCGTGTTGGTACCGCCCAGACCCGACACATCGTGCAGGACCGTGAGGCTGTGCGGGTGGATTGCTCGGCGGAGCAGGAGCGGCAGAAGAGCGCTCGCGTCTTCGCCCAGTTCCACGACGCGGTCACCAGCGCGGCACAGGGCGGCGACCCGGCACGTCGTCAAGTAGCTCGTGATCACTCGATGCCGCTCAGCGGCCTCCCAAGGAAGATCGAGCATGGTCACCAGCTTCTGGCGCCACGGGGCGCCGTGTAGTGGGGCCAGGGCACCTTGTCGATGAGTGGGTTCACGACGGCGCTCCACCCCGCTGTTGGGCCTTCGAGGCGTGGAACGTCAATAGGCATGGGTGCACTGGCTGGGCGGCTTGCTCCCACCGGCAGCCTGCACAGTGGCCGCTGCCGTCGTCCACATGACTTCGAAGGATCCGCTCGGCCATACCGAAGCGTTCTGCGATGAACACGGTGAGCGGATGGTCAGCCACGACGCCGTCGGTCCCCTCTGGAGGCGGTTGCTGGGCCTTGAGGCCGGGGTGGCCACCATGCGGTTTGTTGATCATGGCGCCGAGTTGTGTGTTGCCGCGGGCAGTGGCCATGACGTGCCGGACGGTCGGTGCCACAGCCGGGTGCCGTGGGCGCCGGCGGTCAGTCCGAGGTCTGCCCAGCGCGGGGCGCCGAGGTCGTGGTGAACTTCCACCGCGATGTCGATCAGCCGCGGGAGATTGGTGACCCCGGCCCATCGCACGCCGTGGCGGCCGCCACGGTTGATCGTGTAGTCGATCTCCGCCCACGAGCCGTCCAGGCTGGCCAAGTAGGAGGAGTGCCCGCCGGTGGCGTCGGCACGGACGGCGTGGGTGGTGCCCGGTGGGAGGTGGACCTGGCATAGCAGCGCCAACGGGGTGTTCGCGGTGAGCTGGTCGACCAGGAGCGCGGTGCTGGCCACCCGGACAGGTCCGGGGAGCGGGTCCAACGGGCGCCGCGGTGGCCGGAACCGTGCCGGGCGGCGATAAGCAGGCAACGGGGTGGTCCAGTCCAGGAACGTCCCGGTCAGTTCTGCGGTGCCGGTGGCGGGGTTGAAGTTGCGGTGCAGCAGGGCGTGTCGTCCGGCGCCGAGGCTGCCGCGCAGCCCGAGAAGCAGGTGTCCTCCCGGGCGTACGAGGGTGACCCAGGCTGGTGGGACGTGATCGACGTGGTGGGACACCAACACCCGGTCGTAGCGTCGTGGGTCGGCGTGCTCGGCCGAGCCACCCAGCACCAACCCGGGCTGCTGCCCGGCCGCGCGCAGGCGGGCGGCGGCGTGGTCGTGCAGTTCGGGGTCGATCTCGACGCTCGTCACGCTGTGCTCGCCGACTCTGTGGGCCAGCAACGCCGTGGTCCACCCGACCCCGGTGCCCAGTTCCAGCACACGATGCCCGGGTCGTGGGGCGAGGATCTGCAGCATGGAGATGATCGCCGCCGGTGGTGGGGCCAGTGATACCGGTTGCTGGCGGCCGGAGGTGTCGAGACCGGACAGGGCGACCACCAGCGAGTCGTCACCATGCACTGATCGCAGCCAGTCGGGACCGCTGATTACGCGGCCACCCGACGGCGGTGGCGCGGTGGCGGGGCCGACGCGTAGCCAGTCTGGCGAGCCGTCCGCGGTGTGAGTGGGCATGTAGAAGTCGGTTACGAACTCGTCGCGGGGCAGGTCCCGCATGCCCTCACGCCATGCGGGGTCGGTGAGGACACCGCCGGTGATCAGCCGAGTGATCGCAGCATCCCGGAAACGGGTCAGCGCGTCGGCGATCACGCCGTCACCGCCTCAGCCCGCCCGACCACGCGCTGTCGATCAGCTCGCGCCCGCCGCAGATCGATAGCCCGCCGATTCAGAGCCTCCCGGGGTGGGTCGATGCGGTCGAGAAGCGTCCAACCCGCAGGAACGGAACGGGTGTCCAATGCCCAGATCCACACGGTGAACCCCTCACCGCCCAGCACCTGCGCGATACGGCCCGCCTCGTCACGGCTGTGAGCGTCGGCGTGGCGGGTCTCGTCGCGCACCACCACCCGCCCGCGGTGCTCGACGAGCCGACTCTGCACATGGAAGGGAGCGACCTTGTCGCTGTGGTTCACGATGTGCACCCCATCCCGACCCAGTAATGGACGCTGCGCACGTCAGCTGGTGCGTGCGGGGGCGGCCGCCAGGCCAGCATCGGCACCACTCCGGGCGCGACCAGGTCCAGGCCAGTGAAGAACTCAGCCACCTCCACCCGGGAACGGGGCCGGTAACTGAGCCCGGCCTCCTCTGCAGCGACCGCGGCCCCCGTGACGGCGGTGGGGTCGAAGTCCGCTGTGGGGTGGCTGATCGTCAGATAGCTCCCCGCGGGCAGCACATCCAGCACCGTCCTCACCAACTCGTGTGCGTGCTCGTCGGTGAAGTGGGCCAGGACCGACGTCAGCATGACCGCGATCGGTTCCGACCGGTCCAGGGTTCCGAACACATCCGGGTCGGCGAGCAACACCTTCGGGTCGCGGGCGTCACCCTCGACGAACACCGCCTTCCCCGCAGGCTCACCGATGAGCAGGGCACGGGCGTGGGCGGCGACGATCGGGTCGTTGTCGACGTAGACGACCCGAGCCCGGGAGTCGATCCCCTGCGCGACGTCGTGGACGGACCCTGCGGCGGTCGGGAAGCCGGAACCGATGTCGAGGAACTGTCTGACACCGCACCCGATCACAAGGTGGCGCACGGTGGCACCGATGAACGTGCGGTTCGCCCGCACCATCCGGCGCAGGGCGGGGAGCTGTTCGGTCATCGCCTCGGCGGCGGCTCGGTCGGCGCGGTAGTGGTTCTTCCCGCAGAGAAGAAAGTCCTGCATCCGCGCCGGGTGCGCCCGGCCGATGGCGATGTCGACGACCTCGGTGTGGGCGGTCGTGTCGTGCGTCGGAGCGGGGGTGGCGGGCTGCATGGCGGCGGGATCTCCCGTGTGGGAGCCGGTCGGTGCGAAGCGGGCCGTCATTCGCACCGACCGGCAGCTGGTGGGCGGGGCCAGGCCGTGAACGGCCGGGGTTGGTGCCGCGATGGGTGATGTCGATCTCACGCAAGCGCTCCCGTCCAACAGACCTGCACTGATGTGCAGCGCAAACGTACCGCACCACCTGGTACCTGTCCACCAGGTGGTCAACCGCACACGGACAACCCCCTTTGGTGTGCAGTAGGCTGCGACGCGTGCCTAAGAAGCCCGAGTACGTCTCGATAGCCGAGGCGCTCAAGACCGAACTGTTGGCGGGCAGGTATGACGATGAGCAGTTACCGAGCAGCACCGCACTGGCCGAACGCTTCGACGTCAACCTGAAAACTGCTGGACGGGCAGTCCAGCAACTGGTCGCCGAAGGAATGCTGATAGCGCGTCCTGGCATGAGAGCGATACCGGTCCCGCGAAATCTTCGTGCTACGCGATGGCCGATGACTGGTCGGTATGCGCGCGCGAGAGCGGCTCATGGCCTGATCTTTGACAGCGATGTAGTGGGAAACCTTCGAAAGGAGACCGTTCACCGCCAGTGGGAACGACCGCCGGAAATCGTTGCCCGACTTCTCGATGTGAACCCGGAGGAGAGCGTCTTTCATCGGCGCAGCCGGACGTACGTGAACGATATTGCAACAGAAGATACCTCGATGTACTTCCCGGCTTCGGTCATCGATGCTTCGCCGAAGCTCGAACGCGAGGAGAACATTCGCGTCGTTTCCTTCCTGGAGGAAGCTGGATTCGTGGTGACGCGAACTACGAACGAGCTGCGAGCGCGTCATGCAAGCCAAGTGGAGCAAGGCACGTTCAGGCTAGATGCCGACGGCATCGTCATCGAGCACGCACACGGAACGTACGGTGCCGAAGGTGAGGCCCTTGAGGCCGTCATCAACATCCGTCCAGCACGTGACAATGTCGTCACCTTCGACACATACGAAGCGCCAATCAGCGAGGGACAGGAACAGTGAGTACAGAAAACGATGTTAGAGGCCGAATCGCCGTCGCACTTGATACGGGCGACCTTGACGAGGCGGCAAAGATCATAACGGCCGTGAAGCCCTTTGTTGGCATAGCCAAGGTGGGACTGCAGCTATTCAGCGCTTCCGGACATGCCGCCGTCCGCATGGTTCAGGACGCCGGAATGGACGTGTTCCTCGACGTCAAGCTCCATGACATTCCGAACACTGTCTACGGAGCAAGTCGAGTACTGGGCTCCCTCGGGGTTCGATTCTTGACAGTTCACGCGTCGGGCGGAAAGAAAATGCTGGAGGCGGCGGTTCAAGGGCTGGCTGAAGGGGCGGAAGGAGCCGGACTGCCGTCACCGACGGCTCTCGCCATCACTGTCCTGACGAGCGATCCCGCGGCCTCGGCCAACCTCTTGACGGAGCGCCTGGACGCAGCCGTCTCGGCTGGTTGTGGCGGAATCGTCTGCGCATCATCTGACCTGAGGGTTATCAGGGCTATATCCCGGTCAATCACGACTGTTGTTCCCGGCATCCGCCCTGCGGGCGTGCCGGTCCATGATCAAGTCCGCGTTGCGACACCCGCGGAAGCCATCAAGAGCGGCGCGGACATCCTAGTTGTCGGTCGAGCCATCACCGGTTCTGACGACATGTCCCAGGCAGCCCGAGCGGTGGCGGCGGAGGTAGGCGAGGCGCTGTCAGGTTGAACCCACGGGCGTCGTCGACGACGCGGACCAGTTGGCGGTTGACGTCCTCGCCGTCCTCGCCGTCCTCGGCCAGCCGCAGCTCCGCCCTCGGCTACCGGGACGTCTTGAAGAACAACAGGACCGCACCAGCGCGTCGGATTCTCGTGGCGAGAAGGCACATGAGGACGAAGACCGACAGGTAGCTGGCAGGTAGCAAGAACCACAGCGCGTTCCCGGCAGCTTGCGCAGGACGGGGAGCTGAACCGAGGTCGTACAGTCGAGACAGCGCGCCGCCGTCGTAGACCACAGGCCCCGGCGTCCCGGGAAGGCCGTCCAGAAGTCGCACGTGAACCGCGTCGACCGGGCGGCGCAGCGCCTGCCAGGTCATCCCGGCGACGTGCTCGCTCGTCGCCGCCGACGGCGCCCTGAGGGTTCCGGCTCCGGAGCAGCGTGTCACTCGGACCTCGACCACGGTGCGGCTGCCCGCGGTGACCTGCTCGGTCTGAACCCAACCGCATCCTGTCAGTTGGGCCAGGTCGGCGGGCGGCGGCGGCAGCATCCACGCGCCCGCACCTGCGAGCAGTACAACGAGCAGCGCTGCGACGACGTACCGGATCCACGACACGAGTGCCAGTCTGCGCGTCCAAAGGGCGGCGTGCCGACGAGTTCCGGGAGACCTGGAGGGCACGAGGGGTGGCTACCCGCGCTCCAGCGCTCGACGGTTGCCGGTGACCCTCGCCTGACCGACGTCGGCGCGTCTGCCTGCCTCCCTGCCGGCTTGGTATCCGCTGCCGGAGAGCGTGCGTTTCCGGCCGGGCTTCAGGTCGCCGTACTGTTCGTCGAAAGCAGCTTGTACGAGCGAGCGTCGGTCGGCGAGAACGAGTGCGGCCGACGGGCCCTCTCGAGTCGCGGCGGCGTCGTGGCGCTCGACTGCGCCCCGTTCAGCGGCGAGGAGGCGGCGGTAGACCTCCGATGAAAATCCGGCGAGGTAGGTGCGGCGGAAGGCGGTCGTCGACTCTCGTGACCATTCCGGCGGACGCTGATGAACCACCGACTTCGTCGCCTGGAGCATCAGCGAAGTGTAGGTGACCTCGATTCTACGGAGATCGGACTCGAAGCCGATCACGGTGACCGCGGAGATCTGTCCTCGGCCGTAACCGGGATGCTGCACGAGGCGACAGCCCATGGCTTGTGTGACGGCGTTGGCGAGTTGCGCCTTCTCGACGGAGTAGGGATCAGTCATCTTCATGCGCAGGCTGCCGATGGTGTCGCGGGTGTCACCGCTTGCTGCTGCGAGCATCGCAGCGTCGACGCCATGTTTCGCCATCAGCTCCGAGGCCTTGGCGTTGTAGGCGTCCGCTTCGTTGGTCGTGGCTGCTCGTTCGGCCTTTGCTAGCAACTTGCGGATCACCTCGAGCTTCTGGTCGCTCCGATCCATCAGCTTCTTCCCTTCGTGTTGATTCGTCCTACTCGCGATAGCTGACGTGGACGTGGTCGAAATGGCCTCCGGTCACGTCTCTCGGGTCATGAAGTCCTCCGCCGGTATAGCGGCGGCCCCAGCCTTCGGTATCGACGACTTCGGGCGCCCAGAACCTTCCCTGCCAGATGATGTATTTGACACGGAGCGGCTCGGCGTTGGCGCGTAGCCAACCGGCCAGGCGCCAGCCGTTCGCGAGGTCCTGACCCTGCGGAAACTGTCCGAATCGTGCTGGGAAGTAATCGCACGCCCGCCCAAGGGGGTGTTCACTGTTCCCCGCGCGCTGGCCCCAGCAGTTGG
Source organism: Pseudonocardia sp. GCM10023141 (assembly GCF_042653605.1). NCBI lineage: Bacteria > Bacillati > Actinomycetota > Actinomycetes > Pseudonocardiales > Pseudonocardiaceae > Pseudonocardia > Pseudonocardia sp. GCM10023141. Next base: position 122,468 of record NZ_JBHSIR010000087.1, read on the forward strand.
CGGAAAGAATGGGAGAGCCTGGCGCCGGGGGTCCGAACGTCCGGACTATCTCGTCGTAGGCATGCCGGGTGATCGGGGTCAGGCACCGTCCGCCGGTGGGATCGCGCTCTGTGCACCCCGCACCGCCACCGCGGTAAGGCGTCGGCTGGGCCAAGTTCGCCAGGGACGCATGGTCGGCTCCGGTCGGCGGAGCCGCCGGCAGGCTTCCGAGGAATGTCGCGATGAGCAGCAGCGGAATCAGTAGGACCGCACCGAGGCTTCCTGCCCCCAGGAGCAGTGCACGCATGTCGGGGCGTTCTCACTCTCGGGAACGGACCGGGAGCATCGGTACCGGGGTGTGCGCGGTGATGCTGCGGTACCGCTCGTTGTGCGCGCAGTCCGCAAAGGGGCCGATCGGGCTGAGCAACTCCCGTAGACAGGGATCGAGGTGGTCGCGGATCCAGATCGACATCGCCGCGCCAGGTTCGGGGGCGAGTTCGCCCCAGGCGCTGCGAAGAGCTTCGAATCGGAACACCGCCTCGGGGTGCTCCCACCAGATGGGGCACCAGGTCAGCTCGCCGCGGAGCGGTCGGGCGATCATCGAGGTGACCGTTCGATCAACCCAATCGACCAGAGCGCCGACGTCGAGGTCGTCGAGTCCTCCGTCGCTGTGCGCGGCCTGGTCAGGACGCTCGTCGTCGGATTGTGGGACTCCGTTGATCAGCTCGTCGAGCAGATCACTCTGGTGGGTACGCCACGCTTCGAGAGCCTGGACTCGGGCGTACAGCTCAGCGACGAGGCGGTCCGGGGGCTCTGGAGTCGTCATGATCGTGTTCCTTGAGTGGTCGGCGAGGTGCGGTTGATCGGGTTGTCGGGTCCGAGGGCGGCGACCGCGGCGCGGCGAAGCTCCGCCAGGGCGGTCTCGGCGTAGGTGTTGACGTCGGTCTGATCGCGCTCGCGATACCAGGGATGAAGACGGCCCAGACCGGCCCGGCGACCGCTGGTGAGCAGGACGGCCTGGTCACGAGTGATCGCACGCAAGGCGGACGCCGGCAGGATCGGTTCGCGAGCCTGTGCGTACTGACGAGAGACACGACTGCGGTCGACGCTGGTGGAAACCCGCTCGACGTAGTGGTCGCCGATAAGCCCGGACAGCTTGTTCAGGAACGCGTGGTCATCGACACCGGCACCGACCAACTTCATCGTCGCCGCGGACCAGAGGGCCTGCATGCCTTGCTCGCCCCAGACGCCAACGCCTTGCTGGTAGCTCTGCAGGATGGTGAGCACCTGGATGCCGCGTGAGCCGTAGTGGCTGTAGAGCTGGGGCAGCGCGCGGATCGGGCAGATGTTCGCCGCTTCGTCGAGGACGGCGACGACCGGAGGTTCGAGTCGCCCACCGGAGGCTTGGGCGAGGAGTTCGGAGATCTCCAGGATGCGGTCGACGAGCGCCGTGACGATGGGCGCTGCCGTTCCCGCCCCTTCCTTGGAGAGCAGGTGCACAGTGGCGGGGCCGTCTCGACCAGCCGCGAGGAGATCCCACAGATCGAGTTCGGTGGGCGGTGTCGTTGCGGGGGGTTCACGCCAGGTCTCCGGCGGAGTGAGCCATCGCATGAGGCGCTCCGACGTCAAGGCTTTCGTGGCGGTACGCGCGGTCTGGTAGATGCCCTTGGTTGTGACGTCGGCGCCGGTCAGGGTGGCGTCGAGATCGGCGGCCTCAGTGAAGGCGCCGACGGCGTCGAGTGCGGCGATCGCGTCGCGGCGGCCGGGTTGGAGCCAGGCGATGACCTCCCGCATGGTGCCGCCGGACAGGGCGGCGGCCATCAGCGTGGCCGTGAGGACCTGCTCGGCGGCAGCGTGGAAGAACGGGTCGCGCCGCTCCCCACCGATCGTGCCGACGAAGTGCCCGGCCAGCCGAGCCGCGGCCTCAACCCGTTCAGCGGGGTCGGCGTCGGCGATGCTGCGCAGCGGGTTCCACCACCAGGTCTGCTCGGAGTGGGAGATGCGCTGTGGATCGAAGGTCCACACGGGACCAGCGTTGGCGCGCAGTCCTGACGTGAGGGCCCACAGGTCGGCCTTGTTGGAAGTCGCGACGGCGAGGCCCGGGGCGGCGAGGACGCTCGGGACGGCGATCGCGCTGGTCTTGTTGGACCGGGGTCCCATGATGATCAGGGCAACGTCCTCCCAGGACATGACGACATCCCGCCCTCCGATGGAGAGCAGACGCAGCCCCCGTCCAGCGTCGTCAAGATCCGCAGCAGCGGGACGGAGATTGCGGGCCCTTCGAAGCGCCGCCTTTCCGGTCAGATCTCCCAGAGCGTGCGGCCTCAGCATCGATCTGTCAGGGTCGTCGGATCGGTGTCGTCGTTCCACAGCGATCCATACGACGACACCGAGGGCCGTTTCAACCAGCACGATCGCCGCCATCACGACGCCGAAGGTCACAACGCTGCCGTTGGGGGGCAGGAGAGTCTGCGGACCGTCGACCAGGAGCCGGACCAGCAGCGCAGGCTCGGCGACGAGGGTCGTCCAGTGCCCGACACCTATGGCGGTGGCCACACCGAGTGCGATCCACGCGTCCACGACGAGCATCGCGAACCCGGCGATAACACCGATCAGCAGGAGCGGCGCCGTCGCCTCTCGAAACGTGCCGGGGTTCATCGCGAGCCCCGTCGACGACCGGACCGTTGTCGGCGGTCGGGAGTGCCGACAACGGGCTGTGCGGAGTCGGCAACGGGTTCTTGAGCGAACGCGCGGTCTGTGTCGTGCAGGACCCGCTCGCTCGGGGTGAGGGTGAGCGCGATGGGGAGACCGATCCGTTGTCCTGACTTGATCAGGTACTTGCCGCGACCGGGGTGCATCCGGCCGGCATGCCACGTCGGTGGCGCCGCCCAGGACGTGATCAGCGCCGCTTCGCTGTCACTGAGCGAGACGATCCGGCGCAGTCCGTCCAGCTCGGACTCGGCCATCCCGCCGAGTAGGAGGACCCCGTTGCGGGACGCGAGGCCGCGGGCCTTCGCGCGGTCGGCCTCAGTTGGGAGAGCGTCGAGGTCGTCCAGGGAGTGCGTGACCTGGAAGGAGACGACGCCGCGGTGGCGTCCGAGTCGGGTGATGCGGTCGGATCGCTCGACCAGCCCGGGTGCGACTCGCAGCGCCCGCCACAGCTCGTCCTGGACCTGGACGATGTTGCGGCGTCGTTCGCCGTGCGCCACGGCGTCGGCCAGTGCCGCTGACCAGGCCCATGAGCACAGCATTGCCGCTGCGACGACGTCGTCGTCATCGTCGTCAAGTGCGCTGATGTCGAGGGACAGCGCCGGGGTGTCGGGGTCGAACCTGGCGCTGCTGGGGCGGTCGAAGATTCCGCGAATCGCTCCCTCACACAAGAGCCCGAGCGAATTCACCAGTGCCCGCGTTGAGCGTCGATAGCTGGGGTCGTCGTCGGTTGCCGCGATGGACAGCAGCGGGGCTGCGCCGGAGAGAAGGATCGCCAGCACGTCGGGGATGAGCGGCTCCCGTCCACCTGGGGCGCCGTCCGTCGACGCGACGACGAGATCGAGTGCCGCGCCGAGGAGGCGGCGTTCGGTCACGTCGGGCTCGTCGTGGCGCACGATGGTGACCAGCGCTTCGAGCAGTGAGAGCCGCCGTGACCGGAGAGTTTCGACGAGCCGGGTCCGTTCCGTGGCTGGCGCATCGGCGATGGCCTGACGCAACGGACCGGCGTCGAGCGGGTTGAGTGCCTGCAGGCCGCGTCCGATGCGCCACACCGCGCCGCCCAGCGCGGTGACCAACGGGGTGTACTCGCCCTTGAGATCGCCGGGCACGACGGCACGCATGCCGAACGCGACCAGCCCGGCGAGCATCCGTTTGGTGATCGAGGACTTTCCGATTCCGGGCTGGCCCTGTACCCACACCCCGGTGTTGGAGACCAGGCCCGTGCGGAGCCAATGCGCCGGGTCGAGGCCGACCGGTTCGGCCGTGTACAGGTGACGGCCCACGGGGACGCCGCGGACATCCGAGCCCGAGGCCGTCGCGAAGGGAAACAGGCCGCACACCTGGCTGGTGGTTCCGGCGAACTGGCTGCCTGCCTCGACGTGCCCGGCTCGGCCGCCGGCCCGTTCGGGCCAACCCCACATGCGGGGGACGTCGTCGTGCGTCGGGAAGTGGGCGTTGGTCACGGTTGGCTCCTGTCAGCGGTTGCGGCGGTGGCTGAGCAAGTCGGTCGGGTCGATGCCGATTCCGAGCCCGGCGGCGAAGGCGGCGGCCTGCGAGCCGCGTAGCCGGCGGAGCCGGAGCTTGGCTTGGCCGGCACGTTGTTCGACGTCGGCGATCGCGGCGGGAAGGTCGTTGTCGTGCAGGACCGTGGTGGTCACGTAGGCGGTGAATCGGCCGACGCCCGCGCCTTGGGCTTCTTCGCGGGCGGACTGGAGCGCGCGGACACGGTCATCGCGTTCCCGTTGCGTCTCGTCGCGCCGGGTTCGCTCGGCCCAGGCTCGGCGGACCTGACCCGAGGTGACCTCGTTCTCGACCTTCGCGGCGGCCTGGTCGGCGGGGTAGGGCTTGTACAGCCAGGTCGTCCGGCGTGGGAATGGGCCGGGCGCCAGCAGCGGGGCGAGCACGGAGGCGCCGACCGCCTGGCGGGGTGCCTCGCGCAGCGCCCACGTCACTGAGACGGCGCCCTCGTGACGGTAGGAATCCCACTGTTCGCGGGCACCGACCGGCCCGGCGTCCTGCCAGCTCAGCGTGTCGAGATCCTTCCCGCGAGCCACATCCGGGCGGTGGTGCGGGTCGAAGGCGGCGCGGATCTGGCCGATCAGCCATGGCGTGCTGGCCCGGCCGAGGACAGCGACACCGCAGGCGGCGAGTTGGTTCTCGATGGCCGGTAGCCGACGACCGACCTCCACGGCCGACGCGAACAGATCGGTCGGTCGCGGGGTCGCTCGTGCCGGGTCGAGACAGATGGCGACGCGAGTAGTCGCCTCTGCTGACGTTGCGGGCGTGAGTTCCGCCAGCTCAGCCATGATCCGTCTCGACAGCTCTGGCGCGGCGGGGTCGAGCGCCGAGGCGATGTGGTCGTGCACGGTCGTGCCGCCGGTCGGCGCGGTGTCGACGGTGACGGCGAGATGCCGGACGAGCGGCAGGTATCCGAGGTCGGCGAGGAGGGTGCCCCACGAGGCGACCCATGCGTCGGCCCGGTCGGGATCGGCCAGGTCGAGCCCGACCGGTGAGCAGCGCAGGACGGTCGTCAGGGTTCCAGTGCGGCGATGCCACAGAAGCGCGTGACAACCGCCGCGGCCGTCGTCGAGGTCCACCGGCCGCAACGGGGCCAGCACTCCCGGCAGGTCCGCACCGCGCGGATGCTCGGTGAGAACGCCGCCGGACAGCTCGGTCCACCCGGCGGCGCGGGCACGATGGAAGCGCAGCCGCCGTGTCACCACGTCGGTCAAGCTGACCCCACCGATCCGGACGACGATGCTGCCGATCACAACAAGAGACGCGCTGAACAGCGGCAGGGCCGCAGCGGGGAACGCCGAGACCGCGAGCAGCGGTGCGAGCACGGCCGCGAACAACACGAGCGTCGTCGTCGTGGACAGTGAACCGACACCCCACCCGCGCTCGGCCCGCCAGTTTCCATACAGCCGGGGGCCGGGAGGTTGACCCTGCTCCGGCGTCACGGTGTGTCACCGCCGTTTCCGGTCATCCCGCGGCCGACCGACCGGACAGCGGCTGAGCCGACAGCTGCCGCCGCGACGGCAGCGGCGACTGGCGGGGCCGCCGCGGACGCGCCAGCGGCAGCTCCCCCGGCGCTGCCCGCGCCCGCACTGGCCGCGCCGCCGGCCGTCGATGCCGCCCCAGCAGGCATCGAGGCCGTGGGCATGGGGACGCGGCCCATCGTCGCCTGCGATCCCGGGCCGTGGGCTTCCATCGCCGCTGCCCGATCAACGGCCGAACGGCTGTTGTCGCGCGACATGGCCACGGCACCCACAGCGCCCAGGAACCCCGAGCCGCCGCCCCCGCCGCCCCCGACTTGCGTGCCCGACCAGGCGAAGAACTTGAGCAACACGGGCATGGCGATCACCGCGAGCAGAAGCACCATGATCCCGGTCAGCATCGTGGAGACGTAGCCGCCTTGAGCGGCGCTCGGTGAGGAGAGGTAGGAGAACCCGATGTAGTAGATGAACGCGGCGGCCGGCTTGTAGACGACCATGGCGATCAGCCAGGCCAGCAGCTTGTCCAGCCAGCCGCGAGTCGATCGGGTCAACGAACCCGACGCGGCCAGTGGAAGCATCGCGGCCAGCACCAGCAGGCCCGCCTGCCGCATCGCCATGAGCACCCACTGAACGAGCGACAGGACCGCGGCGAGTACGGACAGCAAAAGGATCAGGAAGACGGCGTCCCCCTCCCCGTTGGCGAGCAGGTCCTGCATCAGCTGGGCGAAGTTGCCCACCGCGCCATCCAGCAGGTCGGCGGCGAGCGCGTCTCCTGCCTGCAGCGCGATGTGGAGGGTCGTCACGCCCAGCGCCGACACCGCGGCGAATCGGATCAGCCCGGTGGCGACCAACACCAGCGGCTCGCCCTTGCGCGAGAGCATGAGGCGAATGGCCTGGACGAGAATGGCGCCGAACAGGACGACGCCGATCACAGGTCGGGTAGCGCGTTGCGCGGCGAGCACCGCGTTGTCAGTCGGATTGACGCTGTCGGTCTCGGCCCACCAGGCAGCCCACGACACAACGAGTTCAGCCGCACCGCGGCCCACGTCGACAGCAATCTGTTCGAAGGCTGAGCCGATCGCCTCTCCGGTGTGGCACCCGAGATCGAGTGCGCATCCCTGCGCCAGGAAGCTCATGATCGTGACCCCAGCATCGTGTAACCGTCGAGGTCGGGGTGGAGCGCCGCGCTCTGTGTGGGCACGCGGAGGCGCCAGTCACCGTCCGACCAGCGCAAGGTGGCGTCGACTCGCGCGAAGCCGCGTCGCGCGCGGGCCCTTGCGGTGTCTGCCAACAACGAGACGACGACATGCTCCCCGGTGGGATCGCCCGCGATGACGCGGAAGAACAGCGCGTCGGGCACCTGATCACCAGTCGGTGGCTGGTCCGACAGGGGTGGAGCGGCCAGAAGACGTGCGCGTGCAGCGGCGACGTCACCCCAGCATTGCTGGATCAGCGTCGCGGTCGCGACGTCCGGACCTGCGGCAGTCGACAGGCGCGGGCTGAGGTGCGTTGCCGCGATCGCCGCCCCGATGGGGTCGTGGCTGAATCCGAACGCGAGCCCCATCTCTTCACGGAAGGGGCCGTGGCTGGTGGATGCCGCCGCGACGCCGCCAGGCACGTCGACGAGCACGATCAGGTCGTCGGGTTCGGTTGCGGAGGGGTCAACCGCACATCCCACGGTCGCGACTGTGATCACGACGGCGCACATGGCGCGGAGCGCGCGGCCGCTCATATCTGGAACGCCCCGACGAGCAGCGCCGCGACGGAGGCGAGCGCGAGACCACCGATGACCCAGGCCGACCCGACCAGTCCCTCATAGGCGGTGGCCGACCGGTTGCGTCGACCGATGATCAGCATCAGGGCGCAGATCAGGATGCCGAGAACCCCGGCGACGAGCACCCCCCATTTGAGCCAACCGAGCAGCTCGCCCGCGAGATCGGCAAATCCCGGGGGTGCTTCTGCGGCCGGATTCGGCACCTGGTGCGGAGACGTCATCGTTGCGTCCTCTCGTAGCGTGCTGATGTGATGGCCGGAACCGGCCGGGATGGGCGGGCTGGAGTCGTGACGGAACTCGCAAGCTCCGAGCGAAGGAGTTGGGCGGCGTCGGCGTAGTGGCGCAGCACCCGCGGAATGTCATTGCGGGGTACGGAGAGCAGGCCGCAGACCTCGTCCAGGGGCGCAGCGAGGTCGCGCCATCGCCGTACGAACGGCAGCACGACGATCGCGGCGGCATTCGCTTCGAGAAGCCGAAGTCGAGCAGAAATGGATCGGCCCAGGCCCGATACGTCGACGGCAGTCACGGCGATGACGGGTGACCGCCCTGAGATCCGGACCACCACCTGCGCCGCCTGTCCTGCTCGAACCAGGGAGTCGCCCGTCGCCCGACAGACCAGGACGTCCACGCTTCGACCGACGAACACCCCGGAATCGCACCCGCCGATCGCCGTGGCCACCGTTGTCGTACCGACCCCACCAGCCACCCCGGCGACCAGCGGGCCGTTCCGCCGAGTGGTTCTCCCTCTCGGGCCCTGTCGCTCGATCCTCATCGTCACCTCCGTCCGTTCGACGGCAACGGTGTCGACCGGGGGCTGCGACTGGGTTGTCGAACGTGGTCACCACGCAGGCGCAGCACCGCGACCACGCGCGCGACTGGGCGTGGTTCTGCCGCTCGATACCCGAATGTCAGCGGGTCAGCGGGTCAGCGTGTTCGCGGCGTTCTGCGGTTGCCGGGTGGCCGTCGTTGGCCGGGCGGCAGGGCCTGCCGGCTTCTGGGCCAGCTCCTCCGGTCGCGGCGCGGCGAGGTCGTGCATCTGACGGTGAAGTTCGGCGGCTTCGGCGCGGGCGATGGACAGGCGGTCAGCGTGGATGAAGGGACGATCGTGTGTCGCGCGGGCGCGCTGCGCCTCCTGGTGAGCGTCCACGATGTCGCGATCGAGTTGGTCGACGCGGCGGTCGAGGCCGGTGATGCGGTTTTCCAACCGGGTCGCCAATCCGGTCGGATCGGTGTCGGAAATGGCATCGACGTGAACGTAGACACCCAAGCGGGGTAGACCCGCCAGATGGATCGTCCACCCCTCCGTCCGCCGATTCGCCATCCCGTGTTCGCGGCGCATGGACACGCGCACGCCCGCCAGCGAGCCGATCGGCACGGTGTCGGAGTCTCCGTCGGAACTGGCCGATGCAGCGCTGAGTGCCGCGAGTAGGGCGCGTCCGGCGTCGGCGCGGTTGCGGTGCGTCTGAGATCCGATGGTGGCGGTGAAGGCATCTCCGGCGCTCGACACTCGATACGGGAGGACCTCGGAGATAGCGCGTCGTTCGGCGGTGAGTTCCTCGCCGAGCTGCTCGGCGCGTTCAGCGGCGTGCCGCAGCTCGACCTGGTCGCGGTAGTGGGCACGTTCGAGCCGGTCCAGGCGAGCTACCTCCGCGTCGAGGCGAGCCTTGTCGAGTACACGGGGATCGCCGGTGGCGAGGGCCTTGACCTCGTCGTAGGACAGCACGACGTCGCCGACGTCCTCGATCTCGCGCAGGTCGAGCCGTCCGCGCATGATCTGGCTGATGAAGCTCGCCTTGCGGGTGACGGTCTGCCAGGAGTAGGCGTCGAAGCTGCCTTCGGTGACGTAGCGGAGGATCCGCACTTCGGCGTTGTGGTTGCCCTGCCGCAGGATGCGTCCGTCGCGCTGGGCGAGGTCGGCGGGCCGCCAGGGGCAGTCGAGGTGGTGCAGCGCGATGGCGCGGAGCTGGACGTTGGTGCCGACGCCCATCCGTTGGGTGGAGCCGAGCAGTACGGCGATGCCGCCTTCGACGGCTTGGTTGAACAACACGCCCTTCTCGATGTCGTTGCGGGCTTCGTGGATGAATCGGACCGAGCCGTTCGGCAGACCACGCAGGTGGAGCAGATCACGGAGCTCGTGGTAGACGTTCCAGTCCTCGGGCTTGGGTGTACCGAGGTCGCAGAACACCAGCTGCAACGCGCCTGGCCGTGCGTGCGGTTGACCGGACCGGTCGGGAAAGGCGTCGTCGCGGTGGCGCCGCCAGATCGCTGCGATCCGGTCGGCGGCGACATCCAGCTTGGTGATGGCGTCGGTGCTCTCGTCGACGAGGCGGAGGTCGAGCGCTGCTTGGCGACCGTCCGAGCTGATCTTCAGCATGTTGTCCGCGCCCTTGCCGGGGCGACTGCCGCGCACCCGGTCAGCACGTTGTCCGAGTTCCACAACCAGCTCGCGCAGCTCGGGAGACGGTGGGATCACCACGGTCTCGGGTGTGCGTTGGCCGTCCGGACGCATCGCCAGGAGCGGCACGGGGAGTTTGAGGTCCTCGGCGGTCTTGACGTCGGCGCTGACGTGCCAGAGGCGCAGGAGTTCGGGGACGTTGCGGAAGCGGGCGAACCGGGACTTCATACGGAAGCTCGCGCCGTCCGGCGAGAGTTCGATCCCGGTGACAATCTCACCGAAGGTTGCTGCCCAGCAGTCGAAGTCAGTGAGTCCGGCCGCATTGAGCAGGTCCGGGCGCAGGTAACGCTGCATGGTGTACGCCTCAGCGACCGAGTTGGCGATCGGGGTAGCGGTGGCGAGGGTGACGACGCGGTCGCCGTGGCGCTGCCGCAGTAGGTTGATCTTCATGTCGAGGTCGGTGGCGCGCTGGGATCCGACCACGGCGACGTCGGGGATGTTCGACGGCGTGCGGAGGTTCTTGTAGTCGTGCGCCTCGTCGATGACGAGGTAGTCGATGCCGGTGCTCTCGAACGTGATGCCGGGGTCCTTGGGCGCCGCCAGCTGACGTTTGATCCGCTCTTGGGCGTTCTCCAGCATCAACTCCATTCGTTTGATCGTCATCGATCGACCGCCGCCAGCACGAGCCGCCTCGCGGGTGTTCGCGATCCAGTCCTGCAGTCGCTCAGTTTCTCGTTCGAGGTAGTCGCGCTGGGTCTCAAGTCGGACGGGGAGCCGTTCGAAGGCCGAGCGGGTGAGGATGATCGCGTCCCAGTCGCCGGTGGCGACGCGGCCGACGAACTCACGGCGCCGGTCGCCTGCCAGGTCGTCGCGGCCGGCGGGCAGCAGGTTGGCGCGCGGGTAGATGGCCAGGAACTCTGTGGCGAACTGTTCGAGCATGTGGTTGGGCACGACGATGGTGGGTTTGCGGACCAGGCCCAGCCGGCGCAGTTCCATCACACCCATGACCATTTCGGCCGTCTTGCCGGCGCCGACCTCGTGGAACAGCCCGACTGCCGGTTCACCGATCATTCGCGCGACGGCCGCGACCTGGTGCGGGCGTGGGATGAAGGTGACCGAGACGCCCGGAAGGGACAGGCTGACGTCGTCGTAGTTGCGCAGGACGATCGAGTTGAACGTGTCGTTGTAGGTGCGGGCCAATGTGGCCGCTCGGCGCGGTTCGGCCCACACCCACTCGGCGAAGTGGGCGTCGAGTTCGCGAGCCTTCTCCTGTGCCGCCACGGTCGCGGTCATGTTCAGGGCGCGGGTGCCGTCCTCGAGTTCGTCGTAGACGGTGATAGTCCGCTGAGCCAGCAGCGCCTCGGCGAGTTCCGGAGCGGATCGCCGTTTCGTTCCCCACGTGGACGTGGCGGCCACCCCGAAGTTGAGCCCGCGCACCGCCCAGATCGCGCCGCCCGGGTGCTCCACTACCAGGCGCGGATCTTCCAGCGTCTCGCGGAGGAACTGCTGCACGAAGGCTGCGTCCACCCACGGAGCGCCGAGCCGCACACTGATTTCGGCGGGCAACAGATCCGCCGGGAGCACCGCGGTAAGCGCAGTGACGTTGGCGGCGAAGCGCGGATCCTCGGCCACGGCTTGCTGGGCGGCGGCGAGCTTGGTGCGAACGTTGCCGGAGAGGTACTCAGCGGCCGGGACGAGCCGGTCGCTCTCGCCGCCGCTGACGGGTTCGTCGAAGACGAGGTCACCCAGCGACGCTCGCGCTTCGTCCGGCGTCGTTCCGAGCAGCCGGGCGATCTCCGGCAGGAGCGCCGCACCGTGGGTGTCGAGGCACAGCGCCAGGGCGTCTGCAGGTGAGTCGGCACCCGACCGTGGCGCCCGCGGCGCGACGACGCGCTCAGTGAAGATCGAGGCACGAGCGGCGGCGCCCGTGACGTCGTCGTAGCGTTCCAACGCACGCACGAGCGGCGCGAAGGGATCGTGGCGGAACCCGCCCTGGGCGGGCCGGACCCGCGACATCCGTTCCTCGCCGGTGTCCGGGTCGTGCCTGCCGGTGCGTCGCCACGTGCAGCGCTTGATCGGCCCCCAGCGCTCGATGTACGCGGTGTACCGCTGCCCGAGTCGAGATCGGAGTTGAGCGATCTCTGCGGTGTCCGCGCCCGTCGCGGATTCGGCGTCGAGCAGTGCGACCGTTGTGTCGCGGATCCCGAGCAACGCGCGCAGCTCCATGGCTTGCGATCCCGGCACTTGGTAGAGCCTGCGGACGCCGCCGGCCACTCGGGTGAAGGTGCCGTCGTCGGCAGCCTCGATCAAACCTTCGCGGCCGATGAGGGTCCGCTCTGGGGTCACCTTCGGCTCGGCGTGTCTGCCGCTCGCGGGCGGAGCCATGCGCAGGTTCTCGGCTGCCGCGCGTTCCACGACGAGGTCCAGGGCCGCCGGTAAGGTCGCCTCGATCGGGCGGGCGGACAGCACCATCAGCTCGTCCTCTCGGTGTGCGCCGCGGCCCAGCCGCATGCTTCCGAGGACGAGGTCCGGGTGGTCGTGGAACCACCGGTTCACCTCGATCGTGGGGGTCTCAGCGAGGGCGGAACTGGCGGCGGCCTCAGCCGTGGTTCGCGGTGCACGCGCGATTTCCAGCTCTGCGACCTGCGCCCACAGCTCACCGTTGCCGCTGCGTCCCGGTTCCCGGCGCCGCAGCACCAGGATGTCGGTGATCACGCTCGTTCCGGCCGCCCGCTGATGCGCGTCGCTGGGTAGCCGGATTGCTCCGACGAGGTCGGCGAGGTCGGCCAGCTCTCGACGCGCGACGGGGTTGCGGGCGTCGAGTGTGTATCGCGAGGTGACAGCGATGACCAGCCCGCCCGGTCGGGTCAGGTGCAGGCTCTTGATCAGAAAATGGTTGTGGATCGAGTGCCCGCCGCGGTTGTGGCGAGGGTCGTGCATGGCCAGCCGACCGAACGGCACGTTGCCGATGGTGAGATCGAATGAGTCGTCGGTGAACGGCGAGTCGGCGAACGACTCGGTTCTGATCTCCGCTTCGGGATACAGCGCCGAGGCGATCGCCGCTGTGGTCGGGTCCTTCTCCACACCGACCATCTCGGCGCTCGGTGGCGCGAGCCCGATGAACGTCCCGGACCCGCAGCCTGGTTCCAGGACCCGACCGCCGGTGAAACCCAGTTGGGTGACCGCTGTCCACATCGCCAGTGCGATCGCGGCGTCGGTGTAGTGCGCGTTGAGCGTGCTGCTGCGCGCCTGCGCGAACCCGGCGGCGCCGAGCACATCCCGCAGCCGATTCCGCACAGCAGCGAAATCGGCTCGTTCGGGATCGAACACGGCCGGGACCGCACCCCACCCCGACCAGCGGGCCAGCGTCGCCTGCTCCTCGGAGGTGGCCGGTCGGTTCTCCCGACCGATCGTCCCGACGAGTTCCGCCGCCGCCAGGTTCGCTGTGATCCGCGCTCGATCATCAGACGGAGCCAGATCGTCCTGGCTCGTCGGGCGGAACGTGATCAGACGATGCGGTTGTCCGTCTGGCCGTTGTCGATGATCGGGCTCGACGTCGGATGCTCGGCCGCCTCTACCGTGCTCGTCTCGCTGGCGATCATCTCCTGGGCGGTCGTCCAGGCCCCGCGGATCCGGTTCACCGCGTCCAGGTAGGTCTCGTCCGGCAGGTCCGGGCCCTCCAGCTCCAGGGCGAGATCCTCCAGCCGCTGGCGCTGATCGGGGTTGGTCATGGTGGTCCTCCTCATGACGACCGATTGTCCACAGTTCGTCGAGGGACAGTTGTCCCTCGGCCTGGGTTGAGGACGCCCGCCGCCGCCTTCTGCTGGCCATCAAGCCTCCTCCGAGCCGGAGCGAACGGGCAAGGCCGTTCACGATCCGTGCGGGTAGCGGCGACTACGTGGTCACCACTGCGGACCACACGGCGGCCACGCACGACCACTCAGCCATCAACCCTCACGGAGACGCTCCCCTCACGACGGAAACCGATGGGAGCAGCACCATGGCTTGGGTCCACGACAGCGGGTACGAGCCCGCCTACGCGCACGAGGGTCATCCCGTACCTATCCAGATCGACGGCACGGAGGCTGCGGCCAGCAGTGCCCCGACCCCGCTCGAGGTGCTCGGCTGGCGGTCGGCGTGCGAGTGCGGCTGGCGAGGGATGCAGTTCTACCCGCGCAGCGAGTGGCCCAGCGCGACGGCCCTCGCACCGGACGGGGTCGACGGGTGGGAGACCGGCACCGCCACGTTCGCCGAGTGGCGGCACCACGTCGACCGCGCGCTTCCCGAGCTGGCCGTGCACGACCTCGCCAGACAACTCGCCGACGTCGAGGAGAGGTTGGAGCGTGCCTGCCACGCCGCTCGTCACTCGGGCCTCACCTGGGCGCAGATCACGCGCGCGGCAACCGGTCACCCCGCGGTGCACGCCGCTCGGCACGGTGAGATCACCGGTCGGACCGGTGCTTGCCTCGCCATTGGCAGCACGCCGGGGAGGGCGTGATGTGGCCGGACCGGCAGCGGCATTCCGTGAGCGTTGTTCTGGACCTCGCGGGCTCCCAGGACGTCGCGATCGCCGAGCACCAGCCCGGAACCGAATTCGCAGCGGTGACCGTCCGGGTCGGCAGTGCCCTGATCTACTTGCACGACATGGCGACGGTGGAGAAGTTCGTCAACGCCTTCTTCGACCTCGCCCCCTCGGCGCGGCGGCTGCAGCGTGAGATCGATCCCCGCATCGTTGCCCCCGTTGGCGGTATGCCCGAGCCCGGCGTGATCATCAACGTTGCCGATGCGCCGATTCCTTATGGGACGCTCCTCCAACAACCCGGCAGTTATGCTGTCGTCCGCCTACAAGTGGGACGCCTCGTGTTGCGCATGCACGACCTCGGCGCCTACTCCTCGACGACCGCCGCGTTCCGCGCCGCTGCATCGGTCGGGATCAGGACATTCCGCGACGCGCCCGACACCTTCCACCGCAGTGCCCCCACCGCAGCGGCCACCGGAAAGCCAAGCGTCCAACCGAGCCGCAGACAGGGACGGAGCCACCAAGAGGCCCGCCAAGCGGCGACACCTGCCCACCGTGTCGGGTCCACCGCGTCACGACCCCGGTCCGGGCCTTCGGTCGGCCATGGCCGCGCCTGACTGGGCGCCCCGCACCCGGCGCTGCGGCGACGCTGCCACAGGTCGACCGAGACGCGGTGAGCGCTGGACCACGATAGTCGCGCAGGCCACGGGGTTGAGGGCACTCGACGCCTTCTGCCGGCCGTCAACCCTGCTCCGAGCCGGATCGAGCGGGCAAACCCGTTCACGATCCACAGGAGCAGCGGCGCCGTCATGGTCACCGCCAGCCACGCGCGACCACACGCCGACCACAGGCACGTAGACGCTCCGATCATCGACGAACGATGGGGAGCTGACATGGCCTGGGTTCACGACAGCGGGTTCGAGCCCGCCTACGCGCACGTCGGCTATCCCGTGCCGATCCAGATCGACGGCTCGGAGGCTGTGGCCAGCAGCGCACCGACCCCACTGGAGGTGCTCGGCTGGCGTTCGGCCTGCGAGTGCGGGTGGCGAGGGATGCAGTTCTACCCGCGAAGCGAGTGGCCCGGCGCGACGGCTCTCGCACCGGATGGAGTCGACGGATGGGAGACCAACAGCGCCTCGTTCGCCGAGTGGAAGCGTCATCTCGATCAGGTCCTGCCCGAGTTGGCCGTGCATGACCTCGTCAACAAGCTGGCCGTCGTCGAGGCGAGGTTGGCTCAGGCCTGCCACGAGGCTCGCGTCGCCGGGCTGACATGGTCGCGTATCGCGCGGGCGGCAGGTGGCCATCCTGCGGTGGATGCGGCGCGCCAGCGCGAGATCACGTATAGATCGAATCCCACCTTTCGCGCAGCAAGCCGAGCTGCTCGGGACCACGGAGCGGCTGGCCCCGCGCAGTGACAGCCACCCGATGACCACACGGAAACACACAACGATCGACGCGTCGCTGGAACCTCGTCCGCATCGCATGACGAACACGGAGGGGCCGATCATGACCGTCCTTAGCGACATCGAGGCTGTGCCACACATCGACGATGCAACCGTCGGCCGCAACGAATCCGGTGAGCCGACGGCCGCGGCCGCTGGGCCGCCACCGCGTTGCGTGGTGACTCCGCCCGACCGCGCCGGTCGCATCGCGGATCGATCGCTGTGTAGACACATGGGCTGGAACCAGCAGACCGGAATCCGCTTCGAGGTCCGAGGCCGCTTCGTCATCGTCACGGCCGATGGCAGCGCACCGGCGATCACGACGCAGGGCCATCTCCGAGTCCCACTTGCCATTCGGCGCCGCTGCCGGATCGACGCCGGTACCCGACTCCTCATCGTTGCCTGGAGGGAGAACGGCACGGTCGTCATCTGCACGGCCTCCGCGGTCGAGGAGATGCTCCGGACCCTCTCGGCCGGTGCCGGAACGGGTTTCCGAGGTCGGAGATGACCGCGAACCGCCTGGACGCCGTCCGGGTCCTCCTCGATCAGCTCGGCATCTCGCCCGAGGAGCTGCTCGGCGACATGCTCCCCTCCCACGCCCGAACGATGCCGACGATCGCGGAGTACGTGGACCGGGTCACCGGCGCCGTCTCGCCCGGAGCGCATCGGGTCTACGGGACGTACTGGCGTCGGGTGTCGCAGGTGTGGGGGCATCGCCGACTCGACGAACCGACACCCATCGAGATCCGCGAGCTCGCCGAGCAGGTCAAAGCCGCAGCTGTGGTTCGCCGCAACTCCCGCGGCGGCCGCACCGCAGCCGAGCACCTCATCGCCGCCCTGCGCTGCCTCTACCGCCACGCCGAAGCCGACGGCCTGATCACCGCCGACCGCAACCCCGCCACCCAGGTGGCGAAACCGAGACGACTCGCGAGCACTCGACGCGCCCTGCCCGATGGGCGTCTCGTCGAGATCAACCACGTCGCCGGAACCACCGGGAACGACCCCGATCTCGACCTGCTGCTCCTGCGACTGCACACCGAGACCGCATGCCGACGCGGCGGAGCACTCGCCCTGCGCCCAGCGGACCTGGACGTCGAGCAGTGCCTCGTCCGGCTCCGGGAGAAGGGCGAGACGATGCGCTGGCAACCTGTGTCGCCCACGTTGATGCGCCGCCTCGTCGAGCACGCCGCAGAGCGTGGCGGCGCCACGGACGAGCCGCTGCTGCGCTACCGATCCGGGCAACCGATCACCGCCCGCCGCTACGACCACCTCTGGCAACGCCTGGGCC
This sequence comes from Pseudonocardia sp. GCM10023141, assembly GCF_042653605.1. Classification (NCBI taxonomy): domain Bacteria; kingdom Bacillati; phylum Actinomycetota; class Actinomycetes; order Pseudonocardiales; family Pseudonocardiaceae; genus Pseudonocardia; species Pseudonocardia sp. GCM10023141. Next base: position 139,570 of record NZ_JBHSIR010000087.1, read on the forward strand.
GACACCTGCCCTGGGTGCACACACAGCAGACGACGACCCACTGGCTGCGACACACGACCCTCACCTGGGTCGAGCGCCGCTTCGGCTACGCCGTCGCCGCCGCCTACGCAGGCCACACCACCGGCGGCCGAGACGCCGGCGTCACAACGACCTACGTGCGCGCCGACATCACCGAGGTCGCCGCCGCACTCGCCGCGCTCTCCGGCGAACCACACCCACTCGCTCCCGACCCACACGAAGGCGGACGCGGACCGCTCGTCATGCCGAACGCCAGCTGAATCCACGACCGACACCGACACGCGGTTGTCTACCGACGCGTTCATGAACTCGCCGCCGCCGTAGCCGTGACCGTCGCGCGCAGCGCGGCCGCGAGCTTCACCGACGTCCCAGCCGAGCAACCGGTCACCGCGCGACACCACGAGGGCGTCACCGACGGTGGCTCACCAGAGGAGCGGGCGGCTGCGAGTGCGGCGTGCGCGTCGGCGAGATAGTCATCGAGCAGTCGTCGTGACGAGGAAGTCCTGCCCGCCGAGGTGCGACGACCCTTCCTCGTGCCGGGTCGTCGTGATTCGTGAACCGTGTGATCGCCGAGTTCGTGAACGCCGCTGGTTGCCGCGTCGGGAACGGTGACCGGTTCACGAACGGCAGCGTCACCTGGTTCACCAGCACCTTCGACGACGCCGTGGCCAGCTACATGCGCCGTCTGGGCGAGTCGTTCACGAAGTTCCGGTCCAGCCTCCGCAGCGAGCACGACGAGCAGCGGCGGGATCGAATGCAAAACCACCCCTGCCGGGGTCATCGGGTCGCCGTCGAGCCCCCAAGCCTCCCAGGTGTTCATGACGTAGGTCGCGGTGAACGTCGCCCACTTCGTGACCCGCGCCCAAGTCGAGGAGGGCAGCTGCTGCCCAGAGGTGATCTGCTCGGCGCGGATCACCGCGAGGAGTACGAGCGACACCATCGGGTCCAGCAACCACGCTGCCCACCAGACCGCCGAGAACGGCGGTGCGTCACCAGCGGCGAAGCGCTGCACGTTGACCGCCGTGAACAGCAACCCCAACGCGACACCAGCCCACAGCAGCACGTCGACCTGCCTTGCAACACGCTCCACGCGCAGCGCGATCACATCCGGTCGGGCCGCCAGCGCGCGGACGTCGGCGGCCTCCAACGCCTCCCGGGCGAGCTGCGCGGCCCGGTCGGTCTCCTGGCCGTTCATGCGAGCGGGTGGTGTTCGCCGGTGAGGGCGGCGAGCGCAGCCGCGACCTCCTGAGCGTTGGCCCGCACGTAGGTGGAGGTCGAGGAGCCGTCACCGCCACCGTCGGTATGGCCGGCGTAGGCGTGCGCGACGGCGAACCCGAAGTTCCGCTCCACCCAGGTGAGGGTCGTGTGTCGCAGCCAGTGGGTGGAGATCTGCTGCGTGGCGACCCACGGCAGCTCGTTGCCGAGACGGGTCCACAGATGGTCGTAGCGGCGTCGGGTGATCGGGCGGCCCGACGCGTAGCGCAGCAGTTGGTCGTGATGACCGGCGTTCCGGTCGCTGGCGTGCTGGCGCAGGTGGGTCATGAGCGTGGGGGACACCGGCTGCCAGCGCACCGTGCCCGCCTTCTCCCGTAGGAAGATCAGGCACTGGGTGGGGTCGAGGTCCCGGGGGCGCAGCGCGAGCGCGCCGCCGCGGCGGCATGCGGTCTCGACATGGATCCGCAGAAGCAGGGTGTCGAGTGCGGGATCGTCACCGGTCGTCGCGGCGGCGTGGTGGATCTCGGCGAGGCGCTCGTCCGCCACAGCCTGGCGGGTGCTGGGCTGGCGGCGCGGCTTGGCGACCTTGCGGGCCGGGTTGTCCCTCGGGTCGATCAGGCCATCGTCCTCGGCGTGGCGGTACAGACAGCGCAAGGCTGCGATGACGTGCTCGGCGGCACTGCGCCCACCGCGGCTGTTGCGGCGGGCCACGACGTTGGCTTTCGTGTACTCGACGAGTTGGTGGATGTCGGTCGCGGTGACCTCGTCGAGCCGGCGGTCGGGCCAGCGCTCGACGATCCTGGTCCAGTACGAGCCGTACACGCGACGGGTGCCGTCGCCGACGGCCTCGCGGACGAGGGGGATGTACTGGGCGAAGGTCGGGATCTCGGCGCGGGATCGCGATGCGCCGATCAGGTCAGCGGCGGAGATACCCATGCTGTCGAGCAGCAGCCGGGCAGCCGCGAGTTCGGCCTGCCGCCCGTTGCGTGGTGTGGATTCCCGTGGCTGCACCGTGGTCATGACGTGGCTCCCTGCAGGAGGGCGGCATGGTGAGCGTCGAGCAGCACGTCCAATGCGGCGGGCGGGTGCAGGAGGAGACGGCCGGCTGACGGGTCGGCCACGAGGAGGATCCGGTCACCGGCGACGAGCCGGTAGGCGCGTCGGACGCCGACGGGCAGGCGCAGGTGCTCGTCGTTGCCGACCCGCACCGAGCCCTCCGGGTGGGAGAGGACGAGGACGGACCCGGCGATCAGAGTGAGGGTCAGCGTCTGACCAGGCCCCCACGCCAATGCGCGCAGCATGGCCCGATCGGCAACGCGGCCGTACCGGTCCAGGACGGCAAGGCCGTACAGCGCGTCGCGACCGGCATGAGGCGGCAGCGTGGGAAGAGCGATCGGCCGGGGTGCGGGCCGCCGCGGTGTTGCGGTGCCGGTGCTGCGATGCCGCGAGAGATTTAGGGCGGGTACGACACCGGAGGTCACCACGGTGACTCCCCAGAGACGACACGCTGGGGAGTGGCTGGTACTGAGGAGGGGTGCTCAAGCACACTTGAGCACAGGTACGTCAGATGTTGCAGGGGTGCAACTGTGGAGTGTCCGAGGGGGGACTTGAACCCCCACGCCCGTTAAAGGGCACTAGCACCTCAAGCTAGCGCGTCTGCCATTCCGCCACTCGGACCTGCATCGCGGCCCGTGAGCCGCGCTGTGGAAGAGGATAACGCACCCTCCACAGGGGTCATGCAGGCAGGTCGCTGGACTCCTCGGCCGCGCTGCTGTCGCAGGTCAGTGGTAGGAAGATCCGCGTGACTGCAGCCGAGGACGAGGTCGTCGAACTGGCGTCGGAGCTCATCCGCATCGACACCACCAACACTGGCGACCCCGCCACCGTCACGGGGGAGCGGGAGGCCGCAGAGTACGTCGCGGCCAAGCTCACCGAGGTCGGGTACGAGATCGAGATGGTGGAGTCGGGTGCGCCGCGCCGCGACAACGTCGTCTGCCGGCTCAAGGGCTCCGATCCGAACCGGGGCGCGCTGCTCGTGCACGGGCACCTGGACGTGGTGCCCGCCGATCCCACCGAGTGGTCGGTGCACCCGTTCTCCGGCGCCGTCCAGGATGGTTACGTGTGGGGCCGCGGCGCGGTCGACATGAAGGACATGGTGGCGATGATGATCGCCGTCGCGCGCCGCTTCAAGCGCGACGGGGTGGTGCCGCCGCGGGATCTCGTCTTCGCCTTCCTCGCCGACGAGGAGGCCGGGGGTGCCTACGGCGCCGACTGGCTGGTGAAGAACCGGCCCGACCTGTTCGAGGGCTGCACGGAGGCCGTCGGTGAGGTCGGCGGGTTCTCGCTGACGCTGGCCGAGGACAAGCGCGTCTACCTCATCGAGGCGGCCGAGAAGGGCATCGCCTGGATGCGGCTGCGGGCCCGCGGCAAGCCCGGCCACGGCTCGTTCCTGCACGAGGACAACGCCGTCACCAAGGTCGCCGAGGCCGTTGCCCGGCTGGGCAACCACACGTTCCCGATCACCATGACCGACACGCTGCGCGCATTCCTGCAGCAGATGCGCGAGCTCACCGGGCTCGAGTTCCCCGAGGACGACCTCGAGGGCGCGCTCGCCAAGCTCGGTCCGGTGGCGCGGATGGTCGGCGCCACGGTGCGCGACACCGCCAACCCGACGATGCTCTCGGCCGGGTACAAGGCCAACGTCATCCCGTCGTCGGCGGAGGCGGTGGTCGACTGCCGGATCATCCCGGGGCGCGAGGAGGCCTTCCTCCGCGAGGTCGACGAGCTGATCGGCCCGGACGTCACGCGCGAGTGGGTCACGCACCTGCCGGCCCTCGAGATGCCCTTCGACGTGCCGCTGACCGCCGCCATGGCGGCCGCGCTGCGCACCGAGGACCCGACCGCGGCCACGGTGCCCTACATGCTCTCGGGCGGCACCGATGCCAAGTCCTTCGCCGACCTGGGCATGAAGTGCTACGGCTTCGCGCCGCTGCGGCTGCCCCCGGACCTCGACTTCGCGTCGCTGTTCCACGGCATCGACGAGCGCGTGCCGATCGATTCGCTGAAGTTCGGGGCCCGGGTGCTCGACACGTTCCTGAGGAGCTGCTGACGATGGACGTTCCAGGGCTGGACCTGCGCGGCAAGGCCGCGCTGGTCACGGGTGGCGCCTCCGGCATCGGAGCCGCCGCCGTGCGGCGCCTCGCCGCGGCAGGCGCGGTCGTCGCCGTCGCCGATCGCGACGAGGCCGCCGCCCGCGCGCTCGCCGCGGAGGTGGGCGGGCTCGCGCTGCCCGGTGACGTGTCCGACTCCGACACGATGACGATGGCCGTCGACGTCGCCGAGGACGCCTTCGGCCGGCTCAACATCGTGCTGCTCAACGCGGGGATCAGCGGTGGGCAGTCGGGGCTGGAGGACCTCGACCTCGCCGCGTACCGCCAGATCGTCGGTGTCAACGTCGACCATGTCGTGTTCGGCCTGACGGCAGCGGTGCCGGCGCTGCGGCGGGCGGGCGGGGGCAACATCGTGGCCACCGCCTCGCTGGCCGGTCTGGTCGGCATGCCGGGCGACGCGCTCTACACGCTCACGAAGCACGCCGTGGTCGGCTACGTCCGCTCGGCGGGCCCGACGCTCGCGGCCGAGGGGATCATCGTCAACGCCGTGTGCCCCGGTTTCGCCGACACCCCGCTCATCGCGGGGGTGAAGGCCCAGTTCGCGGGGTTCCCGTTGCTCACGGCCGACGACGTGGCCGGCGCCATCGCTTCGATCCTGGAGCGCGGGCAGCCGGGGGAGTGCTGGTACGTGCAGCCCGGCCGCGAGCCCGGGCCCTACGGGTTCCGGGGCGTGCCGGGGCCGAAGGGGAGCCCGGCACCGCCCGACGTCGCGTGGCAGGAGCACTGACCAACAGGTCAGCGCCTCAGCGCCTCAGATGGAGAGCTCCGGGAGCATCTGACCGGCGCGACGCTTGCGCCGCAGCCACACCTTGCGGATGCCACCCGGGTAGAGCCGAACCCTGGAGAGCTCCCAGCCGCCGAACTCGGCCTGGATCGCCAGTCGTACCGCCGCGGTCATCCGGGAGACGTCACCGGAGAGCTGTACCGGGCGGTACTCCCACTCCCCGTCGATCGTGTCTCCTTCGACCGAACCGGTCGGGCTGCCACGCTTCACCGGCTCACCTCCCACCAGGTCTGCCGAACCCCGCCGCTGCCTCGTGCATGAACGACGGGTGGAATCGCCTCAACCATAGGCTTGCCCCGATCGCTCTGCCAGGTCCGGCACTCCTCCTCAGGAGGGGGAGCTGACGTCGTCGAGAGCGGCCCGGATCTCGGTGGGGAGATCCACCGATTCGGTGGCCATCGACGCCGTGAGCTGTGCCGCATCGCGCGCGCCGACGATCGCGGCCGCCACTCCCGGCCGGTCGCGGGCCCAGGCGAGCGCCACGGTGAGCGGCGAGGTGCCCAGGCCATCGGCCGCCGTGAGCACCGCGGAGACGATGCGGGCCGAGCGGTCGTTGCGCCGGACCTCGACGTAGGGGGCGAGCGCGGGGGAGGCGGCCCGGGAGTCGGCGGGGGTGCCGTCGGCGTACTTGCCGGTGAGCACCCCGCGGCCCAGCGGGGCCCAGGCGAGCAGCCCGATCCCGTGGTGGGTGGCGGCGGGCAGCAGCTCCGCCTCGATGTCGCGCGAGAGCAGCGAGTACTCCACCTGCGCCGAGACCGGCACCGTGATGTTGCCCAGTGACCGGCCGCGCTCGGCGATGGTGGCCAGCTCCCAGCCCTTCGGCGCCACCAGCCCGGCGTAGCGGACCTTGCCGGTGGTGACGGCGATCTGCACGGCCGAGAGCGTCTCCTCCAGCGGCACGGTGGCGTCGAACCCGGGCAGCTGCCACAGGTCGAGGTGATCGGTGCCCAGCCGCTTGAGGGTGGCGTCGAGGCCGGTGAGCAGCGCGCCGCGGGCCGAGCCGTCGCCCAGTGGGCCGCCCGGCAGCGTGCTGCGCCCGGCGATGACGATGTAGTCGCGGGGCACGCTCGACGCGAGTACGGCGCCCAGCACCTCCTGTGCCGCGCCGTCGCCGTAGCCGTCGGCGGTCTCGACGAGCGTGCCACCGGCGTCGACGAACGTGGTGAGCTGGGCGGCCGCATCGTCGGTGTCGGGTTCGAGGCCCCAGTTCATCGTGCCCAGGCCGACCCGGGACACCTCGAGCCCGCTGGCACCCACCCGTCTCCGCAGCACCATGAGAGCCTAGGACGGGGCCTCTCAGGTACCACCGGTACGGTCCCCGGCGTGAGTTGGCTGGAAGTACTCGTCCTGGGTGTGGTGCAGGGTCTGACGGAGTTCCTGCCGATCTCCTCGTCGGCGCACCTGCGGATCATCTCGGGGGTCTTCTTCGGCAACGACCCGGGCGCCGCGTTCACCGCGGTCAGCCAGCTGGGCACCGAGGCCGCGGTGATCGTCTACTTCGCGCGCGATCTCTGGAAGCTGATCGTCACGTGGATCCGGGGCCTCACCAATGCCGAGGTCCGCGCGGAGCCGGAGTACCGGATCGCCTGGCTGGTGATCGTCGGCACGATCCCGATCGGCGTGTTGGGCATCGTGTTCAAGCACTCGATCGAGACGGCGGCCCGCAACCTCTGGGTGATCGCCACCACCATGGTCCTGTTCGGCCTGCTGCTGGGCGTCGCGGAGCGGGTCGGGCGCCAGCGCATCGAGCTGAACCAGATGAAGTGGGCCGACGGCGTGGTGCTCGGCTTCGCGCAGGCGCTCGCGCTGATCCCCGGGGTGTCGCGCTCCGGCGGCACGATCACCGCCGGGCTGTTCCTCGGGCTCACCCGGCCGGCGGCGGTGCGCTACTCGTTCCTGCTCGCGATCCCGGCCGTCGTCGCGGCCGGGCTCTTCACGATCCCCGACATCGCGAAGGCCGACGGTGTGACCGGGCCGCAGATGATCGTGGCCACCCTCATCGCGTTCGGGGTCGGCTACGTGGTGATCACCTGGCTGTTGCAGTACGTCCAGAAGCACAGCGTCTACGTCTTCGTCTGGTACCGGCTGGCACTGGGGGTGCTGCTGGCGGTGGCGCTCGGCGCCGGCTGGATCGCCGCCGTCTAGCGCGTGATCGCCGGCTCCAGGCCGCTGAGCTCGACCGATGTGGCCCACAGCCGCGCTGCCGCGGCGGCGTCGCGAGCGGACCGCGACGGGGTCTCCCGCACCGGACGGGAACCCCGGAAGACGAAGGTCGGACCGTAGAACTCGCCACCGCGGACGGCCGGATCGGTGACGGCGCGCAGCATCGGGCGGGCTCCGGCCTCCGCGCTCTGCGCGATCAGCGGCACCACCGTCGAGATCGAGCGGTTGATCAGGCCCGACCCCTCGGTGCCGAGATCGGTGCTGGACCCGCCGGGGTGCGCGGCAACGGCGATCGTCGACGCGCCGGCGGCGGAGAGGCGCTTCTGCAGCTCCGCGGTGAACAGCAGGTTGGCCAGCTTGCTCTGGAAGTAGGACTGCCAGCGCTGGTAGGGCCGCTCCAGGCGCGGGTCGGCGGGGCCGCGGGCGCCGCGGTGTCCCATGCTCGACATCGATCCGATGCGGGAGCCCGGCGTGGCCAGCAGCAGCGGCAGCAGTCGCGCGGTGAGCGCGAAGTGCCCGAGGTGGTTGACGCCGAACTGCATCTCGACGCCCTGCGGGGTGCGGGCCTCGTCGATGGCCATCAGGCCGGCGTTGTTGACGAGCAGGTCCAGCGGCCCGTCGATGCCCCCGGCGAACGCGGCGACGCTGTCGAGATCGGCCAGGTCCAGCGCCCGGACCTCGACCGACGCGCTCGGCGTGCGCTTGCGGATCCCGTCGGCGGCCTGCTCGGCCTTGGTCAGGTTGCGGCAGGCCAGCGTCACGTCGGCACCGTGCGCGGCCAGCTCGTCGGCGATGTGCAGGCCGAGCCCGGCGTTGGAGCCGGTGACGATGGCGCGCTTGCCGGTGAGGTCGGGGATGTCTGCGGGCGTCCAGGCCATGATGAGCTCCTCGGTAGAAGATGAACGTGTCTTCATCTTAGCCATAACATGAACGATAGTTCATCATGGAGCGGTGAGAGCCGACGCACAACGCAACCGGGACCGGATACTGGCCGCTGCCAGGGAGCTCGTCGTCGAGGCGGGCGTCGACGTCGGGATGGACGACATCGCCCGGCGGGCAGGTGTTGCGGTCGGCACCCTCTACCGCCATTTCCCGGCCAAGTCGGATCTGATCAACGCCGTCGTCGACGACTCGTTCGACCAGATCGCCGCGCGGACCGAGCGCGCACTCGTCGAGGTCGAGGCGGGTGCTCCCGTCGCCGAGAAGCTGGCGGAGCTGTTCCGCGCGGTGGCCGAGCGGCACGTCACCGACCGCGCGCTCAAGGTCGCGGCGGACCGACTCGACGTCGAGGCCGAGTTCGCCAGGGCCGTGCCCGGCACCCACGCCGGGCGGGCCGTCGCCGCGATCACGAGATTGCTGGATCTCGCGCATGCCGCCGGGGTGCTGCGTGCGGGCGTCACGCTGGCGGACCTGATGCTGCTGCTCTCGTCGATGCCCGGGGGCGAGGTGCCCGCGGAGATGCGCCACCGGTTCGTCGAGATCGTGATCGCCGGGCTGGCCGCGCCGGCCCACCCGTAGGCTCGACCGGGTGACCACCCTCATCCTGCTGCGCCACGGCCGCTCCTCGGCCAACGTCTCGGGCATCCTCGCCGGGCGCACCCCCGGCGTCGAGCTGGACGAGAAGGGGCTCGAGCAGGCCGACAAGGTCGTCGAGCGGCTCACCGGCGTCCCGATCGCGGAGATCGTCTCCTCGCCGATGCTGCGTTGCGAGCAGACGGTGGCTCCGCTGGCGAAAGACCGTGGCCTCACGCCCGTCAGCGAGCCGGACCTGGCCGAGGTCGACTACGGCTCCTGGACGGGCGGCTCGCTGGGCAAGCTCGCGAAGGAACCGCTGTGGAAGGTCGTGCAGGCGCACCCCTCTGCTGCGATCTTCCCCGACGGTGAGGGCCTGGCGGCGGTGCAGGGGCGCGCGGTGGCCGCGGTGCGCCGGCACGGCGCGCGGATCGGCGCCGAGCACGGGCCGCAGGCCGTCTGGCTGGCCTGCAGCCACGGCGATGTGATCAAGGCCATCCTGGCCGATGCGCTGGCCACGCACCTCGACAACTTCCAGCGGATCATGGTCGACACCTGCTCGATCAGCGTCATCCACTACACGGAGACCCGGCCGTTCGTCGCGCGGGTCAACGACCTCGGCGGCGACGTCGCGGGGCTGATCCCGCCCAAGCCGAAGCGCCGCCGCAAGCCCGCCGCGCGCAGCTCCGATGGTGTCGTCGGGGGCGATACGGGCTCGTAACCTCACATCGACGAGCCATGACGGCGACGGTGGCCTATCCTGGAAGGGCCATGTCACGCCTCATTCATGTCTTCCGCCAGCCCGAGCGCTTCGTCGCCGGGACCGTCGGCGAGCCCGGCGACCGTTCGTTCTACCTGCAGGCGATCGAAGAGGCCCGCACGATCAGCGTGCTGCTGGAGAAGCAGCAGGTGTCCGTGCTCGCCGAACGGATCGGTGCGCTGCTCCAGGAGGTCGTGCGCCGCTTCGGCTCCGACGTGCCCGAGGAGGCCGCGCCCGGCACCGATCTCGATCCGCTCGCCGTGCCGCTGGAGGAGGAGTTCCGCGTCGGCACCATGGGTCTGGGCTGGGATGCCGATTCCAAGTCGATCGTGGTGGAGCTGCTCGCCGTCTCCGAGGAGGAGGTCGACGAGTCGGTCGTGCTCGACGACACCGACGAGGGGCCGGACGCGTTGCGGGTGTTCCTCTCCCCGCTGCAGGCCAAGGCGTTCGCCGATCGCGCCGAGCGGGTGGTCTCGGCAGGCCGGGCCCCGTGCCCGCTGTGCGCCGAGCCGCTCGACCCCGAAGGACACGTCTGCGTGCGCCTCAACGGGTACCACAAGCGATCACCCGTCGGCGACTGAGCCGCACCCAGGTGGATCCTCGCGACCCGGCGGTGCCGGAACTGCTGCTGCACGGTCAGATCGACGTCACCGGCCGCCTCGTCGACGCGTCCAACGCCACGCTGTTCGGCACCATCAGCGCCGACGGCGTCGAGGCGCAGTGCGTCTACAAGCCGGTGCGCGGGGAACGCCCGCTGTGGGACTTCCCCGACGGAACCCTCGCCGGTCGCGAGGTCGCGTCGTTCCTCGTCTCGGAGGCGGCGGGCTTCCACGTCGTGCCGCCCACCGTGCTGCGCCCCGGCCCGTTCGGCCCCGGGATGGTGCAGATCTGGGTCGACACCGACGACGAGCGCGAGTACGTCGACGTCGTCGCGCCCAAGAAGGTGCAGCAGGGCTGGATCGGGGTGCTGCGCGCCCGCGGTGACCGCGGCGAACCCGCGGTGCTCGCCCACGCCGACACGCCCGAGCTGCGCCGGATGGCCGCGTTCGACGTGGTCGTCAACAACGCCGACCGCAAGGGTGGGCACGTACTCGCCGGTACCGACGGCAACCTCTACGGCTGCGACCACGGCCTCACGCTGCACGTCGAGGAGAAGCTGCGCACCGTGCTGTGGGGCTTCGTCGGGCAGGCGCTGTCGGCCGACGTCGTCGAGGCGCTGGAGAAGCTGCGGGCCGGGCTCGACGGCGGACTGGCCGAGACCATCGGTGAGCACGTCGCCCGCCGCGAGGTCCGCACCCTCATCGCCAGGGTCGACGGGCTGCTGGCGGCCGGGTGCTACCCCGAGCCGTCCGGGCACGGTCCGGCGATCCCGTGGCCGGCGTTCTAGGTCCTCCCCTCCGACCTCGCACACGCTGACCCGTCCTCGCACCCGGTGGAACCTGTGCGACGACTCGGGACGGCATGCGAGGTCGGGCTGCGCGCCACGGTGCTGACCCACATGTTCCCCGATGCCGACATCCCCGTCGTCCAGCTGTCGATCAATGCGATGAAGCCGTTCGACTACCACCTCGAGCTCGGGGCGCAGCTCGCTCCGCTGCGCGAGCAGGGCGTGATGATCGTCGGCAGCGGCAACGTCGTGCACAACCTCGGTGGCATGGACGCGGCGCAGCCCGACGGCGGCTTCGACTGGGCGCACCGGTTCGACGCCGCGGCCGGCACGGCGATGACCGGGTCACCCGCAGCGCTCCCCACCGTCCAGGGTGCGCGTGACTTCGACGTCGCCGTCCCGACACCGGACCATTTCATCCCGCAGCTCTACCTCGCCGGACTCGGCGCGGCCGCGAACACCGCCGCGGACGTGCTCGTCGACGGCTACACGTTCGGGTCGCTGTCGATGACGGCCTACACGCTCGGGCTCTGACAGCGGGACACCGGGACCGGCCGGGATACCGGGACCAGCAGGGCCACCTTCGAGCACTGCGTGGCCTGCCGGGCGGGCCTAGCCTCGAGACCGTGTCCTGCATCGCGCAGGCACGGAGGAGGAACGATGGAGATCGGTCTGCACGTCGCGGACTTCACCTTCCCGAGCGGACCCGCCGGTCTCGCCGACGACCTGACCCGGGTCGTCGTCGCGGCCGAGGATGCCGGATTCTCGAGCGTCAGCGTCATGGACCACCTGTTCCAGATCAGCGTGCTCGGCCCGCCCGAGCACGAGATGCTGGAGGCCTACACCACGCTCGGCTACATCGCGGCCCGCACGTCGCGCGTCGAGCTGCTCACCTGGGTCACCGCCGTCAGCTACCGGGACCCAGGCATGCTCGCCAAGCTCATCTCCACACTCGACGTCTTGTCCAAGGGCCGGGCCTGGCTCGGGATCGGCGCCGCCTGGAACGACGAGGAGGCGCGCGGGCTCGGGCTGTTCTTCCCGCCGACGGCCGAGCGGTTCGAGCGGCTGGAGGAGACGCTGCAGATCTGCCAGCAGATGTGGAGCGACAACGACGGCCCGTACGAGGGCAAGCACTACCACCTCGAACGCACGCTGAACTCGCCGCAGCCGCTGCGCACGCCGCCGATCCTGATCGGCGGCGGCGGGGAGAAGAAGACGCTGCTGCTGGTGGCGAAGTACGCCCAGGCCTGCAACCTGTTCGGGGGACCCGACGTCGCCCGGAAGCTGGACATCCTGCGCGGGCACTGCGAGGCGGTCGGGCGGGACTACGACGAGATCAAGAAGACCGTGATGGTGCCCCTGGATCCCGGTGCGGGCGGCGACAAGATCGACGAGATCCTCAAGCAGCTGCAGCCACTCGGCGAGCTGGGTGTCTCCGACGCGCACGGCTGGGTGCCGCGTGTGTGGGAGACCGAGCGGCTCGCGCTGATGGGCAAGGAACTGATCCCGGCCGCTGCGGCGTTCTGAGGGTTCCGACGGTCACGTATCCGGCAGCGGGCGATGTGGGTAACGTCGCCCGCGCCGGGTCACTTGCCAAAGGGGATCGCCACATGACAGCAACGAGCCGCATCGGGGTCACGGGACTCGCGGTGATGGGGGCGAACCTGGCCCGCAACATCGCGCGCCACGGCGTGCCCGTGGCGGTGCACAACCGCACCACCGCGAAGACCAAGGAGTTCATCGAGGCCTACGGCGACGAGGGCACGTTCACCGCAGCGGAGACCACCGAGGACTTCGTCGCCGCGCTGGAGAAGCCGCGCCGGATCATCGTCATGGTCAAGGCCGGGGCCCCGGTCGACGGCGTGATCGCCGAGCTGACGCCGCTGCTCGACGAGGGCGACATCATCATCGACGCCGGCAACTCGCACTTCCCCGACACCGTGCGCCGCACCGAGGAGTGCGCGGCAGGAGGCCTGCGCTTCATGGGCATCGGCGTCTCCGGTGGTGAGGAGGGCGCGCTGCTCGGGCCGAGCATCATGCCCGGCGGCGACCCGTCGGCCTACGCCGAGGTCGAGGAGATCCTCACCAGCATCGCCGCCGTCGTCGACGGCACGCCGTGCTGCGTCCACGTCGGACCGGGCGGTGCCGGGCACTACGTCAAGATGGTGCACAACGGCATCGAGTACGCCGACATCCAGCTCATCGCCGAGGCCTACGACCTGCTCACGCACGTTGCCGGGCTCGACGCGCCGGCCATCTCGGCGATCTTCGAGGAGTGGAACACCGGAGACCTCGAGTCGTTCCTCATCGAGATCACCGCGAAGGTGCTGGGCAAGACCGACGAGAAGACGGGCAACCCGCTGGTCGAGATGATCGTCGACCAGGCCGAGCAGAAGGGCACCGGCACCTGGACCGCGATCGACGCGCTCGGGCTGGGCATCCCGCTCACCGGCATCACCGAGGCCGTCTTCGCGCGCGGACTCTCGGCGCTGCGCGACGAGCGCAAGGCGGCTGCGGGCACGCTCGCGGGGCCGAACCCGGAGTCGAGCACCGATCGTCCCGACCTCGTCGAGGACATCCGCCAGGCGCTCTACGCCAGCAAGGTGGTGGCCTACGCGCAGGGCTTCGCGCAGATGCGGGCGGCGTCCAAGGCCAACGACTGGGACCTCGACCTGGGCGCCATGGCCACGATCTGGCGCGGCGGCTGCATCATCCGGGCGCAGTTCCTCAACCGGATCCGCGACGCCTACACCGAGCACGGCGACGTCACCAACCTGCTGATGGTGCCGTACTTCACCGAGGCCGTCGCGAACGCGCAGGACGCCTGGCGCCGGGTGGTGATCACTGCGACCGAGCAGGGCGTGGCGATCCCGGCGTTCGCCAGCTCGCTGAGCTACTACGACGCGTACCGGCGCGAGCGTGGCCCGGCGAGCCTGATCCAGGGCCTGCGCGACTTCTTCGGCGCCCACACCTACCGCCGCATCGACGTCGAGGGCAGCTACCACACCCGCTGGCCGCAGGACGGTGTCGAGGTGCGCACCGACGCCTGACCGACGGTTACAGGAACTGGAACTCCGCCGGATCCAGGGTTCGCGTGGCCTTCTCGTACTCGCCCATGTACCCGGGCCAGTTCGTGACCACGCGGCCCGTGCCGTCGCGGTACCAGGAGTCGCACTGGGTCCACGCCGTGCCGGCGAAGCGGGACTGGAGCTTCCGATCGCTCGCCGCCTCCGTCTCCGGCCGGACGTCGATCGCCGCTGCGCGGCGCACCCGCACCTGCTGCAGCGCCTGGCGCAGGTAGCGGGCCTGTGCCTCCAGGTAGACGATGATCGAGCCGCCAGAGGTGTTGGTGTTGGGCCCGTACATCACGAACATCGACGGGAAGCCCGACACGGTGATGCCCAGGTGCGCGCGCGGGCCGTCGGACCACGCCTCGTCGAGGGTGCGCCCGCCGGCACCGGCGATCTTCATCGGGAACATGAACCCGGTGGTGGCGAACCCGGTGGCCCAGATCAGGCAGTCGACGTCGTGGGTGCCCCCGTTGGCCGTCTCGACGCCGGTGGGGGTGATGCGGGTGATCGCATCGGTCACGAGCTCGACGTTGGGTCGCTGCAGCGCCGGCAGGAACGACGAGCTGAACAGCACCCGCTTGCAGCCGAAGGTGAAGTCCGGCCAGGCCTTCGCGCGCACGTCCGGATCGGTGAGCTGCGAGCGCATGAACCGCGCCGACATGGAGTGCCCGAGCCTGCCCAGCGTGCGCGGGTTGCGGATCATGCGGGTGAGCAGGTTGCCGTAGTGGTAGATGTAGCGGCGGCGGTAGGCCTGCAGCCCCGGAACATGCTTGACGGCCGCCCGGACCACGGCGGGATAGGGCCGGTTCTTGCGCGGCATGAACCAGTTTCCGGTGCGCTGGAACACGGTCAGCCGCGTGACGAGCGGGGCGATCTCGGGCACGAACTGCACCGCGCTCGCCCCCGAGCCGATCACGGCGACCCGCTTGCCGCGCAGGTCGTAGCCGTGGTCCCAGCGGGCGGAGTGGAACGTGTGGCCCGCGAAGCTGTCGGCGCCCACGATCGGAGGGATCGACGGCCGGTTGAGCTGGCCGGTGGCGATGACCACGGCGTCGGCGTCGAGCGCGGCGCCGTCCTCGGTGGTGAGCGTCCAGCGGCGGGTGCCGTCGTCCCAGGTGCAGGCGGTGACGCGGGTGTTCGGGACGACGCGGCGGTCGACGCCGTAGTCACGCGCGACCCCTTGCAGGTAGGAGAGGATCTCGGCCTGCGGGGAGCACAGCCGCGACCAGTCCCGCCGCTGCGCGAACGAGAACGAGTACAGGTGGCTCGGCACGTCGCAGGCCGCGCCCGGATACGTGTTGTGCAGCCACGTGCCGCCGAGAGCGGGGGCCGCGTCCAAGATCGTGATGTCGGTGAAGCCGTGCTTCTGCAGCTCGATGGCGGCGGCGATGCCGCCGAAGCCCGCTCCGACTATGACGATCTTCGGGTCAGCGCTGGTCACCCGAGCAACTTAACGCCTGATCAGGTCAGGGTGTCGAGATCCAGCTGGATGGGAAAGGGCGCGTCGGTGGCGAAGGTGCCACTCACGGGCTCGTCGGCGACATAGCCGAACTCGCCGGCCACGTGATGAGCTGTCAGTGCCCGGCGTTCGTCGATGTCGATGACCCAGTAGTTCGGGATACCGGCGTCGGCGTACTCATCACGCTTGATCAGGTGGTCGGTCCGTTTCGAACCGGGCGACGCGATCTCGACGGCAAGAAGGACGTCGCCGGCGCGGAGAAGGCGGCCATCACGATCGTCCCCTCGTGCAGTTCGTAGCGCCCCTCCGCCGTTTCCCCGAGCGCCGCGAACTCCGCAACCGTCAGGAGTCGCGGTTGCTGAAGGGGCAATGCGGTCATGCGAGGAATGTGACAGGTGCGGCCGACCGTCCGCGGGAGTTGTCCACAGGCCTCCCGCTCCGGCTGCCGATGGGCAAGAGTGTGATGGTGCCCACCGACGCGCCGCCGCTCCCCGACCACCTCACCGCCCACGCCGCCGCCACGCCCGACAAGATCGCGATCCACGATCCCGACGGGCCGTCGCTCACGTTCGCCGAGCTGGAAGCCGCCGCCAACCGGCTGGCCAACGGCCTGCTGGGGCTGGGTCTGCGGGCCGGCGACCGGGTCGTCTGGTGTGGCCCCAACAGCGTCGAGGTCATCACGCTGCTGCACGCCACGCGCAAGATCGGGCTGGTCGCGGTGCCGCTGGCGTACCGGTTCACCGCGGCCGAGATGAGCTTCGTGATCGGCGACAGCGGGGCCGTGCTCGTGCTCGTCGACGCCGAGCAGGCCGGGCGGATCGAGGAGGTCCGGGCGGAGCTGACGGGTGTGCGCGAGGTCGTCGTCTTCCGCGGCAATGCCTTCGACGGCGCCCGGGCCTGGGACGACGTGCTCGCCTCCGGAGCGTCCACCCCACCGCCCAGCCCCGCGGAGCAGGGCACGTCGATGATCTACACGTCCGGCACCACCGGCAAGCCCAAGGGCGCGGTGCGCGGCCCGGCCGACCCGGAGATGACGCTCAACCTCGTCACGAAACTGCGCCTGCAGCCGGGCAATGAGGTGCACCTGACCACCGGCCCGCTCTACCACTCCGGGCCGCTGGCCTGGGCCGCGCTCACGCACGTCCTGGGCAGCACCGTGGTGCTGATGCGCTCCTTCGACGCCGCCCGCTGGCTGGAGCTGGTGCGCTCCTACCGCGTCACCAACACGTTCACCGCGCCCACGCCGCTCAAGCGGATCGTCGCGCAGCCGATCGACGTGCTCGCCGCCGCCGATCTCTCCTCGATGCGGTCGCTGGTGGCCAATGCGGCGCCGGTGCCCTACGCGCTCAAGCAGGAGGTCTTCGAGAAGCTCGGTGACTGGTTCCTCTTCGAGGTCTACGGCTCCACCGAGCTGGGCGTCGACGCCGTGCTCGAACCGGAGGACCAGCTGCGCAAGCCCGGTTCCTGCGGGCGGGCCGTGCCGGGCGTCGAGCTGCGGGTGCTCGGCCCGGACGGTGCCGTGCTGCGGCCGGGGGAGCCCGGCGCGCTGTACGTGCGCTCGTCGAGCACGTTCACCGGCTACCACGGCCGCACCGAGCCGGTGGGCGACGACGAGGGCTGGAAGTCGGTCGGCGACGTCGCGCACCTCGACGAGGAGGGCTTCCTCTACATCCGCGACCGCGGCGGCGACCTGGTGATCACCGGCGGCATGAACGTCTATCCCGCCGAGGTCGAGGCGGCGCTGCACGAGCACCCGGACGTGCTCGACGCGGCCGTGTTCGGCCTCCCGTCGCCGGAGTGGGGTGAGACCGTGCACGCCGTCGTGGTGGCGAGGACGGGACGGGAGCTCGACATCGCGGCGATCGAGGAGCATCTGGCGCAGCGGCTGGCGAGCTACAAGCGCCCCCGCAGCTGGGAGGTGCGCGACGAGCTGCCACGCACCGAAGCGGGCAAGCTGCTCAAGCGGGTACTGCGCGCCGCACACGGGCTCTGATCGGTCATTTGCCCCGGACGGGGTGATCGAACCGCCTGGTCAGGGCCGCCGTAGTCTCCGATCGTGACGTCACGCGGTGGGGGCCGGCTGACGCGGCGCGGGCTGCTGGCGGCCGGCGCCGTCCTGCCGCTGGCTGCGGCATGTGCGCCGTCCCCGGTTGCGTCCCCGACACCCGCGGCGGCGCCACCGGTACCCACCGCGGCGTCGACCACGCCGCCCGCCCCCACCCGTACCCCCGGCAGCCCCGCCGACGAGCTGGTGCGGGCCACCTCCGGGCGGCCGGAGGTGGCGCTGACCTTCCACGGCGCCGGGGACCCTGAGCTCGCCCGCAAGGTGCTCACCGGGTTCGCCGACCGCGGCGCCGCGGTCACGGTGCTCGCGATCGGCACCTGGCTGCAGCAGTACCCGGACGTCGCGAAGACGGTCACCGGCAACGGGCACGAGATCGGCAACCACACCTGGTCACACCCCGACCTCACCGCGCTGGGCACCGCAGGCGTCCGCGCGGAGATCGAGCGGTGTCGCGACCGCCTCGCCGCGCTGACGGGCGGCCCGGGCGCGTTCTTCCGGCCGTCGGCTGCGCAGCACGCCACCGCGGCTGTGCGCACGCTCGCGGGCGCCGCCGGTTACGCCACGGTCCTGTCCTACGACATCGACTCCGAGGACTACACCGATCCCGGTGCCGCCGCGATCCGCCGCAACGTCCGGGCCGCCACGGCCGGCAGCGTCGTCAGCATGCACCTGGGTCATCCCGGCACGCTCGAGGCGCTCCCCGGGCTGCTCGACGACCTCGCCGCGCGTGGCCTGACCCCGGTCACGGCCGGCCGACTGTTCCGCTGAAAGGGAGCCCGTGGTGTTCTCCGCTCGACCCGTCGCGCTGCTCGGTGCGCTGATGGGCGCGGTGCTGGTGCTGGCGGCCTGCTCGAGCCCCGAGCCGCGACCCGACCCGGCGCCCACCCCGCCTGCGGGCACCGCGGCCACCACCGTGACGCCGGAGTCGCACAACATCTACGCCGCCGCCGGTGCCGGGATGCTGTCGGACGCGGCGAAGGCGGCGCTCCCACTGGTCTACGTGCCGCACACCAAGTCGGGCGACGTGTGGGTGATCGACCCCGCGACGTTCGCCGTGGTGGCCAAGTACCCGCTCGGTGGCGAGCTGCAGCACATGGTCCCGTCCTACGACATGACCACGCTGTACGCCACCGACGACACCGGCAACAAGATCACCCCGTTCGATCCGAAGACCGGCAGGCCGGGTCCGAACATCCCGGTGACCGACCCGTACAACATGTACTTCACGAGCGACGGCAGGTCCGCGATCTCGGTGGCCGAACGCCGTCGGGAGCTGGTGTTCTACGACCCCCACACCTGGAAGGTGCAAGACACCCTCCCCACACCCGACTGTCCCGGGATCGACCACGCCGACTTCACCCCCGACGGCAGCACGGGCCTGTTCACCTGCGAGTTCGGCGGTCGCATCGCCGTGATCGACCTCGTCGGGCACAAGGTCCTGCGCATGATCGACATGCCGACCCGCAACACCACGATGGGCCCGCAGGACATCAAGCTCTCGCCGGACGGCTCCACCTTCTTCGTCGCCGACAGCCAACAGGGCGGGCTGTGGGTCATCGACCGCGCCGCGACCCAGGTGGTGCGCCAGATCCCCACCGGGAAGGGCGCGCACGGCATCTATCTCTCCCGCGACGCCACGAAGATGTACGTCACCAACCGCATCGAGGGCAGCGTCAGCGTGCTCGACGCCAACACCGGCGCCGCCATCGCGAAGTGGCCGATCCCGGGTGGCAGCCCGGACATGGGCAACGTCAGCGCCGACGGCAGCCAGCTGTGGCTCTCGGGCCGGTACAACCGTTCCGTCTACGTGCTCTCGACCGTGGACGGCAAGCTGCTCAAGACCATCCCGGTCGGCGACGGGCCGCACGGGCTCACCGTCTGGCCGCAGCCGGGCCGGTACTCCCTCGGACACACGGGGATCACGCGATGACCGACCGGCTGTTCAAGATCGCGCTGATCATCAAGGGCCTCGACGGCGGCATGGAACTGCTCGGGGCGATCCTGCTGCTGTTCATCTCGCCCAAGGCCGTCGACGAGCTCACGGCCGGGGTACTGAGCCGTGACCTGCTCGGGCCGCCCGACGGCTCGCTCGCGCAGCACTTCGCGTCGGCCACCGCGGAGTTCGCCACCGGCAGCCGGACGTTCGCGGTGATCTACCTGGGGCTGCACGGCCTGGTGAAGCTGGCGCTGGTGTGGGCGCTGCTGCGCAAGATCATGCCGGCGTACCCGGTGGCCGTGGTCGTGCTCGGTGTCTTCGTGGTCTACGAGGTGATCCGGACGGTGCACACCGGCTCGGTGCTGCTGCCGTTCCTCGCGGCGCTCGACGTCGCGGTCATCGTGATGGTGATCCGGGAGTACCGGGAGCTGCGCGCTACCTCAGGACGTTGACGGCGCGGGCGATCACCAGGGCCACGGTCACGAGCGACACCGTCGACTCGAACAGCATCGTCGCCTTCGCCCAGCGCGACAGCGGCATCGTGTCGGTGGGGCTGAACGCCGTCGAGTTGGTGAACGACAGGTAGAGGTAGTCGAGGAAGGCCGGTTCCCAGTCGGGGCGCGCCATGTCGGGTGACTGCATCTGGACGAAGAGGAAGTCCGGGTACTCGGCGACCCCGGCAGCCCGGTCGGCCGGGCCACCGCGGTCGAACTCCCAGAACACGAGCGTGAACGCGATGATGTTGGTGAGCCAGATCGCGCCGCCCGTCCTGAGCAGCGCGACCGCGTCGTCGCCGAACCGGCCGCCGACCAGCTCGACGATGAGGTTGACCACCGACCATGCGGTGGCCAGGCACACGAGGCCACCGAGCCCGATGCTGAGGAAACGCAGCCGCGTCGACTCGCTGCTCATCCGGCGCGGGTTGGCGATCAGCAGCACGATCAGCAGCACGACCTCGAGGGCCGGCAGCACCCACCACGGCCCCGGCGTCATCGAGTCGGGAAGCGTGACCTGCAGCGCCACGGCCACCGAGATCGCCAGCGCGGCCGGCCACCGGTGCTCCCCCTCGGTGGCACGGCGCCATGCCGGCGTGATCGTCACGAGCCGAGGGTAGGGGCTGCCACCCACGACGCCGATTTCGCCTTCTCGACACGCTGATTCGGCGATCCCGACACGCTGATTTCGCGATCTCGGCACGCTGAATGTGCCGATCCGACACAGGCGTCGTGGCCGAACGGCCACGTCACCGTGTCGGCATGGCCACATCACCGTGTCGGAATGGCGAAATCAGCGGGGTGGATGGCGAAATCGGCGCTGGCGCGTCGGTGCCCAGCAGCTTCACGACCTGGTGGGCGGCGGCGCGGCCGGCGCGGTTGGCGCCGATCGTGCTCGCGCTGGGGCCGTAGCCGACGAGGTGGATGCGGGGGTCGGAGCGCACGCGGGTGCCGTCCATCGCGATCCCGCCGCCGGTGCCGCGCAGGTGCAGTGGCCCGAGATGACCCAGCGCGGCCCGCCAGCCGGTGGCCCAGAGGATCACGTCGGCGGCGACGGACGTGCCGTCGGCCCAGGCGACCCCGTCCGGGGTGATGTGGTCGAACATCGGCCGCCGGCTCAGCACCCCCGATGCCAGGCCCGCGCGGACCGCGGGCGTCAGGCCGAGGCCGGTCACGCCGACCACGCTCTGCGGCGGCAGCCCGGCCCGCACCCGCTCCTCGACGCGGGCGACGGCGGCGCGGCCGACCTCCTCGTCGAAGGGTCCCTCGTGGAACTCCGGCGGGCGGCGCGTCACCCACGTCGTGGCCGCGGCGACCGGCGCGATCTCCAGGAGCAGCTGCACGGCCGAGGTGCCGCCGCCGACCACGACCACCCGCCGCCCGGCGAACGCGGCAGGCCCCCGGTACTCGACGGTGTGTAGCTGGCGGCCGCGGAACGTCTCCGCGCCCGGGTACACGGGCCGGAACGGGCGGGTCCAGGTGCCGGTCGCGTTGATCAGGGCGCGGGTGGTCCAGTCGCCGGCATCGGTCTCGATCACCAGCTCCGGCTCGGCGTCCGTGACGCTCCTGACATGCACCGGGCGGCGAACCTGCAGGTCGAAGAGCTCCTCATACGCGGTGAAGTACTCCGGCACCACCTCGGCGGCGGGTCGGGTGGGGTCGGCGGGGGCGAACGGCAGCCCGGGCAGGTCGCTGATGCGATGGGCGTCGTCGACCCGCAGCGTCGGCCAGCGGTGGCGCCACGCCCCGCCGGGGCCGTCCTCGCCGTCGAGCACGACGAACCCGGCGCCCGGTTCGAGCCCGGCCCGCCGCAGCCCGTACGCGGCCGACAACCCGGCCTGCCCGGCCCCGACCACCACCACGTCCGCCCGCATGCCCGCTACAACGCCGTCGCGGCCGTCGTCGAGTCCGCGGATCAGGTGGGGATGGTCACCCGCGGCGCCAGCGGGGTGGCGGCGAAGCGCTCCGTCCACCCGGCCAGATCGGCTCCGGTCATGTTGCCGCCGCAGATCAGGAGCCCGAGACGCGCGTCGGGACCGACCCGTTCGAGCACCTCGTTGGCGGCCGCGACCACGCAGCCCTCGGCGGGCTCGGCCCAGAGCTTGCCCTCCTCGGCGAGGGTGAGGCTGCCGCGCACGGCGTCGGCGTCGGACACGACGACGACGTCCTCGACGAGCGCGGTGAAGTGGTCGTAGGTCAGCTGCGAGACGTACGGCGCGCTGAGCGTGGACACGATCGACGTCGGCGCGATCGGGGTCGGGCCGCCCGCGGCCAGCGCGCGCGCCATCGCGTCGGCTCCGACCGTCTCCACACCCCACAGCCGCACGCCGGGCAGCAGCGCCCGGAACGCGGCGGCGACGCCCGCGATCAACCCGCCGCCGCCGACGCTCACCAGCACGTCGGTGACGTCGGGGGCGTCGGTGGCGAACTCCAGCCCCACGGTGCCGGCGCCGGCCACCACCGTGGCGTCGTCGAAGGGGTGCACGAGCGTCAGGCCGCCGGCGTGCAGCTGCTCGGTGAGCGCGAAGGCCCCGGTCATGTCCGGGGTGACCTCGACGGTGGCTCCGGCCGCCCGCGCGATGTCGATCGAGCGCTGCGGCGCCGCCGCCGGCATGACGATCGTGGCGGCGATGCCCAGCGCGCCCGCGGCGTCGGCCAGCCCGATGCCGTGGTTGCCGCCGCTGACCGCGACGACCCCGGCCGCCCGCTCGGCGTCGCTGAGCCCGAGCAGCTTGTTGAAGGCGCCGCGCGGCTTGAACGAGCCCGAGCGCTGCAGCAGCTCCAGCTTGAGCGTGACCGGCACGCCCAGGTGCGCAGAGAGCCCGGGGCTCGGCAGCGTCGGTGTGCGCAGCACGTGCGCGGCGATCCGGGAGGCGGCAGCGCGAATGTCGTCGAGAGAGACCAGTTGACCCACAGGTCCACGCTACCGAACCGTCGAGAACGACGTTGTGATGATCAAAAGGGCTGTTCGATCATCACAACGTCGTTCTCGACGGAATCGTTAGACCAGAGGTACAACCTCCGGCGCACCCATGCGCGCCGAGTCCGCCGTCTCGTCGTCGGGCATCTTCTGGCTCTCTCGCTCGGCCTCGACGCGCTTGCGGTAGTGCTCCACCTCGCGCGCGAGCTGCGCCTCGCTCCAGCCGAGCACCGGCGCGACCAGCGCGGCAACCTCCTCGCACGCCCCGAGCCCGCGGTCGAACGTCTCGATCGAGATGCGGGTGCGGCGGGCGAGCAGGTCGTCGAGGTGGCGGGCACCCTCGTGCGACGCCGCGTAGACGACCTCGGCCCGCAGGTAGTCCGGCGCGCCGGTGAGCGGCTCACCCAGCGTCGGATCCTCGGCGACGAGCGCGAGCAGCTCGTCGATCAGCGACCCGTAGCGGCCCAGCAGGTGCTCGATGCGGGCGACGTGCAGCCCGTACTGCGCCGCGAGCTGGTAGCGGGCGTTCTTCATGGCGGAGAACCCCTCGGCACCCAGCAGCGGCACGTTCTCCGTGACCGACGCCGGCACCTTCGCATCCAGCCCGTGCACCGCCGCGTCGACGGCGTCCTTCGCCATGACGCGGTAGGTCGTGTACTTGCCGCCCGCGACCACCACGAGTCCCGGCACCGTGTGCGCCACGGCGTGCTCGCGCGAGAGCTTCGACGTGGACTCCGACTCGCCCGAGAGCAGCGGCCGCAGCCCCGCGTAGACGCCCTCGACGTCGGCGTGGGTCAGGGGCTGCTCGAGCACCTCGTTGACGTGGTCGAGCAGGTAGTCGATGTCGGCGGCGCTGGCTGCCGGGTGGGCGAGCCCCAGCTGCCAGTCGGTGTCGGTGGTGCCGATGATCCAGTGCCGCCCCCACGGGATGACGAACAGCACCGACTTCTCGGTGCGCAGGATCAGCCCCGAGTCGCCGCGGATCCGGTCGCGCGGCACGACCAGGTGGATGCCCTTGCTCGCGCGGACGTGGAACTGGCCGCGCTCGCCGGCCAGCGCCTGCGTCTCGTCGGTCCAGACGCCGGTGGCGTTGACGACCTGCTTGGCACGCACCTTGAACGTGCGCCCGGACTCGAGGTCCTGCACCTCGGCGCCGGTGACCCGCTCGCCCTCGCGCAGCAGCCCCGTGACCCGGGCCCGCGACGCGATGTGCGCGCCGTAGGACGCCGCGGTGCGGGCCAGGAACATGGTGTGACGGGCATCGTCGACCTGCGCGTCGTAGTACTGCAGGGCTCCCACCAGCGCGTCCTTGCGCAACGACGGCATGATCCGGCGCGCGCCGCGGCGGGTGAGGTGCTTGTGCAGCGGGACCCCCCGCGCGCGTCCCGACAGCATGCTGAGCCCGTCGTAGAGCGCCACGCCTGCGCCCGCGTAGAAGCGCTCCCAGACATGGTGCTTGAGCGGGTAGAGGAACGGCACCGGCCGCACGAGGTGCGGTGCCAGCTTGTCGATCAGCAGCCCGCGTTCCTTGAGGGCCTCGGCGACGAGCCGGAAGTCGAGCATCTCCAGGTAGCGCAGACCGCCGTGGATCAGCTTGCTGGAGCGGCTCGACGTGCCCGACGCGAAGTCGCGTGCCTCGACGAGCCCGACGGTCAGGCCGCGGGTGGCGGCGTCGAGGGCGGAACCGCCGCCCACGACACCACCCCCGACGACCAGCACGTCGAGTTCGGTCGACTCCATGGCTTCCAGCGCGGCCTCGCGGGCGGCCGGGGAGAGCGCGACCGATCTCATGTTCTTTCCCTTCGTAGTCAGGTGGACGGGCTCAGGAGCTCAGTCGACATCCACCCAGTCCAACGTCCTGGTGACGGCCTTCTTCCACCGCTCGTACCCGGTCGAGCGCTGCTCGTCACTCCACTGGGGCGACCAGCGCTTGGACTCGTTCCAGTTGGTGCGCAGCTCGTCGGTGTCCTTCCAGAACCCGACGGCCAGCCCGGCCGCGTAGGCCGCGCCCAGCGCCGTGGTCTCCGCCACGACGGGACGGCTGACGGGCACGCCGAGCACGTCGGCCTGGATCTGCATGCACAGCTCGTTGGCGGTGACGCCGCCGTCGACCTTGAGCACCTCCAGCACGACGCCGGAGTCCTTCTCCATCGCCTCGGCCACGTCGCGGCTCTGGTAGCAGATCGCCTCGAGTGTGGCCCGGGCCAGGTGGGCGTTGGTGTTGAAGCGCGAGAGCCCGACGATCGCGCCACGGGCGTCGGAGCGCCAGTACGGCGCGAACAGCCCGGAGAAGGCCGGCACGAAGTAGACGCCGCCGTTGTCCTCCACCTGCCGCGCCAGCGACTCGCTCTCCGAGGCGCCGGAGATGATGCCGAGCTGGTCGCGCAGCCACTGCACCGCCGAGCCGGTGACGGCGATCGAGCCCTCCAGCGCGTAGACCGGCGCGTCGTCGCCGAACTGGTAGCAGACGGTGGTGAGCAGCCCGGCCTTGGACCGCACCAGCTCCGTGCCGGTGTTGAGCAGCATGAAGTTGCCGGTGCCGTAGGTGTTCTTGGCCTCGCCGGGGGCGAAGCACACCTGGCCGACGGTGGCGGCCTGCTGGTCGCCGAGGTCGCCGTTGATCGTGATCTCGCCGCCGAGCGGCCCGCCGGCGAGCGTGCGCCCGTAGCCGTCGCCGGGGGAGGAGCTGGGCTTGATCTCCGGGAGCATCGAGCGCGGGATGTCGAAGAAGCCGAGCAGCTCGTCGTCCCAGTCGAGGGTCTCGAGGTTCATCAGCATCGTGCGGCTGGCGTTGGTCGGGTCGGTGACGTGGACGCCACCGTTGGCCCCACCGGTGAGGTTCCACAGCAGCCAGGTGTCGGTGTTGCCGAAGATCGCGTCGCCGCGCTCGGCCGCGGCACGGGCGCCGTCGACGTTCTCCAGGATCCACTGGATCTTGCCGCCGGAGAAGTACGTGGCGGGCGGGAGGCCGGCCTTCTGCCGGATGACGTCGCCCTTGCCCTCGCGCTCGAGCGCGGAGGCGATGCGGTCGGTACGGGTGTCCTGCCAGACGATCGCGTTGTAGAGCGGCCGCCCGGTCTTGCGGTCCCACACGACGGCGGTCTCGCGCTGGTTGGTGATGCCCAGCGCCACGAGGTCGCTGTGGGACAGGCCGGTCTTGTTCAGCCCGGTCTGGATGACCGACGAGGTGCGCTCCCAGATCTCGACGGGGTTGTGCTCCACCCAGCCGGCCTGCGGCAGGATCTGCTCGTGCTCGAGCTGGTGGCGGCCCACCTCGTTGCCCGAGTGGTCGAAGATCATGAATCGGGTGCTGGTGGTGCCCTGGTCGACGGCACCGACGAACTCGGCCATGGAGTTCTCCTTCTCAGGCGTTCGGGCTGGGCTCGGACACGGTGACGTCCTCGCCCTCGGCGGGCAGGAAGCCTTCGATCGCGTACTTGAAGAGTGCTCCACCGATCAGGCCGCCGATGATCGGGGCGACGATGGGGAGCCAGAAGTACAGGTTGCCGTGCTGGTCGAACATCGCGTTGGCGTAGCCGGTGATCCACTCGGCGAGCCGTGGCCCGAAGTCGCGGGCCGGGTTGATCGCGTAGCCGGCGTTGGCGCCCCACGCCATGCCGATCCCGACGACGAGCAGCCCGACGACCACCGGTCCGAGGTTGGCCAGCGGGCCGTTGTTGGCCGCGGTGGTGAGCGCGAAGATCACGAACACCAGGATCGCGGTGCCGACGATCTGGTCGAAGAAGGCCGTCGTGATGCTCACGCCGTCGATCCCGTTGCCCGGCAGCGTCGAGAAGATGCCCTGGCTCTTGATGGTGTGTCCGGGGTCGAACTTGAAGATCAGATCGGAGTAGACGAACCGGACGATCAGCGCCGCGACGAACGCGCCCAGCGTCTGGGCGAGCGCGTAGGGCAGCACCTTCTGCCACGAGAAGCCCTTGAACGCGGCCAGCGCGATCGTCACGGCCGGGTTGAGGTGGGCACCCGAGAGCCGGGCGGCGACGTAGACGCCGAGCGTCACGCCGATGCCCCAGGCCCACGCGATCGAGTCGTGGTCGCCCGCACTGCTGTCGGCCGAGGTCACGACCTGTGCGACAACGCCCGTTCCGAACAAGATGAGGATCATGGTGCCGAGGAACTCGGCACTCAACTCCCCGATCAACGAGTTCTTCGGCATCGAAGTCCTCTCCTAGGCCCCGCCCCCGTAGCGGGTGACCCGACGCTAGGAAGCCTCCCCACGACGGGCAAGACCGGGCGTTCGGCATTGTCGAACCGCCATCCGGGCGAAGATCACACCCCGGCCTCGTAGGGTCGGGGAGTGCCGGGTCCCATTCAGTCGATCGAGCGAGCCGCGGCCGTGCTGCGCCTGCTCGGCAGCACCGATCGGCCGCTGGGGCTCAACGAGCTCGCCGCCGCGCTGGACCTGCCCCGCCCCACCGCGCACGGGATCGTCCGGACGCTGCGCGACGTCGGCTTCGTCGATCAGGACGCCGACACCTCCCGTTACGTGCTCGGGGCCGGGCTGCACGAGCTGGGCCGCGGCGGCATCGACCGCCACGACCTGCGCGCCGCCGCGATGAACTGGGCCGACTCGCTCGCCGGCAGCACCGGTTTCGCCGTCCACCTGGGTGTGGTGGCCCACCACGCGGTGCGGCTGGTGCACCACGTGTTCCGGCCGGACGGGAGTCGACAGCACATCCGCACGGGGGAGGAGGAACCGTTGCACGCCACGGCGCTGGGCAAGTGCCTGCTCGCCTTCGCGCCCGTGGCCACGCCCCGGGCGCGCGATCTGGACCTGCACCCCTGGACCGGCCGCACGTGCGTCACGGTCGCCGCGCTCGAGGCGCACCTGGCCACCGCTCGGCACCGTGGCTGGGCGGGTGACAGCGGCGAGTTCGAGTCGGGGGTCGGTGGCGCCGCGGCGCCACTGCGGACCAGCGGGGGGATCGTGGTGGGAGCGCTCGGGCTCGTCGGGCCGGTGGAGGAGCTGTTCGGGCTGGGCGGGGACCTGCGGCCGCGGCTGGCCGAGCACCTGCTGGGTGCCGCACGTGAAGTCTCGACGGCGCTCGCATGACTGGTGGGATGCGGGCATGAGCGAGCGCGTGGTCGCGGCCATCGACCAGGGCACCACCTCGACGAGGTGCCTGCTGTTCAACCGATCCGGTCGGATGCTGGCCGTCGCGCAGCGCGAGCATCGCGCCTACTTCCCGCAGCCCGGACGCGTCGAGCACGACGCCCCGGAGATCTGGCGCAACGTCGGCCGGGTGGTGCCTGCGGCGTTGAAGAGCGCGGGGCTCGCGCCGTCGGACCTCGTCGGGCTGGGCATCGCCAACCAGCGCGAGACCACGGTGATCTGGCACCGCGACACCGGCGTGCCGCTGGCGCGCGCGATCACCTGGCAGGACACGCGCACCGACGGCATCGTCGCGCGCCTGGCCGACGACGGGCACGCCGCCACGATCGCCGCTGTCAGCGGGCTGCCGCTCGCCACCTACTTCGCCGGGCCGCGGCTGCGCTGGCTGCTCGACCACGTTCCCGGTGCGCGGGCCGGCGCGGAGGCGGGCGACGTCCTGTTCGGGACGATGGAGACGTGGCTGATCTGGTGGCTCACCGGCGGCCCCGCCGGTGGGCGCCACGTCACCGACGTCACCAACGCCAGCCGCACGATGCTGATGGACATCCGGTCGCTGGAGTGGTCCGACGAGCTGCTGCGCATCCTCGAGGTCCCGGCCCGGATGCTGCCGGAGATCGTCTCCAACGCCGAGGTGTACGGCACCTGCACGACCGTGCTGCCCGGCGTGCCGGTGTCGGGCGCGCTCGGCGACCAGCAGGCCGCGCTCGTCGGGCAGGCGTGCTTCGCGCCCGGCGAGGCCAAGTGCACCTACGGCACCGGTGCGTTCCTGCTGATGAACACCGGCGACACCCCGGCGACGTCGGATCACGGGCTGATCCCGACCGTCGGCTACCTGATGGGCGACAAGCCGGTGTACGCGCTGGAGGGTGCGGTCGCGATGACCGGTTCGCTGGTGCAGTGGTTCCGCGACTCGCTCGGGATGATCGCGACGGCCGCCCAGATCGAGACGCTCGCGGCCACCGTCCCCGACAACGGCGGCTGCTACATCGTGCCCGCGTTCTCCGGGCTGTACTCGCCGCGCTGGCACCCCGACGCGCGCGGCGTGATGGTCGGGCTCACCTCGTTCATCAACCGCGGCCACCTCGCCCGCGCGGTGCTCGAGGCCACCGGCTGGCAGACGCGCGAGGTGGTGGACGCGATGAACGCCGACTCCGGCGTCCCGGTGACGCGGCTCAAGGTCGACGGGGGGATGACGGCCAACCACATGCTCATGCAGTTCGTGGCCGACGTCCTCGACGTGCCCGTGGAGCGCCCGCTCGGGTCGGAGGCGGTGTCACTGGGGGCCGCGTACGCCGCGGGCCTGGCCGTCGGGCACTGGTCGGACGTGGAGGTGCTGCGGTCCAACTGGCACCGGGCGGCGGCCTGGGAGCCGGCGATGGACGCCGCGCTTCGCCGCCGCGAGCGGGAGAACTGGGGGCGGGCGGTGAACCGCAGCTACGGCTGGGTGCAGTCGCCGCAGGAGTGAGGGCCCTTCTGCGATGCGCGTGCCGGGGTTGCAGGAAAGCCACTTTCCTGCAACGACGTTGCGGCAAAGTGGCTTTCCTGCCATCGCCGCGCGAAGACGGCCTGCCAGCGGGACCATCCGGAACCGCACCCGACGCGTCGCGCTGGCCGCGTTGCAGGAAGGCCCTTCCCGCAAGAACCTTGCGGGAAGGCCACCTTCCTGCAACGCGAGAGCCTGCCGCGCCGGGCGAGTGGTCAACGCCCCTCGAGGTACCCGCGCAGCGTGGCTGCCACCGTCTCCGGCGCCATCATGTTCGCGAAGTGCGACTGCCCCTCCCACACCACGACCTCGGCCTGCGGCAGCACCGCCTGCAGCGCCTCGGTGCTGCCGGCCAGCGAGTTGCCGAACGTCGTGCTGCCCGCCATCAGCAGCACCGGCAGCGTGATCGGCGCGAAGTCGTTCATGTCGGTGGTGAGGCCCGAGACGGACTCGAAGTCGTGCAGCACCGGACGCGCCATCGCCGCGATGTCCTCGGGCTCGGGATCGCTCTCGGGGTCATCGGTCGCCATCAGCGCCATGTCCGCGGGCGTCACGCGCACGACCTCGGTGAGGAACACCATGATCGCGGCGAACGGGTCGCCAGCGGCGAGCAGCTCACGGAAGCGGGGCAGCGCCGCGGCCACGTGCGGCCCGCCCGCCAGCACGGGGGCCTCGTAGAGCAGCAGCGACCGGATCCCGGAGGGGTCGGCCAGCGCGGCGTGCAGCGCGAGCAGCCCGCCGTAGGAGTGGCCCAGCACGTGCGCCGAGCCGCCGACGTGCGCGATCAACGCCCGCACGTCGGCCACCTCACGGGCGAACGAGCTGACGCCGCCGGCCTCCTCGCTCGGCGGGTAGCCGCGCCGGTCCACGAGCAGCACCGTGTAGGTGTCGGCCAGCCGCTCGGCCACCCCCCGCCACGACTCGCCGGGGTTCATCGCGCCGGGTAGCACGATGATCGGCGGGCCGTCGCCGAACCTTTGGAAGGCGACGTGGTTGCCCTCTGTGGAGACGACGGTGTCGGGGTTGGTGCGGGTGACGCTCGACGTGGTCATGAGGCCAGTCTGCGACGGCGCGCTGACCGCGCGCTGATCTGCGCCTGACGCGGCCGGTCAGCCCACGCTGCGTCGGGCGATGCTGCCGGCGATCCGCCCCGTGACGAAGAAGAGGACCCACAGGAGTGCCGCCCACGCTGCGGACTGGTGCAGCAGGAGGTAGACGGCGTAGGTCAGCGGGATCGTGACCAGGTAGATCGCCGTGCTCAGCAGCGGCTCGACGACGATCCGGCGTCGGGTGACGGCGTCGATGTCGGCGAACTCGGGCTTGAGCACGTGCGCGTAGAGGCGCGAGCTCAGCAGCGACGTCGCCGCGAGCAGCGCGGACGTCAGCGCCACCGCCTCCGGGAACTGGCCCCAGCTGATCACCAGGCTCATCGCGATCGGCAGCGCCGCGACCCCGAGCAGTGCGCTCAGCGTGCGCTCGATCGCGCCGTTGTCGACGGTGTGCACGTACGACATGACGCGGTGGTGACCCACCCAGTACTGCGACGTGACGTAGAACCCGAGTGCGAAGAGCCCGAAGCCGCCGAGCAGCTCGGGCAACGCCTCCTGGAACCCGGAACGGTCGGTGGTGCCGAGGCCCTCCGGGATGCGGATCTCCAGCGCCAGCAGCGTCATCGCGATGGCGAAGACGCCGTCGGCGAGCGCGTTGAACCGGTGCGGGCTGTGGACGCGGCGCGTGGTCCGGCCCTGCGTGACGTCCTTGCCGTCGGCGGTGGCCTTCTCGACCGCAGAACCCCCGGCCGCGGTCTGATCGCCGTCCACGTGCACCCCTCCCCATCGGTTGCCGCGGCTCATCCTGCCCCAAGGCAGGGCGAGTCGATCACCCGACGTGGTCGGCGGTGGACCACACGCCGTCGGCCTCCAGCGCCGCCGCCAGCTCGTCGACGTCGGGCACCACGATCCGGGCACCGGACAGCTCGCCGGGCTCCGCGTAGCCCCAGCCGACGCCGACCGTCGGGACGCCGTGCTCGGCGGCCCCGTCGACGTCGTGGTGGCGGTCGCCGACCATCACCACCGGGTCGCGGGTCGGGTCGAGCCCGAGCCGTTCCAGCACGGAGCCGACCACAGCGGCCTTGCCGCGCCTGCCGGCGGCGATGTCGGTGCCGCCGACGAGGACGAAGTGCTCGTGGATCCCGGTGCCGGTGGTGATCGACCTGGCCAGGTACTCGGGCTTGGACGTGGCCACGGCGAGCCGGATGCCGCTGCGGGTGAGCCGCTGCAGCAGTGTCGCGGTGCCGGGGAACAGGGGCGTCTCCGTGGCGGCCACCGGGTCGTAGGACTCCCGGTAGGCCATGATCGCCGCCTCGGTCTGCAGGAGCGTGAGGCCGAGCTCGGGCAGTGCCGTCTCGAACGGCGGGCCGACGAGCGCGCGGAGCTGCTCCGGTGTGGGGACGATGGTCCCGACGGTGGCCAGCGCCTTGGCGAGGTGCTCGGTGATCAGGGCAGCGGAGTCGACGAGGGTGCCGTCGAGGTCGAGCAGGGCGGTACGCACATCTGCAGAGCCTACGACCGCCGTCAGCCGACCGGTGTCGCACCGAGCTGATCGACCACCCCGCTGCGGACCGAGGTGTAGCCGAGGACGGTGCCGGCCGGCTTGCTCCGGTCGCCGCGCAACGCCACCTCGCGCTCGCCGATGAAGGCGCCGGTCGCCGGGTCGACGATGATCTCCTGCCGGCTTGATCGGACGTCGATGCCCAGCGCGACACCGCTGCGACCGTCGAGGTTGACCGCACCCGCGGTGACCGTCACCCCGCCGACGTGGGCCAGCGCGAGGTAGAGCGCCGAGCGCAGGTCGGCCGGGACGAGCCCGGTGCGCAGCAGGTCGGTGGCGTAGACGAGCAGCTCGGCGTTGCCGCGGATGTTGTCGGGGACGTCTCGCTCCAACCGCGCGAGCAGCTGCGCCGGATCGCGGGGCAGCCCGGCGAGGAAGGCCGGTGTCGGCACCTGCCACGACCCCGGCCCGGTGCACTGATCGGTCTCCGGTCCGTAGAAGGAGCCGCACCTGGCGGTGATGCGTTCCGGTGGCCGGACGGCGTCGGCGGGCAGTCCCGCGGCGCGGGCCTCGGACTCGCTGCCCTGCAGCCACTTGCGCTGCCCGGTATCGCTCCGGACGAGCAGCCAGTCCATGCCGCGTCCGTCGGGATCCACACCTCGGAGGTGCTCTCGACGAGCTCGCTGAAGGTCTCGTCGGTGCCCAGCACCGAGGTGTGGAGGTGCCAGGCCCGGGTGGCGACGTACCGGTACTGGGCGGGCCCCACCGGCGGGTCGACGGAACCGATGGCCGCCTGGGCGGCGCGCTCCAGCACCACCGTGGCCTCCGCGGTGGCCGGCCCGGTGCCGGGCCGTCCCACGAGCATCCCGGTGATCACCAGCGCCAGCACCGTCGCCGCCGCGACCAGCCGAGCGCGCCGGCGTGGGCGGTTCCCGGCGATCGACACCCCCGGAGCGACCGGAGCGACCGTGCCCAGCAGCCTCGCCCTGGCCTGGCCAGTACCGCGTCGACGGGTGGGGCCGCGTCGTCGTCGTGCACCGTCGCCAGGGTCGTGCGCGGCGTGCGGCTCGCTCGTCCTCGTCACTGTCGTCTCACCACACTGTCGTCACACCACCTGTTGCCCGCAGCCCACCGTCG
This sequence comes from Pseudonocardia sp. GCM10023141, assembly GCF_042653605.1. Taxonomy (NCBI): domain Bacteria; kingdom Bacillati; phylum Actinomycetota; class Actinomycetes; order Pseudonocardiales; family Pseudonocardiaceae; genus Pseudonocardia; species Pseudonocardia sp. GCM10023141. The sequence goes on from NZ_JBHSIR010000087.1 coordinate 172,828, forward strand.
CGTTCACGGCGAGCCGGGGTGACGGCCGAGGGTCGGGTGCGGTAGGCCTTCGCGATGGGCGACACACGGATGCGCACGGCGGCGGTCCGGGCCGCGATCCTCACCGAGGACCTCGTGCAGTCGGTCGTGCTGATCGCGCTGCGGATCCGGGGCAGGCACCATCCGATGATCGTCCCGTTCATCGGGCACGGCACCACGAACCGTGTCCGCGTCGGCGCGCGGGTCGTGAGGGGTCGGCCGGGCGTCGCGGCGCCGGCGGTGGGGGTGCCCGCGGCCGAGCTGCCCAGCCGCCGGTCCCGGCAGGCGGTGCTGCGGTCGAGCCTTGCGCGCTTCCTGACGGTGGAGATCGCGGGGGCCGGGGTGACCGTCTCGGTGCCCGGCGGGCCGCGGCTGGTCCACAGCGATCCCGACGGCTACGTCGACGCCGTGCTGGACGTGCCCGCGATGGAGCCCGGATGGCACGAGGTCGGGCTGGCACTGCGCGACGGCGTGGCCGTGACGGCGCAGGTGCACGTGGTGGACCCGGAGTCGCGGATCGGGCTGGTCAGCGACGTCGACGACACGATCGTCGAGACCGGGCTCAGCCGCGGACTGGAGTTCCTGCGGGCCACGCTGCTCACCGAGGTCCGCGACCGCACCCCGCTGCCCGGCGCCGCGGCGCTCTACCGGGCATTCGTGGCCGCACCGGGGCCGGCGCGGCCGGTCTTCTACCTGTCGACGAGTCCGTGGAACCTGCACGAGATGCTGCTGGAGTTCATCGCCCTGCGCCGGTTCCCGCTCGGGCCCCTGCTGCTGACCGACTGGGGCCCGCCGCGCAGCGGCCCGTTCCGGATCGGGGCGCAGGAGCACAAGACGGGGGTGGTGCGGCGGCTGCTCGACGAGCACCCCGGGCTGCGGCTGGTGCTGGTGGGCGACAGCGGCCAGGCCGACCCGCAGATCTACGCGCAGCTCGCCCGCGAGCACCCGCACCGGATCATCGCGGTCTACATCCGCCGCGTCCGGCCCTCCTCGGCGCGGCGGATGGCCGAGCTGGACGCGCTGGCCGCCGAGGTCACGGCTGTCGGGGTACCGATGCTGGCGGTGGACGACAGCGTGCAGATCGCGGAGCACGCCGCGACGATCGGGCTGCTCGACCCGGCGGCGCTGGCGGAGGTGCGGGCGGGGTAGCCGTCATGGCAGGAAAGCCACTTTCCCGCAACGACGTTGCGGGAAAGTGGCTTTCCTGCCATGACCGCGCAATGCCGGGAACGGGGCCGGCTACCCCAGCACCAGCTCCACCAGTTCGAACCGGCGCTGTCTCCCGGGTTGCGTGGCCGCACAGGTGAGCGGCCGGCCCGCCGGCTCGCTGTGCTCCTGCAGCACCACCGTGCAGTCGGGGTCGGTCAGGCGCACGCGCCAGTACCGGCCGGTGCCCGTGACGTCGACGGGTGCGAGCGCGTCGACGCCGAGCGCGCCGGTCTTCGCACGGGCGTGGTGCTGCGCGGCCTGCACGGCGGGCTCCAGCGCGGTGCGTCCCCGCAGCCAGCGCGGATCCACCGTGCCGCCGCGATAGCCCGCGGTCACGGCGGCCGCCTCCGGTGCCGGTACGCCGCCGAGGACGAACGCGTGCGGCATCAGCACGGTGGCCGGGGCGAACCGGCACCCGCCGACGTGGCTGCACTCCCAGGTGCGCGCCGGCTCCGCGGCGGCCACCGCGGCGGCCAGCGGGCGGCCCCGGACCGCGCAGCACGTGTCGTGCTTGCCGTGGGCGCAGACGAGGAAGAGCGGCTCGCTCTCCGGCGCGCCGGGCGCGGTCGGGGAGAGGTCGCGCTCGCGGTCGATGCTGCCGCCGACCAGCGACTCCTGACCGGGCCGGGCGTCGATCCGGAACCAGCGGCGCGCGGGCCCGGCGTCGCGGCGACCGTGGCGCCGGATCAGCAGCACCCGCCCGCCGACGTCGGACGCCCAGGTCTGCAGCGCATGGACGAGTGCGGGGTGGATCCGGGAGTCGACGAGCCCGCCGGGACCCCACGGCCCGCGGTGCTCGAGCAGGAACCAGCGCAACGCCCGCGGCGCCGTGCCTTCCCGGGCGTCGCCCGCGGCATCGGCCGCGAGGGAGCAACGCATCGACATCGCCGCAGATTACCTCCGCTGCCCGGGTAGCGTCCGATCGTGGATCCTCGAGACTCCGGGCGCATCGCCCGCCGCATGGACGCGCTGCACGGCATCACCTACTTCGTCCCCGAGACCGAAGAGCACCTCGTCGGTGTCGGGCTCGTGCCCGGCCGCATGACCTACTTCGCCGGTCGTTCCGCGGCGATGGGCGCCGTCGGCGCCGGTGTCGTCACCGCCACGTTCTACAACTTCAACCCCGCGCTGGTCGCCACCCACATCCCCGCCGCCTGGACGCTGGCGAGCCCCGCCACCGTCGTCACGGCTCGGTACGCGTCGGTGGACGCCGCGCTGCGGCGGTTGCTCGGTGCCGAGGCGCTCGCGGCGCCCGAGGTGGTCGAGGCCGCCGGGCTGGCGCGCATCGCCGCGGAGGCGTGCACCCCGCAGGGTCGGCCGCTCGCCGCCGCGCACCTGGATCTCGACTGGCCCACCGATCCGCACATGGTGCTCTGGCACGCGGTCACGATCCTGCGGGAACACCGCGGCGACGCGCACGTCACGCTGCTGCTGGGAGCCGAGCTCGACGGCCTGGAGGCGCTGATCAGCCATGCCGCCGTCGGCCGCGGGTTCCTCGTCGAGTTCGCGCAGCAGAGCCGCGGCTGGCGGCCGGAGGTGTGGGCCACGGGCGTCGCTCGGCTGCAGGAGCGCGGCATCCTCGACGCCGACGGCGCGATCACCGAGGACGGCCGGGCCCTGCGCGCGCGGATCGAGCACGACACCGATCGGCTCGGCAACGGCCCGTGGACCGCGCTGGGTGCCGAGCGGGCCGCCCGGCTCGCGGAGATCCTCCAGGGGATCGCGGCGGCGTTGTTCGCGGCCGGGGCGTACCCGGAGGGGCTGTTCGCGAAGGCACGCTGACTCCGGCCGGTTGGCTCCCGATCGGTGGGTTCCGGCACCGCATCGTTCCGCCCGGCGCACCGACGCGTGATCATGACCTCGCAGCTCAGGGGAACTTCCCGCTATTGCCAAGAGTTGGTAAAGCGTTGGTAATGTTCAACGTGCGGAGGATGTCGTGCTGGAGATCACCGGTCTGACGTGGGCGGTGACGATCGCGCTCGTGATCGGCCTGCTCGCCCTGGACCTCGTCCTTGCGGCCGCGAGGCCGCACAAGGTCGGGTTCCGCGAGGCGACGGCGTGGTCGGTGTTCTACGTCGGCATCGCCATCGCGTTCGGCGTCTGGTTCGCGATCGCCTACGGCAGCGACGCCGGCACGCAGTACTTCGCCGGCTACATCGTCGAGAAGAGCCTCTCGGTCGACAACCTGTTCGTCTTCGTGATCATCATGACCACGTTCGCGGTGCCCGAGAAACACCAGCACAAGGTGCTGACCTGGGGCATCGTGCTGGCGCTGATCCTGCGGGCCGTCTTCATCGCGCTCGGTGCCACGCTGCTGTCGCTGTTCACGTTCGTGTTCCTGCTCTTCGGCCTGCTGCTGATCTACACGGCCGTCCAGCTGTTCCGCCACCGCGAGTCCGACCCGGACGTCGAGGACAACATCGTGGTGCGCACCGCGCGCCGCGTGCTGCCGGTCACCGACGAGTACGTCGAGGGCAGGATCGTCACCAAGGTCGACGGCAAGCGGATGCTGACGCCGCTGTTCATCGTGCTGCTCGCGATCGGCAGCATCGACCTGCTGTTCGCGCTCGACTCGATCCCCGCCGTCTTCGGCGTCACCGACGAGGCGTACATCGTGTTCGCGGCCAACGCGTTCGCGCTGCTCGGCCTGCGGGCGCTGTTCTTCCTGGTGCAGGGCCTGCTGGACCGGCTCGTGTACCTCTCGACCGGCCTGGCGATCATCCTCGCCTTCATCGGCGCGAAGCTGATCCTGCACTGGGCGCACGAGGACATCTCGACGGCGGTGCCGGAGATCTCGACGCCGGTGAGCCTCGCGGTGATCGTGGGCGTGCTGGTGATCACCACCGTGGCCAGCCTGATCAAGACCAAGGGCGACCCGACGGCCAAGGCGCACGCCGGCTCGATCACCGGTGTCAAGGACGCCGTGGTCAAGAGCGGGGAGCAGTCCGAGAGCTAGCTCTGCGCCAGGCCGGTGCCGCCGAGCGGGGTGAGGTCCACCAGCTCCGGCGGCCCGGCCAGCAGCTCCACCACCGTGGCGAAGCCGACCTCGCCCATCTCACCCGACAGTGCCCGGTCGGACGCCGCCTCGTCGGCCCACACCTCGGTGACCCACACGACGTCGTCCTCGTCGGCGGAGGCGTTGATCACGTACAGCTCGCAGCCCGGCGCATCACGCAGGGCGTGGGCCACCTTCAGCAGCGCCTCGGCGAGCTCGGCGCCCTGCCCCGGCTGCGCCTCCATCCGGACGTACCGGCCGATGCGGCCACTGCGAGCGGTCATGCACCGACCGTATCCGGCGGGCTCCGGGTCAGATCCCGTAGGGCCAGATGGTGAGCGCGTAGCCACCGAACCACGCCGACGCCACGGCGGCCGCGGCGACCACCGCGACCGCGGTGCCGGTGCTGCGCCTGCCCAGCGCGATGGCGGGCGGGAGCAGCAGCGTGAACGCCGGCACCAGCAGCCGCAGCTTGGAGCTCATCACGCCGTCGGTGCCCCAGACCGTGACGAGCACGAGCGCGCCGTACACGAGCAGGGGCCACGGCACGCGCATCTTCACGCCGATCACGAGCAGCGCGGCGGTGCCGAGGATCGCGACGAGCGTCAGCACGTCGAAGATCTTGTCGCCGCCGAACAGGACCTCGACGGCGTAACGAGCCGTGGCGCCGCCGCCGTCGAGGGAGGACGCCCACCCCGCCTGCTGGATGGCGAACCAGCCCGTCGGCGAGCCGGTCTGCAGGGCGACGTAGCCGAGGTAGCCGAGGATGCCGGTGGTGCTCAGGACGGCTCCGGCCCACGGCCGCCACCCGGCGCCGCCGCCGAGTACCGCCACCAGCGCGGCCAGCGCGACCGCGGCCACCAGCGAGCTCGCGGTCGGCCGCACCAGCCCGGCCCCGGCGGCGCAGAGCCCGGCGAGCAGCCACTGCCGGCGAAGCACGCCGACCAGCGCCCACGCGGCGAAGGCGCAGAACATCGCCTCGGTGTAGGTCATCGAGAGCACCACGGCCATCGGCGTGGCCGCGAACAGCCCGACCAGCACCAGCCCCGCCTGCCGTGACCCACCCGGCACGAGCTCACCCAGCCGCGCCAGCGCGTAGGCGGCGGCGATGCCCGACACGAGCGACACCACCAGGCCGGCGATGACGAGGTCGCCGCCGGTCACCGTGCCGACGGCCGCGACGGCCGCCGGGTATCCGGGGAAGAAGCACAACGCCGTGGTGGGCGTGTGGTGGCCGAACAGGTCGAGCATGTCGTCGGGGACGTCGTAGCCGTGCTCGGCGATCGCCCGCAGCCACGCGCCGTCCCAGGTGGAGAGGCGGGTGAGCACGTCGGTGCCGTCGCGTGCGGCCATGATCGCCAGCATCACCAGCCCGACCAGCCGCACCCCCAGGTAGACGGCGGCGGGAGCGGCCAGCTCGATCAGCCGTTCGGCCACCGGGCGGCGTGCGTCCAGGCGCAACGCTTCGGCTCCGGCCATCCGCTGATCCTCCCTGATCGCGGCGGCCGCCGTTCGTGAGGATCCTTGCCGGCGCGCGCCTGGGCTCGTCTCCCGTTCGCCCCGAAACCGACAAGACGGGCAGGGCGCGCGCCCGTACGGTCGCACGGTGACCACCTCGGAGATCATCCGTAGCAACCCGCCCTACGCGTCCGACGAGACCACGATGCTGCGGGCCTACCTCGACTACCACCGGGTCACGATGCGGCTCAAGGCCGCCGACCTCACCCGGGAACAGCTGGCCGTCACGCACCCGCCGTCGACCCTGACGCTGGCCGGCCTGGTCAAGCACATGGCCTACGTCGAGGACTGGTGGTTCGGGGTCAACGTCGCCGGGCTGAAGCCGTCGCCGCCGTTCGACGACGAGGCGATCTGGGAGAGCTCGCCCGACTGGGAGATGGTCTCCGCCGTCGACGACACGCCTGAGGAGCTCTTCGCGCTGTGGGAGCGGATGGTCGCCACGAGTGACACGCACGTCGAGGCCGCCGCCGACGGCCTCGACACCCTCACGGTGCGCAAGCACCCGGAGACCGGCGAGGGCCTCAGCCTGCGTTGGGTACTGCTGCACATGATCGAGGAGTACGCGCGGCACAACGGTCACGCCGACCTGATCCGGGAGGCCATCGACGGGAGTGTCGGCGACTGACCCGGGCGGCCGTCCGTCAGCCCGCCGCGCGCTCCCACGTCCGCAGGTAGGACTCCACCCCGGACGTCATGTCGGCAACGAACCGCGGCCCCTCGGCGCCGGCCGCGATCCGCAGCGACTCCAGCCAGTCCGGGGTGAGGCCCTCCTGCGCCATGCCGTCCTTGCCGAAGTCCCAGGTGCGCTGCCCCCACACCTGCCTGCTGACGGTGGCGGCGCCGTCGAACGAGCGGAACGGGTAGGTGATCGTGGGGTCCGCGCCGGGGCGCGGCAGGTCGAAGTGCAGACCGTTCATGTCGTTGGCGTAGCCGTAGCCGAACGGCGCGCCCGGATCGGCCGTCGCGCGGGTGGCGCGCCATTCGGGGAGGAACTCGTCGTGGTCGCGGGTGATCCCGGTGATCATCCCGCCGAGGCGCTGCAGCCGCTGGTTGTAGCCGGTGTCCATCCAGCTGTGCGAGGAGATCGCGCCCGCGTAGTGGTTGTCCTCGAGCACCTTCAGCGCGGCGTCCGCGGCCTTGGCGCTCATGTGGTCCAGCTCGACGAGCATGCCGCGCCGGATCATGCCCTTGATCATGTACTCGCCCAGGCCCGTCAGCCCGATCGGGTTGCAGTGCGGGCCTGCGGGGTAGATCGGCAGCGTCACCGGCTTGAGGATCGACGTGGCGTTGGCCAGCAGCGTCGTCAGCGCGGCCGGGTCGCTCACCGCGACCGTGTTGTCGTGGCGCGGCCCGGTGCACGTCTGTGCCTGCCAGAACTGGCCGGTGGTGAGGAAGTTGCCGATGTTGACCACCGCGCCGTTGACGCCCTCGTCGTAGCGCACACCGCACAGCGCGTTGTCGTACTTGTGGCAGACGAACATGCTGCGCACGCCGAGCCCGGTCATCTCGTCGAGGCCGCGGTCGATGTCGGCTTCGGTGCACTGGGGCGCCCCGAGCGTCCGGCTGCAGCCGAACGGCTCGCTCGTCTCGATGCCCAGCACCACGGCGAGCTTGCCGTCGGCGATCACCTGGCGGGCCTGCTCCGGGCTGGTGACGATGCGGAACCAGCCCTTGCCGGCCCCGCCGCTCTGCGCGTCCACGTAGGACTGGAGATCCTTGGCGGCCTGGATCTCCGTGCGGATCGCGGTCATCTCGTCGCACGGCGCCCGCTTGGTCGTGTACAGCAGGCACAGGCCGCGGTTGCTGACGGCGTCGATCACCTGCAGGCGCGTGCCGGCGCGCCAGGCCCGCTCCATGCCCTTGTAGTAGGTCTGGTTGTGGGTGGGGGAGTCGGCGCGCGGCCAGTCCTTGAACGTGGGCCAGCCGGTGGTGTCGTGCGGGGTCAGTGGCAGCTTGCCGCTGGAGAGCTGTTCGAACCAGGCCGGGATGCCCAGCGGCTTGTGCTCGGGGCAGTCGACCATCGCGGCGGTGATGCCGTCCGGGTCGAACGTCTTGCCGCAGAACGGGCCCTGCCCGAATCCGAGGTAGGAGAACGGGTGGTCGTGCGCGTTGAGGATGCCCTGTACGGGCGCGCCGACCCGGTTGTCGGGGAACGCGAGCCCGTCGAGGTTGACCTGCCCGTCGACGGGCGCCGCCTGCGCCGTCACCGCGGGGGCCGCGGTGATCGCGGCGACGGCGGCCAGCGCGACGGCGAGCACGCCCAGCAGGCGGCGCGGGGTTCGGGTACGACGCATGGGGCCGCCTCTCGGGAGCTGCCGGTCACACCGGCTGCACGGCGTGACCGGGCGCCTGCGCTGGGGAGCGTGGTGTGGCGGCGATGGTATGGGCGATTCGAGCCCGATGGGAAACACCCGTTCCGGCGCCGGTCCACAACGCCCGGGTTGTGGATGGGGGCCCCGATCTACATGCTTGCGGTTGTCGACATCCACACCCGCAAGCTGCGCTACTTCGTGATGCTGGCGGAGGAGCTGCACTTCAGCCGGGCGGCCGTGCGGCTCAACATGGCCCAGCAGGCGCTGAGCAAGCAGATCAGGGAGATCGAGGGGCTGCTCGGGGCCGAGCTGTTCCGTCGTACGTCCCGGCGGGTCGAGCTGACGGCTGCCGGTGCGGCGTTCCTCGAGACGGCCCGCACGGTGCTGTCCGCGTTGGACGGTGGCGCCGAGACCGTTCCAGGCTAGCCGTGCGCATCGATGTCGTCGACGCCACTGAGGATCATCTCAGGCATGTGCGGTGAGCAGGTCGGCGCCCTCAGCGGCGTCGACGTCGGACTGTTCGGCGAACCCGGCGTCGTGCGCCAGATCCTGCCCGGTGAAGTCGACCCGATCGCGGGGCTGCACGGTGTAGCCGGACTCGCCGGCGTCGCCGGTGAGTTGCACCCAGATCCGGTCGGTCTCGCTGGTCCAGAACCCCTCGTCGGCGGGGACCGACTGCACCGGCGAGCCGAGCGGGCTTGAGCCCCAGTGCGTCGAGTGGACGGTCGCGGTCACCGGCGGCCACCAGCTCGTGTCACAGACGTCCACCACTCGGCCGACGCCGTCGGCAAGGAGATCATCCCGGTTGGCGCGAGGTCGTTGCGTCCGCCGGCGAAAAGAGCCGGAGAAGCGCCGATCAACGGCGACCAGAGCGACGAGCCGGGTGTTCCGCCAAAGGCTCCGATGAACATTCGTGCTGGTGGGAGCATGCTCATCGCGAGGACGACCGTGAGCGGTGTTCGGTCGCAGGGTCATGATCGGTCATGAGCGGGGACCGGAACGGCGGGAGGTGGCATGGCGGACGAGATGCGACGCCGGCCGACGTTGGCAGATGTCGCAACCATGGCCGGGGTGGACACGAGTCTGGTGTCTCGGGTACTGCGCAACGATCCGCGCGGCTTCGCCTCCGCGGAGACCCGCGAGCGGATCCGTACCGCCGCGCAGGAGATCGGCTACCGCGCGAACGCTGCCGCGCGCGGTCTGCGCAGCGCGCGGACGATGACGTTGGGTTTGCTGCTTCCGGGCTTCTCCAGCCCGGTGTACTCGTCGATCGCACACGGGGTGGAGGAGCGGGCGGGCCGGCACGGCTACGGGCTGGTGCTCGGCACCCACGCGGCCGGCGACCCGCACGAGACGATCACAGACATGCTCATGCGCGGCCGGGTGGACGGGCTGCTGGTCTCATCGGGCCGGATCGAGGACCGTGCGCTGCGGCGGCTCGTCGATCAGGTGCCGCAGTCGGTCGTGCTGGTGAACCGGCAGGTCCGCGGGGTGGCGGCCAGCGTCGTGCTGCGGGACGCCGACGCCTCGGCGGAGGCCGTGGCGCACCTGGCCGAGCTCGGCCACCGCCGGATCTGCGGGATCTTCGGGCCGAGCAGTTTGGACACCATGGTACGGCGCCGCCGGGGGTTCTTCGCCGAGGCCGAGCGGCGCGGGGTCCGGGCGTGCGCGGTGGAGATGGCCGAGCGGGGCCAGAGGGCCGGGTTCGACGGCGTCCGGCGGGCGCTGGACCGCGACCCGCGGCCCACCGCGGTGGTCGCCGGGACGTTCCCCATGGCCGTCGGCGCACTCGCCGGGCTGTACGACGCCGGGATCGCCGTCCCGCGGGAGATGTCGGTCGTCGCCCTGCACAACGACGAGTTGGCCGACTACCTCGTCCCCCGGCTCACGGCGGTCGCGATGCCGACCGAGCGGCTGGGGGCGGAGGCCGTCGAGCTGGCCCTCGCGCTGGTCAACGGTGGTGAGCCGCGCCGGGTGGTGGTGCCGGACCCGCCTCGTCTGGTCCGCCGGGAGTCCACCGCGGCCTTGATATCAAACGATTGACTCAACTCGGGTGCCGCTCGTAGCTTCCGGGCGTCACCGACAAGGAGAGTCACCGATGACCCGCATCATCGACATCTCGATGACGCTCGAGAACGGGGTCCCGTCGGACCCGCCGGGCTACGAGTTCGAGATCGAGTACAAGAGCCACCAGGACACGCTGCCCATGCTGCAGCGGCGCTACGAGGGCCTGCAGCCCGAGGAGCTGCCGAACGCCGAGGCGTTCGCGCTGGAGACCGTGCACCTGTCCACCCACAACGGGACCCACGTCGACGCGCCGTGGCACTACTCGTCGCAGATGGAGGACGGCAGCCGGCCGCGCACCATCGACGAGATGCCGCTGGACTGGTTCCAGCGCCCCGCGGTCAAGCTCGACTTCCGGCACCTCGAGGACGGCTGCATCGTCACGGCCGCCGACCTCGAGGCGGAGCTCAAGCGCATCGACTACGAGCTGCAGCCCCGCGACATCGTCCTGGCCAACACCTCAGCCGGCGCGCGCTTCGGCACGGAGGAGTACGCGCAGAGCGGGTGCGGTTTCGGCCGCGAGGCCACGCTCTGGCTGTGCGACAGGGGGGTCCGCGTCGTCGGCACGGACGCCTGGAGCTGGGACGCCCCCTTCTCCTACGTGGTGGAGCGCTACGCCCGTGACAAGGACGCCTCGATCATCTGGGAGGGGCACAAGGCCGGCCGCCACACCGAGTACTGCCAGATCGAGAAGCTCCGCCACCTCGACCAGCTGCCCGACCACGGCTTCACCGTGTCCTGCTTCCCGGTGAAGATCCACGCGGCGTCGGCGGCCTGGACCCGCGCCGTCGCCATCCTGGAGGACTGATGACGACCGACCACGCCCGCGCGATGTCGCACCTGGACCGGAAGCCGACGTCCTTCGACTCCTACAAGGACCACTACAAGACGATCCGCATGGAGCGGACGGACGGGATCCTCGAGGTCGCGTTCCACAGCGACGGCGGCCCGCTGCAGTGGAGCCTGCTGGCGCACAACGAGTTAGAGGACGCCTTCCTCGAAATCGGCCGGGACCGCGAGAACGACGTCGTGATCCTGACCGGCACCGGGGAGGCCTTCAGCGGTCCCGCCATCGAGCCCGGCCAGCACCCCAACCGCCGCACCATGACCCCCGAGAGCTACGACCCGATCCAGTGGGAGGGCAAGCACCTGCTGCCGAACCTGCTGGCCATCGAGGCCCCGGTGATCGCGGCCATCAACGGGCCCGCCGTGCGGCACGCCGAGATCCCGCTGGTCAGCGACATCGTGCTGGCCACCGACGACACCTACTTCCAGGACACCGCGCACTTCCCCGGCGGGATGGTCCCGGGGGACGGCATGCACATCCTGATGCCCCTGCTGATGGGTCCGACGCGCGGCAAGTACTTCCTCTACACCGGGCAGCAGGTCGGCGCCGCGGAGGCGAAGGAGATCGGACTGGTCAACGAGGTGTTGCCGCGGGAGGACCTGCTCCCGCGGGCCCGCGAGCTCGCCCGGCTCCTCCTGCAGCAGCCCCGGCTGGTCCGCCGCTACACCCGGACCGTGCTGACCGAGGACCTGCGCCAGCGCCTGCACGGCCTGCTCGGCTACGGCCTCGCCCTGGAGGGTATGGCCCGGATGAAGAGCGGCTGACCCGGTGAGTGCGACGAGCGCCCGATGGCCCAAGCGGGACGCGTTCGCGTTCGCGGGTGGCTCGGCGCTCTTCGTCGACGACATCCGGCCGGACGGCCTGGTGCACATGGCCGTCGTGCGCAGCACCCGGGCGCACGCGCGGCTGCGGCGGATCGACACCGCCCCGGCCAAGGCGGTGCCCGGTGTGGTCCGGGTGCTGGAGGGTCGTGAGGCCTCCCTGCGCCTGCGCCCGCTGCCCTACCAGTTCGGCGATCCCGAGCTGATCGGCGGCCGGCGCGCGGTGCTGCAGGCCCTCCCCGTCGACGAGGTGCGTTACGTGGGGGAGCCGGTCGCAGTCGTCGCGGCCGAGAGCCGGCGGGCCGCCCGGGCGGGAGCCGCGGCGGTCGTCGTGGAGTACGAGGACCTCCCCGTGCTGCTCGACGCGCGCGCCTTCCTCGCCGATCCGGACCCGCGGCACATCATCGCCGAGAACGAGGCGGTGGCGGGGGATGCGGACCAGGTGCTGCGCGCGGCCCAGCACGTGGTCCGCACCGAGTTCTCGCTGGGCCGCAGCAGCACCGCCCCGGTCGAGCCGCGGGGCTACGTTGCGGACTGGAACGGGACGAGGCTGACCGTGCACGCCGCCCACCAGCAGCCCTTCCAGCTCCGCGCCGAGCTGGCCGAGGTGCTCGACCTGCCGACCGACGCGATCCGCGTGGTGGTGCCGAACGTCGGCGGGGCCTTCGGACTCAAGATGACCGGGCCCGTCGAGGAGCCGCTGGTCTGCCTGCTCGCCATCCTGTGCGGGCGGCCGGTGAAGTGGATCGAGGCCCGGTCCGAGTGCTTCCTCGGCGGGGGCCGCGAGCAGCTCCACGAGGTCGAGGTCGCCCACACCGCGGACGGACGTCTTCTCGCATTGCGGGACCGGATCGTGATCCCGGTCGGCGCCGAGGCCGTCCAGCCCGGCTGGCGGCAGGCGTTCGTGAGCGTGGCGGCGTTCCCCACCGCGTACCGCGTCCCCCATCTCGACGTCCGGTCCCGGGTCGTCGCGACCAACGTGGCGCCCTGGCACTCCTGCCGAGGGTTCGGGAAGGAGGCTCCCGTGTTCGTCATGGAACGGATCATGGACATGGTTGCCCGCCGGACCGGGCTCGCCCCTGCTGAGGTGCGCCGGCGCAACCTGCTGCGGCCCGAGGACATCCCGCACCGCATGGCATCCGGCTACCGGGTCGACAGCGGGGACCTCCCGGCCGTGCTCGAGCAGGTGCTCGCGCTGGACGGCGGGCCGGGGGCCGACGGTGTCGGGATCGCCATCGAGGTGACCCCGGAGGGCGGCGGGCACGCGGCCGGGCGGCTGGGACCCGGGGTCACGCCGACCCTGGCGGCACCCGAGGCCGCGGCCGTCCTGCTCCGGGCGGACGGGTCGGTCGAGGTGCGGACGGGCGTCACCAACCCGGGGGGCGGCAACGACACCGCGCTCGCCCGGCTCGCCGCCGAGGAACTGGGCATCACCCCCGATCAGGTCCACGTGGTGCAGGGCGACACAGATCGCTGCCCCCCGGGGACCGGCAACGCCAGCAGCCGCGGCGTCGCGGTCGGCGGTGCCGCCGTGGTCCTCGCGGCCCGCGCCCTGGCCGCCACGCTTCGCTCGCTCGGCGTCGACACGATCGACGAGGGGAGCGTGGCCCGGCACGGGCCGTTGGAGCACGTTCGCGAGTACCGCCCGGACCCACCGGCGGATACGGAGTACCGCTACAGCTACCCGTACTTCTCCTCCGGCGCGTACGTGGCGCGGGTCGACCTGGACCGGGCGACCGGCCAGGTCCGGCTGCGCTCGCTGACGGCGGTGCACGACTGCGGCCGGGTCATCGAGCCGGTGCTGGTCGAGGGGCAGTTGCAGGGCGCGATGGCGATGGGGGCCGGGCTGGCGCTGTCCGAGGAGAGCCGCTTCGACGAGCGGGGCGTGCCGCAGGCCTCCTCGTTCAAGGAGTACCTCGCTCCCCGCGCGAACGACCTGCCGGACTTCGTGATCGGGCACCGCGAGACACCCGCGCCGTACACCCTGCTCGGCGCCAAGGGTGCGGGGGAGGCGGGAGTCGGCGGGGCGCTGGCGGCGATCGCCAACGCCGTCGACGACGCCCTGTCGCGCTCGGGCGGCCGGGAGGTCACCTCGGTACCGCTAGATCCGCCGGCGGTGCTGGCATTGCTGCCGGAGGAGGCGCCGTGAGCACCACTTTCGCCCGCAGCGTCGACGAGGTGGTCGCGGCGTTGGCCACGAGTCCGAAGCCTCTGGTCGTGGGCGGGGGAACCCTCTGCATCCCTGCGCTGGTCCGAGGCGAGATCGTGCCGACGGACATCGTCGACCTCGGCCGTGCCGGCCTCGACACGATCGTCGACGGACCGGCGATCGAGCTCGGTGCGCTGGTGAGCTACCAGCAGCTGATCACCTCGCCCGTGGTGCGACGGGGGCTCCCGCTGCTCCACCGCCTCGCATCCGGGATCACCGGTGGGCTCCAGATCCGGCACCAGGGCACGCTCGTCGGGGCGCTCTGTGCGGCCCGGCCGCAGTCCGACGTTCCCGCCGCCGTGGTCGCGCTACAGGCCGAGGTGCTCGTCCGGTCGGCGTGGGGAGCGCGGACGGTGCCGGTGGAGCGGTTCCTGGTCGGCCCCATGACGCCCCATCTCGCCCCCCAGGAGTTCGTCGTCGGTGTACGGATCCCGAAGTCTCCCGAAAGGACCGGGTACGTGAAGCACAAGTTCGCCGAGTCCTCCTGGCCCGTGGTGACCGCTGCCGCCGTCCCCGGGCGGGTCGTGCTCGGAGGAGTGGCCGGCACCCCGCAGGTCGTTCCGCTCCCTGCGGGGGTCACGGTGCGGACCGCCGTGGCCGACCACCTCGCTTCGCTGCCCCCCGGGGAGCGCTGGACGGACCTGCGGGCGCCTTGGGAGTACCGCAGACGCGTCGCGCCGGAGATCGCGGTACGCGCCGTCGAGCAGGCCGAGGAGGCCCGATGAGACTGCGGGTGGACGGCGTGGCCGTGCAGGTCGACGCCGATCCCGAGGACACCCTGGTCGACGTCCTGCGCGAGGACCTGGGCAGCACCGCGGTGCGCGCCGGGTGCCGCAACGGGGACTGCGGGACCTGCACCGCGATGGTCGACGGTCGGTGCGTCAAGACCTGCCTGGTACTGGCGGGCCGCGCCGACGGCGCCCGCGTCGACACCCTCGCCGGGTTGGGGACCGAGGCGGAGCCCCATCCCGTGCAGGAGGCGTTCATGGCCGAGTACGCCTTCCAATGCGGATTCTGCCTGCCCGGCATGATCCTGTCCGCCGTCGCGCTGCTCGAGCACACGCCGTCGCCCACGGATGCGGAGATCCGCGACGCACTGAGCGGCAACCTGTGCCGCTGCACCGGCTACGTCAATGCGGTCCGCGCCGTTCGGCGCGCCACGGGCCTCTAACCAGCAAGGACGCGCTCCACCACCGCGGCACCCGCCGCGGTGGCAGACCGACATGCCCAACGGAGGGCCCATGTCCGCGCCAAGCCGATCCAACCCGACCAGGACAGCACCCCCACGCACCTTCCGCACCCTGCTCGGGGCGGGGGTCGGCAACATGCTCGAGTGGTACGACTGGAGCGTCTACGCGATCTTCGCGACGTTCTTCGCCAAGCAGTTCTTCGTCGACGACGGGGCGACCGGCGCGCTGCTGTCCACCCTGGCGGTGTTCGCGGTCGGCTTCATCATGCGGCCGATCGGTGGGTTCGTGTTCGGTTGGCTCGCCGACCGCCGCGGCCGGCGGTTCTCGATGACCAGCTCGATGATCCTCATGGCGGCCGGCAGCCTGCTGATCGGCGTCGCGCCGACACACGCCCAGATCGGGACGTGGGCGGCGGTGGTCCTCGTGGTCGCCCGGCTGGCCCAGGGGTTGGCCCACGGCGGGGAGATCGCGGCGTCGTACACCTACATCGCCGAGGTCGCGCCACGCGCGCGCCGCGGGCTCTGGTCGACCAGCCTCTACGTCTCGGTGACGGCGGGCATCGTCCTGGCCTCCCTGATCGGGGCGGGTGCGAGCAGTGTGTTCGGCGCCGAGGCGCTGCAGAGCTGGGCGTGGCGGATCCCGTTCCTGCTCGGCGGGCTGCTCGGGGTCGTCGGGCTCTACCTGCGCCGCACCCTGCCGGAGACCGAGGCCTTCACCGAACAGGGCGACGGGGAGACCACCGGAAGCACCCCACCGGCTCCCCGCACCGCCCGCGACCCGCTCCGCGGACTCGCCCAGAACAAGCGCAGCGTCGCGCGGATCGCCGGGTTCAGCCTGGCCAGCACGGTCGTGGTCTACACCTGGGCCATCGGGTTGTCCTCTTTCGCCATCGGCTCCAAGGGCGTGCCCGCGACGGGCGCCCTGTGGGCCACGGTCGGGGCCAACCTCGTGTTCATGGCCACGCTCCCGCTGTGGGGCATGCTCTCCGACCGGTTCGGCCGAAAGCCGATCTTCCTCACCTACGGGGTGGCGTTCGTCGTGCTGTCCTATCCGCTGCTGGCCGCGTTGAACGACTCCGCGTGGCGCATGTTCGGAATCATGGTCATCGCGCTGTTCTTCCTCGGCGCGTTCGTCGGCATCATGCCGGCCTACTTCGCGGAGCTGTTCCCGACCTCGGTGCGCGCCTCCGGGATAGGGGTGCCCTACTCGTTCATCGTCGCCATCTTCGGCGGCACCGCCCCGTACGTTCTGACCTGGTTGAGCAGCCATGACCTGGTGTGGGTCTTCTCGCTCTACTCGGTCGTCCTCGCGTTGATCGGGGTGGTCACCACCCTCCTGAGTCCCGAGACCAAGGGCCGCACGCTGGAGTGACCGACCGAGGGGGTGAGCTGCACCCACCCACTTCGAGGAGCTCGCTCCTACCGTCGATCTCGACCAGATGGACCGACCAGATGGCTCCGAGTGGCCGCCACGGCAGCTGTGGCCGCGATACGGGGACCGAGCCCGGTCCCCGAGAATGGTGAGGAGCAGAGCGGTGTCGACGGCTGGGATGAGGGCCGTGCGGATCCACGGCTTCGGCGATGAGACGGTGCTCGTGGTGGTGACCGACGCCGATCCCCGCCGCCAGGGCGAGTTCGCGGTCTCGGACCCCCGCTCCCGTGCCGTCCGGTCAGCCGGCTGAATGCACGTCCGCGTTCGTGACCCGGTCGGCGGCCAGGCTCGTGAGCAGGGCCAGGCTGTCGGCCGCGGCGGAGTCCGGCTCCGCCGTGTAGACCGACAGGTGCTGGCCGGGCGCGCTGGCGATCGTGAGCTTCTCGAAGTGGAGCCGGATCTCGCCGACGTCGAGGTGGCGGAAGCGCTTGTCCTCCTGCGTTCGCGGGCCCACCTCGTAGCGGGCCCATAGCGAGGCGAACGCGGGGCTGCGCACGGTCAGGGCGCCGACGATCTGCTCCGTGCGCTCGTCCGGCACCGCGTCGGACGCGCGGAGGTTGCGCACAGCGACCCACGCGGCCTGCTCCCAGTCGGCGTAGAACTCCCGCGCGTACGGATCCAGGAACATCATCCGCAGGAGGTTGTCGAATCGCGCGAAGCCCCGGTAGAGGACCTCGGCGAGGGCGTTGGCGGCGAGGACGTCCTGGCCGGGCCCCACGACGAAGGCCGGCACACCGTGCATCTGGTCGAGGAGCTGGCGCAGCGGCGGGGCGACCGTCGTGGTGACGGGGGCGGTCGCGAGCCGGTCGGGCCCACCGATCCGGTACAGGTGCCGGGCGGCGTCCTCGTCGAGCCGGAGTGCGCGGGCCAGGGCCTCGAGCACCTGGCGCGACGGGTGCCGTTCCCGGCCCTGCTCGAGGCGGACGTAGTAGTCGGTGCTGACCCCGGCGAGCAGCGCGACCTCCTCGCGGCGCAGCCCCGGTACCCGCCGGGTGCCGTCCATCGGCAGCCCGACGGCCGCCGGGGACACCAGCGCCCGGCGGGCGCCGAGGAACTCACCTACCGCGTTGCCTCGGTCCATGCCTCGACGGTAGCCCGCCGACCCACGGCCAGGGAGGGTGTACGACACCCGGTCAGCGACACCCGGTCAGGGAGTCGGCGGGTAGCGGAGCACGTTGACGAACACGCCGTCGGGATCACGGATCATGGTCGACCGCAACCCGTCCGCGGACAGCTCCTCGTTCTTCCACTCGAAGTGGACTCCGCAGGACTCGAGGTAGGCCGTGGCGGCCTCCAGGTCGTCCGTCCGGAACACGATCGCCTTCGTTCCGCTCGTGCGCAGATGAGGCCCCGGCACGATCTCCGCATCGGGATGCACCCGAGATCCCGGCCGGCACAACAGCTCGATGCGGATCCCGTTCCGTTCGACGACCTGGAAGGCCGCCCGAGCGGCTCGATCCACGTCCGATAGCCCGGCGTGAAGCCGAACACCCGCGACCACCAGTCGACCGCCCGGTCGAGATCCGTCACGGACACCGCGGCGTTGTCGAACGTGATGGCCTGTGCCGGGTCGTAGACCGCCGACGTCGACTGCTCCACGTTCACGATCCTCCTCCACGTCGAGGGTGGCGAGATCACCTCGTCCGGTGGCCGCCCCGTGCTGGCCCAGGATCAACCGTCGGGCTGGTCAGGTATCTCCGAACGCGGTTCGCGCGGCGAGCGGCTCCCATTCGTCCATCGACTCCAGGAAGGCGGTGAACTTCGTCCGGGCGAGCGTGTAGGCCCGATCACCGAGGGGGAGATGCAGCGGCGGTTGCTCGGCGTCGAGCGCCCGGAGGATCACGTCGATCGCCTTCTGCGGGTCACCGGCCTGCTGCCCGTCATGGTCGGCGCGGTAGCGGCGGCGGAGCCCGGCGGTCCCGGCGTACTCCGGCATCTCGACCGCGGCCACCCGCATGGACCGGCCCAGGAACTCGGTGCGGAACGGGCCGGGTTCCACGATGGTCGTCGAGATCCCGAACGGCGCGACCTCCTGGGCGAGCGCCTCGGAGAGGCCCTCCACCGCGAACTTCGTGGCGTTGTAGTAGCCGTCGCCCGCGATGCCGGCGATCCCGGCGCCGGACGACATCATGACGATCCGCCCGCCGCCGCTCTTCCGCAGGGCGGGCAGCGCGGCCCGGGTCGTCTCGATCACGCCGAACACGTTGGTCTCGAACAGTGGCCGGTACTCCTCGGGTGTCCCCTCCTCGATCGCACCGAGCATGCCGTGACCGGCGTTGTTCACCAGCACGTCGAGGCCACCGAACTCCTGCTCGCAGAGGGCGACCGCCGCCGCGGCAGCACCCTCCTTCGTGACGTCGAGGGCCGTCGCCCGGCAGGTCTGCGGGTACCGGTCCACGAGGTCCGCCAGCGACCGTGGGTCCCGCGCCGTCGCCAGGACCTGATCACCGCGCTCCAGGACCGCCTCGGCGAGGACCCGTCCGAGCCCGCCCGAACATCCTGTGATGAGCCACCTGCGCGACATGTTGATTCCAGCCTCCCGGCTGTCCCGGTGGGCCCGGAAGGCCCACGCTTGCGGCGTCGCCGACGCTAGTGAGATCCCGCGGCCCCACCCAGGGCGTGCTGCACCCACCCGCCGGGCCGTCGGGTGGGTTCAGGGGGAGCGAGTCAGCCGCAGCAGTTCGCGCCGAGCTCCTCGATTTCCGCGAGGCCCTCCAGGTGCCCGTTACGGTCGAGGTGAAGACCAGCTCCTACAGCGCCGGGAACCGCGACGTGCACCTTGAGCTCGGTCTGCTCACGGGGGGAGTCCGAGCCGGGTATGTCGGTACGCAGACAGTCGGCACGCGACCACCGGCAGAATGGTGTGCATCTCCTGGATCTCCGGCGAGCTCCGGCGGTCGAACCCGCAACACCTTCCGCTACGCCTCCCGCCGCTGGGAGCAGACGGGCAAGGACCTGCGCCCGTTCTACCCCGCACCGACCGAGCAAGCCGCCCAGGCGCGGTTCGACGAGTTCACCTCGACCTGCGGCGGCAGTACCCGGCCACCGTGGCGTTGAGGCGCTCCGCGTAATAGGAGTTCGTGCCGTTCCTCGACTACGACGTCGAGATCCGAAAGGTCATCTGCAGCACCGACGCGATCGAGTCGATCAACGCCCCGCTACCGGCGGGCGGTCGAGGCGCGCGGCTCACCGCGTGGTCGTATTCGTGCTTGTTGAACAGCTCGCTCAGCGCCTCGCACGTCGGCAGCAGTGCCGCCACCGGGACGACCACATCCTCCAGCTGGGTCGTGGTGTCGACCGGACGCGCTCCAGCGACAGTGGCGGTCCAGCAGCGTCGCCAGGACAACCGAGATCTCCGTGCGGGAGAGCTCGGCCCGCAGACAGAGGTGGATGCCGTGGCCGAAGGAGAGGTGCCGGCGTGCGCGGGTTCGTGGCAATGGCCTGGTGGAGCACGGCCTGTTGGAGGATCCCGGAGACGATGCTGCGGACCGTGCGCCGGCTGTTGGCCGAGTAGCGCGGCTTCTCGCTCGTTGTCCCGTCCTCGTGGGTGACGGTGCGTCGAGCTCGTTGGAGGCGGGAGAAGAAGGCGTCGATGTTGGCGACGTCGCACTCGCCCAGGCGCAGCTCGCCGAGCTGGGGGAGGGCCAGCTTGGTGAGCCAGTGCGTGTAGATGTCGAGCGTCGAGTCCGCGCGCTTCTCGGCGATCTTCTTCAGCCACACGTCGGCCGCGTCGCGAAAGCGGGAGTTCATCCGCAGCGCCTCGACGCGCTCGCCGTGCCGGCGGCGGAGGTCGTCCTGCAGGGCACGCTGCGCGCCGGCCTTTGAGGTGCCCCACCGAGCCACACGGCGGGTGACACCGTCGAGGTCTCGGACCCGGCAGCGGGACACCCGGCGGCCGTCCTCGCGCTTCGTGGTGATCGTGCCGTGATGCCCGAGGGCCAGGGGAGGACGAGCCATGGCAGACACTCCAGGAGGTTTGCGTCGAGTAAACGACGAGTGGATCTCCTGAAATGACTAGCAGGCCAGAGCGACAAAGCTCTGACCTGCTAGTTTGGTGCGCCGTCAGGGACTCGAACCCCGAACCCGCTGGTTAAGAGCCAGCTGCTCTGCCAATTGAGCTAACGGCGCATCATGTCGTGCGCCCCATCGCCCGGCGCTTGCAAAACGCTATCAGGCGCTTCGCAAGGCCGTGCGGCGGGGGTGCCGCGACATGGGGTGAGTGACGGGACTTGAACCCGCGGCCCCCTGGACCACAACCAGGTGCTCTACCAGCTGAGCTACACCCACCATGTTCGCTCCCGGCGAGCCGGGAACGCGACTAGCTTAGCGTGGTCCTGCGGCCGGGGCGAAGGGGGTTGTCAGTGATCGCGCGCGAGCTCCGCGGCCACGGCTTGTGCCTGCTCGGTGGTGGGGCCGGGGGCGGGTGCGAACAGGGTGCGCCGGTAGTAGTCGAGCTCGCGGATCGACTCCTCGATGTCGGCGAGAGCGCGGTGCGCCATCCCCTTCTCCGGCTTCGCGTAGAAGACCCGCGGGTACCAGCGCCGGCACAGTTCCTTGATCGAGCTGACGTCGACCATGCGGTAGTGCAGGTGGCCGTCGAGTTCGGGCATGTCCCGGCCGAGGAAGCCGCGGTCGGTGGCGATGGAGTTGCCCGCGAGCGGGGCGGTGCGCGGCTCGGGCACGTGTTCGCGGATGTAGGCGAGTGCGAGCTGTTCGGCTTCGGCGAGGGTGACGGTGGAGGCGCGGACGGCCTCGGTCAGCCCGGAGTGGGCGTGCATCTCGCGCACGATGTCGGGCATCCCGGCCAGCGCGGACTCGTCGGCGTGGATCACGACGTCGACGCCGTCTCCCAGCACGTTGAGCTCACCGTCGGTGACCAGCACCGCGATCTCGATGAGGGCGTCTCGGACGAGATCCAGCCCGGTCATCTCACAGTCGATCCATACCAGACGATCGTTCACCCGGTCAGACTATGCCTGACCGGCGCTGGGCAGCCGGTTCGGTCGCGTGTCGCTCGCGGGCGGCGGTGCAGAGGTGATCATTCGGTCACGTTGCGCGTCCGGGGTGCTGAGGGGTAAAGGCAACCACTAGGCTCCGCGCCGTGGGCAACACTGCAGCGCAGGAGATCGCGGCCGGGTACGCCACCGAGGGGGCGGCACTGGAGTTGGGCGCCGTCGTCATCGACGGTGTCGTGGATCCGACGGCCAAGGTCCGCATCCCGTTCGCCACGCTCAACCGGCACGGCCTCGTCGCCGGTGCCACCGGCACGGGCAAGACCAAGACGCTGCAGGGCCTTGCCGGCCAGCTCTCGGACGCGGGCGTGCCGGTGCTGCTCGCCGACGTCAAGGGTGACCTGTCGGGCATGGCGCGGGCGGGGGAGTCCAACCCGAAGATCGCGTCGCGCGCCACGGACACCGGCGACGACTGGACGCCCACCGCGTACCCGGCGGAGTTCCTCTCGCTGGGTGGCAAGAGCTCGGCGATCCCGGTGCGGGCCACGCTGACGCAGTTCGGGCCGATCCTGCTGTCGAAGGTCCTGCAGCTCAACGACACACAGGAGTCCACGCTCGGCCTGATCTTCCACTGGGCCGACCAGCAGCAGCTGCCGCTGCTCGACACCAAGGACCTGCGGGCGGTCATCCAGCACCTCACCTCCGACGAGGGCAAGGCCGACATCAAGGGCATCGGCGGCGTCTCGCCCGCCACGGCGGGGGTGATCCTGCGGTCGCTGGTCAACCTCGAGGCGGCGGGCGGCGAGGACTTCTTCGGGGAGCCCGAGTTCGTGCCGTCCGACCTGCTGCGCGTCATCGACGGCAAGGGTGTCGTGTCGCTGCTGGAGCTGTCGGACCAGGCCGCGAACCCGCGCCTGTTCTCCACGTTCCTCATGTGGCTGCTCGCGGAGCTCTACGAGGAGCTGCCCGAGGCGGGCGACCTCGACAAGCCCAAGCTGGTGTTCTTCTTCGACGAGGCGCACCTGCTGTTCAACGACGCGTCCAAGGCGTTCCTGGAGCGCATCGAGCAGACCGTGAAGCTGATCCGCTCCAAGGGGGTCGGCGTCTTCTTCTGCACGCAGCTGCCCACCGACATCCCCAACGCGGTGCTCTCGCAGCTCGGCGCGCGCGTGCAGCACGCGCTGCGCGCGTTCACGCCGGAAGACCAGACGGCGCTGGCCAAGACGGTCAAGACCTACCCGACCACCAAGAACTACGACATGGAGAAGGCGCTCACCTCGCTGGGCACCGGTGAGGCGATCGTCACGGTGCTGTCGGAGACCGGCGCCCCCACTCCCGTCGCCTGGGCCCGGATGCGGGCTCCGCGCTCGCTGATGGCGGCCATCGGCGAGGAGGCCGTCACGGCGGCGGCGCACGCGTCGCCGTTGTTCGGCAAGTACGGCGAGACCGTGGACCGCGAGTCGGCCTACGAGAAGCTGACGGCCAAGATGGCCGCCCCGCCGGCCCCTGCTCCGGCCGACGCCCCGGCCCCGCCGCCGCCCGCGCGCCGCGAGAAGGAGCAGCCGGGCATGATCGCCGAGGTGCTCGGCTCGCCCGCGGTGAAGTCGTTCCTGCGCTCGGCCGCCAGCTCGCTGGGCCGGGAGATCACTCGCGGGCTGTTCGGGACGCGCCGCAGGTAGCCGTTCCTGCAACGGCCTCAGCCGCGACGCCTCTCCGCCGCGGCCGTCGCGCTCCGCGGTCCGGCGCCGCCCCACAGTGCCGCGACGAGCGGTCGCCGCAGGTCGGCGCGTCGCACGCACAGCCCGACGGTGAGGGGTTCCGGTGCCGGGTCGGACGCGACGATCCGCAGCCGGTCGCGCACGACGCTCGACTCGAGCACGAGCCGTGGCACGATGCCGGTGCCGAAACCGAGCGCCACGAGCGTCAGCAGCCCCTCGTGACCGTCGGGTTCGGCGGCCACCTCGCCGGTGGCGGAGCGGCCGCGCAGCCAGCGGTCGGCGGCCTCCCGCACGAGTCCGCGGTGGGGTAGGACGAAGGGGCCGGCGAGCGGGTGGTCGGGGCCGCCGGTGTGGGCCACGACGAACACCAGGTCGGTGACGGCGACCGTCCGGCTCACCAGCGTCTCGGGCAGCCGGTGCGGGATGCCGGCGACGGCCGCGTCGACCTCACCCTCGTCGAGCCGGGCGAGGGCGGCCGCCTCGTCGCCGGTGCGCACGTCGAGCCGGACGTGCGGGTGGTCGGTCCGGAACGGCAGGAGCAGATCGGGCAGCAGCGCCTGGCAGGCGGTGACCGTCGCGAAGATCGTGAGCTCGCCGCTCAGCGCGACGGGGTCGGGGTCGTCGTCGCGGTAGGAGTGCCACAGCTGCAGGGACTGCTCCGCGTAGGTGCGGAAGCGCTGGCCCTCCACCGTCAGCGAGACGCCGCGGGGGCCGCGGTCGAGGAGCTGGTGGCCGAGCCGCGCCTCCAGTCGCTGGACCGTCCTCGTGAGCGTGGCGGGGCTGACGTGGCAGTCCAGGCTGGTGCGGCCGAAGTTGAGCGTGCCGCACAGGTGCAGGTACAGCCGCAGGGCTCGCTGCTCGTCGAGCACGGCCGCTCACCTGGACCTTTCAGATCAAGGAACGGGTCGGTGCAGATGTTGCGCTTGTCGGAACGACGGCCCTGAGCCTACAACTCGTGTCATGAGCGCGACGACTGCGAACGTCTTCACCTCCGCCGTCTTCCCCGTGGAGGAGATGAGCGTGCCGGGTGGCACCGAGACCATCCTGCGGGGCGGCCGGAACCTGTTCCCGCAGCTGCCGGCGGCCTTCGCGGGGGTGCGCCGCATCGGCGTGATCGGCTGGGGCCCGCAGGGCCGCGCGCAGGCGTGCAACCTGCGTGACTCGCTGGCGGGAACCGACATCACGGTGGCGGTGGGCCTGCGACCCGGCTCGTCGTCGCTGGCCGACGCCCGCCGCGAGGGGTTCCGCGAGCAGGACGGCACGCTCGGGGACTGGCTCACCGTCGCGGCCGAGAGCGACCTGCTGATCCTGCTCATCGCCGACGCGGCGCTCGCGGCCCAGCACGAGGAGATCTTCGCCGTGCTGAAGCCGGGAGCGACGATCGGGCTGTCGCACGGCTTCCTGCTCGGGCACCTGCGTGCCACGGGCGGTGCCTTCCCGGAGGGGCACGGTGTGATCGCCGTCTGTCCGAAGGGGATGGGCGACTCCGTCCGGCGCCTCTACCTGCAGGGCGCGGAGATCAACGGGGCCGGCATCAACAGCAGCTTCGCGGTGCACGCCGACCCGGACGGCCACGGCGTCGACCGCGCGCTGGCCTGGTCGGTGGCGCTGGGTTCGCCGTACACGTTCCGCACCACGCTGGAGAGCGAGTACCGCTCCGACATCGTCGGCGAGCGGGCAATCCTGCTCGGGGCCGTGCACGGCATCGTCGAGAGCCTGTTCCGCCACTTCCGGCTCGCCGGCGACGACGCGGTGCTCGCCTACGAGCGCTCCTGCGAGAACGTCACCGGGCCCATCGCGCGCACGATCTCCCGCGACGGGCTGCCCGCGGTGCGCGAGCTGCTGGACGCCGCCGGGCGCGAGGCGTTCGACCGGTCCTACAGCGCCACCTACCGCCCGGCCCGTGACCTCGTCGCCGAGATCTACGACGAGGTCGCCGACGGCACCGAGATCCGCAGCGTGATCCTCGCCGAGCAGCGCCTCACGAGCAGGCCGATGACCGAGATCGGCGGCTCCGCGATGTGGGCCGCCGCCGACGAGGTGCACGCGCGCCGCGGCGGCCGCACCCTCGCGACCGACCCGCTCACCGCGGGCGTCTTCGTGGCGACGATGATGGCGCAGGTCGACGAGCTGGCCGAACGCGGGCACCCGTGGTCGGAGATCGTCAACGAGTCGATCATCGAGGCCGTCGACTCGCTGCTGCCCTACATGCACGCGCGCAACGTCGCGTTCATGGTGGACAACTGCTCCCGGACGGCCCGGCTGGGCACCCGCCGCTGGGGCCCGCGCTTCCAGGCGGCCTACGAGCAGATCGCGCTGCCGGCGAGCGGGCGGCCCGCCGACACCGCGCTGACCGCGGCGTTCGCCGCCAGCCCCGTGCACGAGGCGCTGGCGGCTGCGGCCAAGCTGCGGCCGTCGGTGGACATCTCGGTGGCGTAGCGCTGGACGTCGGGGCGCGTTACGCGAGGCCCTGCCCGAAGCCGAAGACCCGGTCGGGGTCGTAGGTGCGCGCCACCTGCCGCAGCCGTTCCAGGTTGCCGCCGTAGTACGCGGTGGCCCAGTCGGGCATCGCCGCGTCGATGTAGTTGACGTAGCCGGTGGCGCCGACCAGCTCGCCCAGCGCGCTGCGCACCTCGGCGACGCGCTGCGTGGCGGCGCCGGCCGCGGCGGGCGTGGTCGCGGCGTAGATCTGCGCGGAGGCCAGCGAGCCGCGGTGGGGGAACGCGGTGTCGGTGGGGGCGACGCGGCCGGCGGCGCCGCCGATGCTGTCGAGCAGCACGTCGACACCCGCAGGCCCGGTGAGCAGGTCGGCGACCCGCCCCGGGTCCGCCAGCGGCTTCGCCATGATCCGCGACGACGCGACGAAGCTCTCGCGGCCGAGCTCCCCCGAGCCGTTCCAGGACGGGTGGCACTGCGCCACCGAGTACTGCGAGCAGCCCCCGAAGTAGCGCATGGCGTCGAGGTAGCCCTTGGCGGCGACGGTCCGGGTGGCCGGGTGCGCGCCGGTGGCCGCCACGAGCGCGTCGACCAGCGGGTTGGCCTGCGCGGGCGTCCCCACGAAGCACCCGTTGACCCGGCACGTGGGCGGGTTGCCGCTGCTGATGCCCATCGTGGACCAGAGCTCGTCGGGTGCGGTGGCCGTGAAGCCCTGCCAGCCACCCAGCACTTCGGTGACCGCCGCGCCGGCGAAGCCGAGCTGGAACACCGTCAGCTGCGGCATCGGCACCGTCGCGAACGTGAACGAGGTGACCACGCCGAAGTTGGCCACCGCCGCCGCGCAGCGCCCAGAACAGGTCCGGTTCCGACGTGGCCGACGCGGTGCGCTGCTGCCCGTCGGCCGTGATCACGGTGGCGGCGACGAGGTTGTCGATCGTGAGCCCGTACTTGGTGGTGAGCACCCCGATCCCGCCACCGAGTGTCAGCCCGGCGATGCCGACGGTCGGGCAGGAGCCGCCCGGCAGGCAGCGGCCCGCCGCGGCGAGCCCCGCGTAGACGTCGATGAGCCGCGCGCCTGCGCCGATCACCGCGGTGCCGTCGGACCGGACGTCGACGGTTTTCATCCGACCGAGGTCGACGACGAGTCCCCGGTCCGGTGTGGAGTAGCCGACGTAGCTGTGGCCGCCGCCGCGCGCGGCCATCGGGAACCTCGACGCCGCGGCGACCGCGACGCAGGCCTGGACGTCCGACGGGGTGGCGCACTGCGCGACGGCCGCGGGCCGGTGACCGTCGAAGAGCGGGTTGTAGGCCAGCCGCGCCGTGGCGTAACCCGCATCGGTCGGCAGCACCAGCGTGCCGCTGAGCCTGCCGCGCAGCGCGGTCCAGTCCGGCGGGCCGCTGGGAGCGGGTGTCGGGGTGGGTGTGGGTGCCGGGGCGGGCGCGGGGGCGCACGCCGCGATCAGCGCGACGACGGCGCCGACGCCCGCGCCGCGCAGCACCGCTCGCCGTCCGACCTGCGTGTCCTGTCGCTCCATCGGGATCAGCCCTCCACACGCAGCTCCCGATGCATGACCTTCCCGGTGGCGTTGCGCGGGAGCTCGTCGAGGAACGTGACATCGCGGGGCACCGCGAATCGGGACAGCTCGGCCTTGACCCACCCGCGGACGGTGTCGGCGTCGACGTCGTGGCCCGGTTCGAGCACCACGAACGCGACGAGCCGCTGGCCGTACTTCTCGTCGTCGGCTCCGGTGACGGCCACCTCCCGCACCTCGCTGCGGGCGACCAGCAGCTCCTCGACGGGCCCGGGGTGCACGTTCTCGCCGCCGCTGACGATCATGTCGTCGGCGCGGCCGGTGAGGTGCAGCAGCCCGTTCTCGTCGAGCCTGCCGACGTCGCCGGTGCCGAGCAGGTTGCCCGCGCGCGGCACGTCGGCGCCTTCGCGGGTGTAGCCCTCGAACGGCATGTCGTTGCCGACGAAGATCCGGCCCTCCTCACCGGTGGGCACCGGCTCGTCGTCGGGGCCGAGCACCACCAGCCGGGTGCCCGCCGGCGCCCGGCCCGCGGTGCCGGGTGCGGTGCGCAGGTCGGCCGGGCCGGCGATGCTCACCCACGAGACCTCGGTGGAGCCGTAGAGGTTGTAGACGATGTCGCCGAACTGGTCCATGAACGCCGTGGCCAGCGCGCCGGGCAGCGCCGAGCCGCTGGTGGCGACGATCCGCGGCCGGTGCTCGGTCCAGTGCCGCGCCAGCTCGTCGGCGGGCAGCTCCAGCACGCGCTGCAGCATGACCGGCACGGCGAACACGGCGTCGCAGCGCTCGCGCTCGACGAGCTCGAGGAAGCCGACGGGGTCGAACTTGCGGGTGAGCACCACGGGCGAGCCGTGCAGCACCGCCAGCTGCAGTGCCCCGTGACCCCAGGTGTGCAGCAGCGGGGCGGCGATGAGCACCGGCTCGCCCGCCTTGAGCGGGATCGCCGAGAGCACCGCGGCCACCGGCGTCAGGCTCTTGGGGGCCGGGCGGCGGGCACCCTTGGGCGGGCCGGTGGTGCCGGACGTGAGCACGATCGTGCGGCCGCTCGCGGGCCGGATCGGCAGCGTGGTGGGCCCGTCGGCGGCGATGAGCGTCTCGAGCGTCGGACCGCCGTCGATGGCGTCGCCCCACGCGGTGATCACGGAGCAGTCGGCGGGCAGCTGCGCCAGTGTCGGGGCGAACTCGGCGTCGGCGACGATCGTGTGCAGCTGCTGCTCCGCCGCCACCGCCGGCAGCTGCGCCGCGGGCAGGCCGGTGTTGAGCAGCACCACGTCGGCACCGAGCTTGCCGGCGGCGACCTGGACCTCGATCGCGCCGCGGTGGTTGCGACACAGCACGCCGACGCGGACGCCGGCCTCGATCCCGGTGGTGGCGAACGCCCTGGCCAGCCGGTCGGTGCGGCGGTGCAGCTCGGCGTAGCTGAGCCAGCCGAGCTCGTCGATGATCGCGGTGCGATCGGGGTGGCGGGCCGCGCCTGCGGCATAGCCCGCGGCGATCGTCACGCCGTAGCGCAGGAGACCCCCGCCCATCCCCAGCATCCGGTCGGGCCGGATCGGGCGCAGCACGCCGGAACGGGCCAGCTCCACCACCGCGCGGGTGGATCCGAGCGCCTGCTCGGCGAGTGTCCGCGCCGCTGCGACGGCCTTGCCCACCACGTCGTCCACCACGGCGACAGTCTTGCACCAGATCAGCGTCCGCGGGACGGGAAGCGATCTTCGCTGCGGGGCCCGGCGGCGCCCCCTTGCAGGAAAGCCACTTTGCTGCAACCTCGTTGCGGCAAAGGTTCCGGTTCGATCATGAGCCAGTGCGCGCTCGACTACCGTCACGAAGATCAACGCCTACTGGGTCATGGTCAACACCGAACCAGTGGGCGTTGATCACCCCACCCGCACCGCAGCGCCCCACGCCGGGCCCTCCTGTGCGCCTCGGCGCGCACCCCCTCCTGTTGATCTGCCGGCCCGGCGAGGGCGCCGTAGAGCGGGGCACGCCCCCCATCCGCAGCCGACGTCCCGGTTCTCGTCTTTCATGGCGACCGCAGGCCATGACGGACTTTCCTGCAATGCGATACCCGGGCGCGGTGTCAGCCCACCGGCTTCGCCAGGTCGTAGACGGTCGCCCCGCCCACCGTCGTCGGGGTGTAGTGCTGCTGCACCCACTCCGCGATGCCGGACGACCCGCCGCCGCCGAACCCGCCGCCGCCCGCCACGAAGTAGCGCACCTGGCCCCCCGCGACGTAGGACTGGAACTGCTCCAGCGTCGGGGCCGGGTCGCTGCCGCTGAATCCGCCGATGCTCATCACCGCGGTGTCGCTGGACAGCTCGAGCGACGCCCCGCTCTGCGCGCCGATCGTGGCCGCGGACCACGTCGTGCCCGCCGCCTTGAGCAGTGCCGTGAGCTCCGGGTTGCTCGACTCCTCTCCGGGTCCACCTCGGCCGAAGCCCGCTCCGCCCGGCGCCGCGCCCTCCGGAGTCGCCCGGCCGGGAGCCGCCCCACCCGGAGCCGCCCCGCCCCGGGCCGCACCCCCGGCCGCCTCACCGCGCGCGAACCCGCCCCGGTCGGCCCGGTCGCGGCCGGCCGCACCCTGGCCGAACGCGCGCCCCCCGCCGGGGAAGCCGCCCGCGTTGCCCGGTCCGGCTGTCGGCATCCCACCGGTGTGGGCGGTGCCGGTGGTGTCGGCGGCGTAGGCCGCGGGGGCCACGAGCCCCGCCAGCGCGACGACCGCGGCGACCGTCGCCACCCGCTTGCCCTTCGGCGCCACGAGCACGGCGATCACGGCCACGGCGGCGAGCGCCAGCACGGCCCAGCGCAGCCACGGCAGGAACTCCGGCGTCCGGTCGAGCAGCACGAACGCCCACACCCCGGTCACCGCGACGACGGCGGCGAGCGTCGCGCGCCCCGGCCACGTGGCGCGGTGGTGCCACAGCTGCATGCCGCCGATGCCGACCAGCGCCGCGATCCCGGGCGCCAGCGCCACCGTGTAGTACGGGTGGAAGATCCCCGCGGCGAACGAGAACACCACCATCGTGACGAGCGTCCACGCGCCCCACAGCAGCAGCGCCGCCCGCGTCCCGTCGATCCGTGGCGCGCGCCGCCCCAGCCACAAGGCCGCCACCAGCAGGATCAGCGCTGCCGGGAGCAGCCACGACACCTGAGTGCCGACCTCGGAGCCGAACATGCGGAACACGCCCGCCTGCCCGCCGAAGCCGCCGAACCCGCCCCCGCCCGCCGGCGGGGTGAACCCCGCCGGGAGCTCCCGACCGGCCGCGCCCGCTGCCGCCCCGCCGAACCCGCCGCGCTCCCCGCCGAAGATCCGGCCCAGCCCGTTGTAGCCCAAGGCCAGCTCCAGCACGCTGTCGGTCTGCGAGCCGCCGACGTAGGGCCGGTCGGCCGCCGGCAGCAGGTCGACGATCGCCACCCACCAGCCCGCCGAGACGACGATCGCGACGCCCGCCCCGAGCAGCTGCCGGATGCGGCGCCAGATCCCGGTCGGCGCGGCCACCAGGTAGGCCAGCGCGAGCGCAGGCACCACGACGAACGCCTGCCCCATCTTGGCCAGGAACGCGAACCCGATCAGCACCCCGGCCAGCAGCAGCCAGCGCGTGCCGGCCTTCTCGATCGCGCGCGTCGTCGCGTAGGCGGCGGCCACGATCAGCAGCACGAGCAGCGCGTCGGGGTTGTTGAACTTGAACATCAGCACGGCGACGGGCGTCAGCGCCATGACGGCACCGGCGAGGATGCCGGCCGCCGGGCCGGCGACGCGGCGCACCGAGGCGTGGATCAGGGCGACGGTGCCGACGCCCATCAGCGCCTGCGGCGCCAGCATGCTCACCGACGAGAAGCCGAAGATCCGCCCGGACAGCGCCATCACCCACAGCGACGCGGGCGGCTTGTCGACGGTGACGATGTTGCCGGTGTCGAGCGAGCCGAAGAAGAACGCCTTCCAGCTCTGCGTCATGGCCTGCACGGCCGCGGCGTAGTAGCTGTTGGCCCAGCCGGACGCGCCGAGGTCCCAGAGGTAGAGCACGGCCGTGCCGAGCAACAGGACGGCGAGCGCGATCAGCTCGGGCCGCGAGCGTCGGCGGGGCCCGGTCGGCGCGGGCGGCTGGGGGGAGTCGGTGGGGGCGAGCAAGGTCGTCACGCCGAGATCTCCTGGGATGTCGTGGTGGTGGAGCGGTTGCCGCGGAAGATCCAGGCCCGGAACGCGACGAAGCGCAGCACGGTGGCCAGCGCGTTCGCCGCGACGAGCACGGCCATCTCGATGAGCTGGCTCGCGTTCGGGTCCACCCTGGCGAGGACGGCGAGCGCGCCGGTGGTGAGGGCGAGGCCCAGCCCGAAGACGACGAGCCCCTGGAACTGGTGCACGCCGGCGCGGCCGCGACCGCGCACCCCGAACGTCATGCGGCGGTTGGCCGCGGTGTTGGCGACGGCCGTGACGACGAGCGCGATGACGTTGGCGCCGAACGCGCCGAAGGCGCCACGCAGCAGGGCGTACAGCAGGATGTAGGCCAGCGTGCTGACCAGCCCGATCGCGGCGAAGCGCACGAGCTGCCCGGAGAGTCCGCGCGGAACGCCTGCGACGCCCGCATCGGGGGCGGCCGGCGCGTCGCGACCCAGCTGGCCGCGCAGCTCGTGCAGCGGCAGCCGGCCGGTGGCCAGCGCCCGGCCCAACCGGGCGACGCCCTTGAGGTCGGCCACCGCCGTGGCGACGATGTCGACGCGGCTGTCGGGGTCGTCGATCCAGTCCACCGGTACCTCGTGGATGCGCAGCCCGGCCCGTTCCGCGAGCACCAGCAGCTCGGTGTCGAAGAACCAGCCGCTGTCCTCCACGAGCGGCAGCAGCCGCTGGGCGACGTCCGCGCGGATCGCCTTGAAGCCGCACTGCGCGTCGGAGAACCGGGTGGCCAGCGCCCCGTGCAGCAGGAGGTTGTAGCAGCGGGAGATGATCTCGCGCTTCGCGCCGCGCACCACCCGCGAGCCCCGACCGAGCCGGGTGCCGATCGCGAGGTCGGAGTGCCCGGTCATCAACGGGGCCACCAGCGGCAGCAGCGCTGCGAGGTCGGTGGACAGGTCCACGTCGCAGTAGGCGAGCACCTGGGCGTCCGACGCCGACCAGGCCGCGCGCAGCGCCCGGCCGCGGCCCTTCTCCGGCATCCGCAGCGCGGTCACGTGCTCCAGCTCGTCGGCGAGCCGCAGTGCGATGGCGGGGGTCCGGTCGGTGCTGGCGTTGTCGGCGATCGTGATCCGGAACGGGTACGGGAAGTGCCCGGTCAGGTGGGCGTGCAGCCGCCGTACCGACGGTTCGAGGTCGTGCTCCTCGTTGAACACCGGGACGACGACGTCGAGAACGGCCGCTGGCCTGCGCTCCGTCGGAGGGGGCGCGGTAGCGGGGTCGGCACTCATGGAGCCGACACTGTCCAGCGTCGCTGTCCAGGCGTTGTGGCACGGATGTGGGCGGGCTGTGGGAACGACCCCGACGAGTGAGGTGCGCGCCACAGCGCGGCCCGTTCGTCAGATCTTGCGGGGCGAGCCGGCCCCTTCCGCCCGGGTGGTGCCGGTGCGGCCGCCGCCGGTGGCCGAGAGCGGCGCGGCGATCTCCTCGAGCGAGAGCCGTTCGGCGGCCACGCCGTAGAGGATGGCGACGACGCCGCCGATCACCATGACGCCGGCACCGAGCAGGTACCCGACGAACAGGGCGCTGCGGTTGCTGCCGTCGCCGATGAGGGCACCGTAGATCACCGGGCCGAGCGCGCCGAAGCACTGCGCGATGGCGAAGAACACCGCGATGGCCTTGGCGCGGACCTCCAGCGGGAAGATCTCGCTGACCGTCAGGTACGCCGCGCTCGCGCCCGCCGAGGCGAAGAAGAAGATCACGCACCACGCGATGGTCTGGGTGACGGCGTTGAGCACGTTGGCCTGGAACAGCACGGCGGTGACCGCGAGCAGCACCCCGGACGTGATGTAGGTGGTGGCGATCATCGTCTTGCGGCCGATGGTGTCGAAGAGGTGCCCGAGCGCGAGCGGGCCCACGAGGTTGCCGACCGCGAACGCGATGAGGAACAGGGGCGCGGACTCCGAGGCGACGCCGTAGAACTTGCCGAGCACGAGCGTGTAGGTGAAGAAGATCGCGTTGTAGAGGAACGACTGGGTGATCATCAGCGTGGCACCGAGGATCGAGCGTGTCGGGTAGTCGCGGAACAGCACCCTGGTGAGCGAGAGGTAGCCGTGGGTGTCGGCGGGCTTGAGCTCGATCGCCCGGGTCTCGTCGACGGGCGGAAGCTCGCGGCCGCTCGACCGGACCTCCTCCTCGATGTAGGCGATCGACTTCTCGGCCTCCTCCTCGTAGCCGTTCATGATCTGCCAGCGCGGGCTCTCCGGCAGGCTCCGGCGGACGACGATGATGATCAGGCCGAGCACCGGGCCGATCGCGAACCCGATGCGCCAGCCGATGCCCGGGTCCATGACGTTGAGCAGGATGAACGTGCCGAGCGTGCCGATCACGGAACCGGCCCAGTATGTGCCGTTGACGGCGATGTCGGTGCGGCCGCGATAACGCGCCGGGATCAGCTCGTCGATCGCGGAGTTGATGGCCGCGTACTCGCCGCCGATGCCCATTCCGGCGATGAATCGGGTGGCGTAGAGGAACACGAGCCAGAACGGGCTGTTGCCGAGCGTCAGCGCGGTGAGCGCGCTGCCGATCAGGTAGACGCCCAGCGTCAGCATGAACAGCTTCCGCCGGCCCAACCGGTCCGAGAG
This sequence comes from Pseudonocardia sp. GCM10023141, assembly GCF_042653605.1. Classification (NCBI taxonomy): domain Bacteria; kingdom Bacillati; phylum Actinomycetota; class Actinomycetes; order Pseudonocardiales; family Pseudonocardiaceae; genus Pseudonocardia; species Pseudonocardia sp. GCM10023141. The sequence goes on from NZ_JBHSIR010000087.1 coordinate 206,830, forward strand.
CCGTCCGAAGTAGAGCGCCCCGACCACCTCGCCTGCGAGGTAGACGGTGGCGATCAGCCCGGCGGCCGCTGACGACAGGCCGAGCGTCTCGGGTTTCGTCAGCGTGTCGGTGATGGCGCTGGCCACCGTGATCTCGAGTCCGTCGAGGATCCAGGCGACGCCCAGGGCGATCACCATGCGGGTGTGGAACGGCGACCAGGGGAGCCTGTCGATCCGTGCGGGGATCAGGCTGCGGACAGCGCCGGAGGCATCAGCGACCATGCTTCGGGATTGTGCGTGAGGCAGGTCACCCGCACCAATGGAGAGTCCGTTTCCAGAAGAAATTGATGATTGTCCGAATTGTAATCAGCTCGCGGGCGGTGCGGTGAGGTCATAGAGCGTGGTGGTGCCGACGACCTGCGGGGTGAAGTTGCCGGCCACCCATTCCTCGATCTGCAGCGCGTCGTCGCTGCCGCCGCTCTCGGTGCCACCCGGACCGCCCCCGCCGACGAACCAGTGCACCCGACCCTCGGCGACGAGCTCCTGGAAGTCCGCGACCGTGGGGGAGGGGTCCGTGCCGTTGAACCCACCCACCGCCATCACCGGCAGGCCGCTGGCGAGCTGGTAGCCGGCCGCGGTGTTGGACCCGACCGCCGCGGCGGCCCAGGTGAACCCGGCGCTGCCGGTGGTCAGCTTCGCCACGACGTCCGGACCGGGGGTCGGGCTGTCGAGCAGCCCGCCGAGTCCGCCACCACCACTGCGGCCGAAGCCACCGCCCTGGCCGGGAGCTGCGTTCGGGCCGGTGCCGCCGGGGAACCCGCCCCGCCGCCCGGTGCCGGGCGTCGCGCCGGTGCCGGTGCCGAACCCGCCCCGCTGCTGACCCGCGCCCGGCTGCCCGCCACGCGCGCCGAACATCCCACCGGAGCCGGCTCCGACGGGACCCGCCGACGGGATCGCTCCGCTGTGCGGCGTCGCGGCGGTCGCGAGCGCGTAGGCGCCCGGTCCGGCGAGCCCGGCCACCACGGCGACCGTGGCGATCCCGGCGGCGAGCACCCGCGGTGCGTGGTTGGCCACCAGCAGGGCCAGTGCCGCGACGGCGCCGAGCGCGAGCACCGTCCAGGCCAGCCACGGCTGCCAGTTCGGCGTGCGCCGCAGCAGGACGAACGCCCAGCCTGCCGTCACCGCGACGACGACGGCGAGCGTGACGCGGGCCGCGGGGTGTGACCGGTCGCGCCACAGCAGCGCGCCACCGATGCCGACGAGCGCCGCGATCGGCGGGGCGAGCGCCACGAGGTAGTACGGGTGGAAGATGCCCGCCATCAGGCTGAACACCGCGCCCGTCACCAGCAGCCAGCCGCCCCAGACGAGGGCCGCGGCCCGCAACGGATCGGTGCGCGGCGCCCGCCGGGCCCGCCACAGCAGCGCCGCGAGCAGGATCACCGCGGCCGGGATCAGCCAGGACGCCTGCCCGCCGAGCTCGGCGTCGAACAGCCGGGTCAGGCCCGTGATCCCCCAGCCGCCGGTGGCGCCGCCCGCGCCGCCGCCGACGCTGCCCACCTCGTCACCGGTCAGCCGGCCGAAGCCGTTGTAGCCGAACACGAGCTCCAGCACGCTGTCGGTCTGCGAACCGCCGATGAAGGGCCTGCTGCCGGCGGGCACCAGGGACACGACGAGCACCCACCAACCGGCGCTCACCACCAGCGAGACGGTGGCCAGCGCGAGGTCGCGCAACCGCTTGCCCAGCGGCGTCGGTGCGGCGAGCAGCCACACCACGGCCAGCGCGGGCAGCACGAGGAACGCCTGCAGCATCTTGGTCATGAACCCGCAGCCCACGAGCCACGCCGCGAGCACGAGCCAGCGGGTACCGCCCTTCTCCACTGCACGCAGCGTCGCGTAGGCGGCCCCGACGAGCAGCAGCGTGAGCAGCGCGTCGGGGTTGTTGAAGCGGAACATGAGCACCGCTGCGGGCGTCAGTGCGAGCGTGGCACCGGCCAGCAGGCCGGCGCCCGGCCCTGCGACGCGCCGGACGGAGGCGTAGAGCAGCGCGACCGCCGCCACGCCCATCAGCGCCTGCGGCACGAGGATGCTCCAGCTCGACAGCCCGAAGATCCGGACCGACAGCCCGCTGATCCACAGCGCGCCGGGGGTCTTGTCCACGGTGATCGAGTTCGCGGCGTCGGACGACCCGAAGAACCACGCCGTCCAGCTCTGCGACCCGGCCTGCGCCGCCGCCGAGTAGAACGCGTTCGCCCAGCCCGACGAGCCGAGGCCCCAGATGTAGAGGATCCCGGTGCCGACGAGCAGTACCGGGAGTCCGGCCCGTTGCCAGATCGGCCGGGTGGGTGGTGCGGGGTCGGGCAACGGCGCTTCGAGGGTGTCGGGCGCGAGCGTGGAGGTCACGGGACCGATCGTGGTGAGACCGGCTGTGCCCGGGCGTTGCCGGGCCTGTGGGCCTGCTGTGACCGGGACGCGCCCCCGCGCCTCCACCCCGCCCCGCGCGGCCGTTCGGGATCGCAGCATGGTGGCCATCCTGCGATCTGACGCTTGGATGGCCACCATGCTGCAGTCCGGGGGGCGGGGCGAGCTAGCGGTCGCTGCCCTGGTGCGCGTGGGCCCGGCGCGGAGCCAGCGGCGGGGCCCCGTTCGTCTCGCCGACGGGCAGGACGGGCAGCGGTGCCGTCGGCAGGTGCACGGTGAACGTGGTGCGGCCCGGACTGCTGGCCACGCCGACGGCGCCGCCGTGGGCGTGCACGACCGCATGGACGATGGCGAGCCCGAGCCCGGTGCTGCCGTTGGTGCGCGAGCGCGAGGTGGACCCGCGCGCGAACCGCTCGAAGATGTGGGGCAGCAGTTCCGGCGCGATGCCGGGGCCGTCGTCGGTGACGGTGAGGCGCACCGAGTCCGGGTCCCGTGCGAGCGAGGCGGTGACGGCGCTGCCCGGCGGGGTGTGCGTGCGGGCGTTGGCGAGCAGGTTGGCCAGCACCTGGGCCAGGCGGGACGCGTCGCCGGGCACCGTGACGGGCTCGTCGGGCAGGTCGAGGCGCCAGTGGTGGTCGGGGCCAGCGGCGTGCGCGTCGCTGACGCCGTCGAGCACCAGCCGGGTGAGATCCACCTCGCGGCGCTCGAGCGGGCGGCCGGCGTCGAGCCGGGCGAGCAGCAGCATGTCCTCGACGAGCGTGGTCATGCGCTCGGCCTGCGACGAGATCCGCTGCAGCGAGTAGGTGGTCTCCTCGGGCAGCTCGGTGCGGCGTGTCAGCTCGGCGTAGCCGCGGATGGCCGCGAGCGGGGTGCGCAGCTCGTGGCTCGCGTCGGCCACGAACTGGCGCAGCTGCATCTCGCTCTCCTGGCGGGCCTCCAGGGCGTTGCCGACGTGGTCGAGCATGTGGTTGAGCGCCGCTCCGACCTGCCCGACCTCGGTGTTGGGGTCGGCTCCCGGCACCCGCTCGACGAGCAGCACCTCACCCCGGTCCAGCGGGAGCCTGCTGACGCGCGCGGCGGTGGCCGCCACCCGTTCCAGCGGTTGCAGGGCGCGCCGCACCATGACCGTGCCCGCCAGGCCGGCGCCGAGCAGCGCCACGGCAGCCACGATGATCTCGACGGTGATCAGCTGCGAGAGCCACGTGCGCACCGACGTCTCGGGTACCCCGATCACGATCACGTCGTGGTTGACGGCGGAGGCGAAGGCCTGCATGCGGTACTGGCCTGCCGGGCCCAGGTTGACGCTGGTGGCGCGCGGGCCGGGCGGCACCGCGGCCAGCGCGGGGAACTCCACCTGCGGGATGTCCACGGGGAGGAAGTCGCGGCCCGTGGCGTTGACCTGCACGACCTGGCCGTCCCGGATCCGCGCGGCCAGCCCGTCCTTGAGCTGCACGGCGTCCAGGTTGACGTTGGCCGGATCCAGGCGCGTCGGGGGACCGGGCCGTTGCGGCCCCGGGTTGAACACGCGGGCGACCGCGTACTTCAGATCGCCGGTGTCGATGCTCGAGATCAGGAACTGCCGCATGATCACCGTGGTGGCGCCGCCGATGACGATGGTGGCCACCGCCAGCAGCAGCAGGACGGTGGCGACCAGCCGGGTACGCAGCGACCGAGAGGCCATCAAGCACCCGGCTTGAGGACGTATCCCGCCCCGCGAACAGTGTGGATCATCGGTTGCCGCCCCGCGTCGATCTTCTTGCGCAGGTAGGAAACGTACAGCTCCACCACGTTGGACTGGCCACCGAAGTCGTAGTTCCACACGCGGTCGAGGATCTGCGCCTTCGACAGCACCCGCTTGGGGTTGCGCATGAGGAAGCGCAGCAGCTCGAACTCGGTGGCCGTCAGCTCCACGAGATCGTCGCCGCGGCGGACCTCGTGGCTGTCCTCGTCGAGCACCAGGTCGCCGACCACGAGCTCGGAGCCCTGCCGCGCCGCCGTCATGCCGGAGCGGCGCAGCAGCCCGCGCAGCCGCGCGACGAGCTCTTCGAGGCTGAACGGCTTGGTGACGTAGTCGTCGCCGCCTGCGGTGAGCCCGGCGACGCGGTCCTCGACGGAGTCCTTGGCGGTGAGGAACAGGACCGGCACCTCGGCGGCGTCCGACCGCATCCGGCGCAGCACCTCGAGCCCGTCCAGGTCGGGCAGCATGATGTCGAGCACCACGGCGTCGGGCCGGAACTCGCGTGCGACGCGCACGGCGGAGGCGCCGTCGCCCGCCGTGCGGACGTCCCAGCCCTCGTAGCGCAGCGTCATCGACAGGAGGTCGGACAGCGTCAGCTCGTCGTCGACGACGAGTACCCGGATCGCGCCCCCGTCGGGCCGTCGCAGTGCCCGATCGCTCATCGCCGTCATGCTAGCGATCCTCGCGCGCGCGACTGTGTCCCCGATGGGCGAATTCTGTGAGTCGCCTGTGGGTGTGCACCTGCGAACGATGTCGCCCGCGCGGGAACCACCCGGCCCGTCCCCGTCGTCCCACTCGGCACCTGACACCGATGCGGCACCTGCCGCCGATGCGGACGACCGACGGAGGACGCCATGACCGACCACAACGGATGGCCGATCGAAGCACCGACACTGCTCGCCGAGATCGCCGCCGACAACACCCTCGAGTTCTGGCGGGCCAACCGCGAGCGCCACGAGGAGCTGGTGCTGGCTCCGATGCGCGAGCTGGCGGTGGCGCTAGCCGTCGACTTCGGCCAGCTGCGGGTGCTGCGGCCCCAGGTCAACAGGCGGTTCCGACCGGAGGTGCCGCCGTTTCGCACCGACACCGGCGGCGTGGCCACCACCGGGGGCGGCAGCCTGCTCGGGGTGGTGCTGTCGGCCACCGCGCTGTCGGCGTCGGGGGGCATCTGGGGGTTCGACCGGGCCCAGCTGCAACGGTTCCGGGCGGCGGTCGACGGCCCGCCGGGCGCGGATCTGGAGGCGGTGCTCACCGCGACCCCGGGCTTCGAGGTCCACCGTGGACGGGCGCTGGCGAGCGCACCGCGCGGGTGGTCGTCCGGGCATCCGCGGATAGCCCTGCTGCGCCACCGCGGGCTGCAGCTCACGCGCTCGTGGGAGCTCGGGCCCTGGCTGGAGTCGGGCGAGCCGTTGCGGCGCGTCCGTGCCGCGTGGCACGCGCTGGCACCGCTGCTGGGCTGGCTCGACGAGCACGTCGGCGCCGCCGATCCGGTGGCGGCCCGGCCCCGTCCCGCGCCGGCCGCGGAGGTTCAGCCCGCGGCGAGCGCGGAGAGCACGAGCGACACCAGCCGCTCGGCGTAGCCGGGGTCGGGCTCGGGGCGGGCCCCGACGGGGGCGAACAGGACGTGGCTGAGCACGGCGCCCGACACCAGCTCGAGCAGCATCGTCACGGGTGTCGTCGCGGGCAGCTCGCCCCGTGACACCGCCCGGGTCACGATGTCGCGGGCCATGAGCAGCCTGCTGGCGTTGAGGGCGTCGGCGAGGCGGGCGAGCAGGTCGGGATGCACCCGTGCCTCCAGCGTCGCCCGCAGCGTCACGAGACCGGCCGGGCCGGCGTAGCCGTCGAGGAGCTGGCGCGCGAGCTCCACGAGGTCGCCGTGCACCGAGCCGGTGTCGATCGGCTCGGGCAGCGGGCCGCGGGCCTGCAGCGCGGCCGCGAGCAGCTCGCCCTTGGAGTTCCAGCGGCGATACAGCGCCTCGCGGCCGACGCCGGCGCGGCGGGCCACCGCCTCGAGCGTGAACCCGGCCCAGCCGGTCTCCCAGTAGACCTCCAGCACGGCGTCGTGCACGCGCGACTCCACGGCGGGATCCCGGGGGCGGCCGCGTGGCCGGCTCTGCTGCATGCGGGCATTGTGGCATTTACAGACACGTGCTGTCTGTATTAGCGTCCGCCGCATGCGCGACGAGGTCCGTCCGGTGCTGGTCGGCGTGGGACAGGTGCGCGGCAACCGGGAACGGACCGTTGCCGGCGCCCGCGAACCGCTGGAGCTGATGCTCGACGCCGTGCGGTCCGCCGCGGCCGACGCGGGCGTGCCGGGGCTGCTCGCGCAGGCCGACTCGGTGGCCACCGTCTACGTCGCGAGCTGGGCCTACGACGAGCCGGCGGCGCGCGTGGCCGCGCGCATCGGTGCCCGCCCGACCAGGCTCGTGGACTCGCCGGTGGGCGGCCAGTGGCCGTCGCGGCTGGTCGAGGACGCGGCCGCGGCGATCGCCGCGGGAGAGTCCCGCGTCGCGCTCATCGCGAGTGCCGAGGCGTTGGCTTCGGTCGGTGCGCTGCGCAAGGCGGGCGTCGATCCCGTCGACGCGGGCTGGAGCACCGATCCGGGCGGCCCGCCCCCGTACCGGGGCACCATGGGCGCCCCGGCGATGCACGCGTCCGGGTTGCTGCCGCCCACGCGGGTCTACCCGTTGTTCGAGAACGCGCTGCGCCACGCCCGGGGCGAGACTCCGGAGCAGGCCGCGGCGTCGGCCGCCGAGCTCTACGCGGCGTTCACCGCGGTCGCCGCGGGCAACGATGCGGCGTGGAACCCGCAGGTGCGCACGGCCGCGGACATCGCCGCGGTCGGGCCGGGCAACCGGATGATCTGCGAGCCGTACCCGCTGGCCGTCAACGCGATGCCGCACGTCGACCAGGCCGCCGCGGTGATCGTCACGTCACTCGCGGCAGCCCGGGAGGCCGGGATCGCGCCCGAGCGGATCGTGCACATCCGGGGTGGCGCCGGCGCCGACGACGCCGGTGACGTCGTCGCGCGGCCCGGCTTCGCATCCTCGGCCGCGCTCGCGTCGGTGCTGGACCGCGCGCTCGCCGGGATCGACCCCGCCGAGCTCGACGTCGTCGAGGTCTACAGCTGCTTCCCCGTCGTGCCGAAGTTGATCGCCGCGCACCTGGGCCTCCCGCTGACGGCGCTGGCCGGCGTCACGGGCGGGCACAACGCGTTCGGCGGCCCGCTGTCGAGCTACACGCTGCACTCCTACGTCGCGGTCGCGCAGCGGCTGCGGGCCGGCGCCCGGCTGGCGCTGGTGCACGGCAACGGCGGCTACCTGACCTACGAGCACGCCACGGTGCTCGCGCGCGATCCGCACCCCGACGGCTACACCGGTGATCCGGTGCCGCGCGACACCGCGGGTGCCGCGCCCCCGATGGCGGCCGTGCCCGACGGGGCGGACGTCACCGTCGAGACGGCCACGGTCGAGTACGGCCGCGACGGCGCCCCGGCGCAGGGGTTCCTGATCGGGCGCACCGCCGACGGCGCCCGCTTCGCCGTCGCCACCGCACCCGGCGACACCGCGAGCGCGCACCGGTTGTCGCTGTTCCCCGACGGTCCCGGCGGCGCGGGCCGCGAGATCGTCGGGCGCACGGTCCGCGTCACCGCCAAGGACGGCCACGCCGTCATCGAGGAGCCCGCATGACCGACGACCCGTGGCGCACCGAAGAGCGGCTCGCGCTGCGCGCGCTGGTCGCCGACTTCGCCGAGCGCGAGATCGTGCCGCACCTGGCCGACTGGGAGCGCGACGGCGAGGTGCCGCGGGAGCTGCACAAGAAGGCGGCCGACGTCGGGCTGCTCGGCGTGGCGTTCCCCGAGGAGGTGGGCGGCGGCGGGGGCGACGCGATCGACGCCGCCATCGTCACCGAGCAGATCATGCTCTCGGGCGGCTCGGGAGGGCTCATCGCCGCGCTGATGACGCACGGCATCGCGCTGCCGCACATCGTCGCCGCCGGCGACCCGGAGCTGATCGACCGGTTCGTCCGCCCGACGCTGGCCGGCGAGATGATCGGCGCGCTCGGCATCACCGAGCCCGACGGCGGGTCCGACGTCGCGGGGCTGCGCACGCGGGCGGTGCGTGACGGCGAGGAGTACGTCGTCGACGGGGCGAAGCTCTACATCACCTCCGGCGCGCGGGCCGACTTCGTGACCACCGCGGTGCGCACCGGCGGCCCCGGCCACCCGGGCGTGTCCCTGCTCGTCGTGGAGCGCGGGACGCCCGGTTTCACGGTGTCGCGCAAGCTCGACAAGATGGGCTGGCGCTGCTCGGACACCGCCGAGCTGGCCTACGCGGGTGCCCGGGTGCCGGTGGGCAACCTGGTCGGTGTGGAGGGCACGGGGTTCCTCCAGATCGCGCAGCACTTCCAGAGCGAGCGGATCGGGCTGGCCGTGCAGGCCTACGCCACCGCGCAGCGCTGCTTCGACCTGACGATGACGTGGATCCGCGAGCGCGAGACGTTCGGGCGGCCGCTCTCGTCACGGCAGGTCGTGCGGCACAAGATGGTGGAGATGGCGCGCCAGATCGACGTCGCGCGCACCTACACGCGCGCCGTCACGTCCCGCTGGCTCGCCGAGGGCGGGATGCTGACCGAGACGGCCATGGCGAAGAACACCGCCGTCGCCGCCTGCGACGCGGTGGTCTACGACTGCGTCCAGCTGCTGGGCGGCCTGGGCTACATGCGCGAGCACGAGGTGGAGCGCCACTACCGCGACGCACGGCTGCTGAGCATCGGCGGCGGCACCACGGAGATCATGAACGAGATCATCGCGAAGGGCCTCGGGCTGTAGGGCCGCTCGACCTCCGGGGAGGGCTGACGTCCAGGGAGGGCCGACGTCCGGGGAGGGTCAGCGCGCCCGCCAGTACCCCGTGGCGTAGACGGCCCGCCGGTCCAGCCCGCGCTCGTCGAGCAGGTGCTTGCGCAGGTCCTTGACGCACGCGGACTCGCCGGAGAGCCAGGCCTGGGTGCGGCCGGGCGGGAGCTGCGCGTCGCGCACCGCGGCAGCGAGGGGCACGCCCGCCTCCTGATCGCCGCGGTGCACCCAGCGCACGTCGGCGGTGCCGGGCAGGTCCTGCTCCTCGCCGGCGTCGGCGACCTCGAGGAACGCGATGGCCGGCACGTCGCCCGGCAGCGCCTCCAGCACGGTGGCGACGGCGGGCAGCGCCGTCTCGTCGCCGATCACCACGTGCAGCTCGGTCCCGGGATCGGGCACGTACCGCCCGCCCGGCTCCGACACCGCCACCCAGTTGCCCGGCTGCGCCTCGCGGGCCCACGCCGCGGCCGGGCCGTGACCCTCGTGCAGCACGAAGTCGACGTCGAGCTCGCCCGCGCCGGCGTCGAACCGCCGCACCGTGTAGGTGCGGATCGCGGGTCGCGCCTCGCCAGCAGGCCAGACCGGTCCGCCGGACGCCGCGCGGGGGATCGCGGGGCGCTCCTGGCCGGGGACCGGGAAGAACATCTTGATCCGGCGGTCCGGGCCGTCGCCGGTGAAGCCGGCGAGTTCGTCGCCCGCGAGTGTCACGCGGATCATGCGCGGTGTGATCCGCTCGCTGCGGCGGACCTGCAGGAGGCGGGGGGCAGTCGTGCTCACCCGGGAGATTGTGCCTGCTGCCCCTTGCCCTGCCTGCCGCCCAGGCCCGTCCACACGAGGTCCATGAGGTACTCGGTGGCCTCCGCGCTGCTGACGGTGCCCGCTCCGCCCCGCCAGATCGCGAGCCGCTCGCTCGCCCCGACGATCACCTGCGCCCATGCCGTGAGCCGCTGCGGCTCCGCATCGGGCGCCTGCGCGGCGAGCAGCGCGGCGATGAAGTCGGTCTGCTGGGCACGGATGCTCTCCAGCGCCTCGCCCGCGATCGTGGCCTCCGAGTACAGCAGCATCCAGGACGGGCCCTGGGCGTCGAGGTAGTCGAAGAAGGCCTTCATGCCGCGGCGCAGGACGTCCTCGGGGTCGGCGGCCGCGGCCACCGCGGTCATCGTGGTCTCGAGCAGCTCGGCCCGCGCGCGGGCGATGCAGGCGAGCAGCAGGCCGTCCTTGGAGCCGAAGTGCGTGTAGAGCACCGGCTTCGTGACGCCCACGCGTTCGGCCACGGCGTCCATCGAGGCGTTCTGGAAACCGCGGTCGGTGAAGACGGCGACGGCCGCGTCGAGGATCTGCTGCTCGCGCTCAGCGCGGCTGAAGCGTCGGCGCGGGGTCCTGGTGTCCACGAACGAGACACTACCGCAGGTAAGTTACCCGTGGTAAGTTACCGCAGGTAACATTGACCGGGAGGCACTGCGATGACCGAGATCCCCACGACCATGACGGTGGACGTTGCCATCGTCGGCAGCGGGTTCGCCGGGCTGGGAGCCGCAGCGCGGCTGGTCCAGGAACACCGGCCGGACTTCGTGGTGCTGGAGAAGGGCGCGACGCTGGGCGGTACGTGGCGCGACAACACCTACCCGGGCTGCGCCTGCGACGTGCCGTCGCACCTGTACTCGTTCTCGTTCGCGCCGAACCCGAACTGGACGCGGTTGTTCGCGCGCCAGCCGGAGATCCGCGCGTACCTGGAGCAGCTCGCCGACCGCTTCGACCTGCGCTCGCGCATCCGCTTCGGCGCCACGGTGACCGGCGCCGAGTGGGACGGTACGAGATGGGTCGTGCAGCTCGCCGACGGCACGATCGTCAACGCCCGCGCCGTGGTGTGGGGCACCGGTGCTCTGCACGAACCGTCGGTGCCGGAGATCGAGGGGCTCGACGCGTTCACGGGCACGGCGTTCCACTCGGCGCAGTGGGACCACGGCCACGACCTGCGCGGCAAGCGCGTCGCGGTGATCGGCACCGGGGCGAGCGCCATCCAGTTCGTGCCGCAGATCCAGCCGGGGGCCGCGTCGCTCACGCTCTTCCAGCGCACGCCGCCGTGGGTGCTGCCCAAGCCCGACCGGCCCATCCCGGCCCCGCTGCGCGCCCTCTACCGGCTGCTGCCCATGGCGCAGCGGGTGGCCCGCTCGGTGATCTACGCCCGCAACGAGCTGCTGGTCAGCGGCTTCCTGCACCCGCGCCGGATGCGGGTCGTCGAGCGGTTCGCGCGGCTTTACCTCGACCGAACGTTCGCCGGTAGGCCCGACCTCAAGGCGAAGGTGACCCCCGATTTCACGATCGGCTGCAAGCGGATCCTGATGTCCAACGACTACTACGCGGCGCTCAAGAGTCCCAACGTCGAGGTGGTGACCGACCGGATCGCGCGGATCACCGCGACCGGCGTCGTCACCGCCGACGGCGTGGAGCACCCGGTCGACACGATCATCTTCGGCACCGGGTTCCGGATCGCCGACAGCCTGGGCCGGCTGACGATCACCGGCCGCGACGGTGTCAAGCTCAACGACGTGTGGCGCGCCGGACCCGAGGCGTTCCTCGGCACCACGGTGGCGGGCTTCCCGAACCTGTTCCTGCTCGCCGGCCCGAACACGGGGCTCGGGCACAGCTCGATGATCTTCATGATCGAGTCGCAGGTGAACTACGTGCTCGACGCGCTGCGTGTGCTCGATGTCAGCGGGGCGCGAGCCATCGACACGCGCCCGGAACGGCAGGCGCGGTTCAACGCCGAGCTGCAGGGCCGGCTCGACGGTTCGGTGTGGAGCCAGGGCGGCTGCGCGAGCTGGTACCTCGACGAGAACGGGCGCAACCACACCCTGTGGCCCGGCTACACGTTCGACTTCCGCCGCCGCACCCGCGCGGTGGACCCGGCCGATCACGAGCTCGTGGGGTAGCTCGTGCTCGGTCGACCCGCCGCGGCTACCGTCGCCCGGGTGCAGGTCAGCGTCTACTCCATCCCGATGACCACGCGCTTCCGCGGCATCACCACCCGCGAGGGGATGCTGATCGAGGGCGCCGCCGGCTGGGGTGAGTTCTGCCCGTTCACCGAGTACGACGACACCGAGTCGGTCCCGTGGCTCGCCGCCGCGGTCGAGGCCGCGGAGCAGGGCTGGCCGGAGCCGGTGCGCGACCGCGTGCCGGTGAACTGCATCGTCCCGGCCGTCGACCCGGAGCATGCGCAGCGGCTCGTGCGCGCGTCGGGCTGCACCACGGCCAAGGTCAAGGTCGCCGACGCACCCGGCTCGCTGCCCGCCGACCGGGAACGTGTCGCCGCCGTGCGCGACGCGCTCGGCCCGGCCGGTTTCGTGCGGGTCGACGCCAACGCGCGCTGGGGCATCGACGAGGCCGTGACGGCGATCCAGGCACTCGACCGGGCCGCAGGCGGCCTGCAGTACGTCGAGCAGCCGTGCCCGAGCATCGAGGAGCTCGCCGCCGTGCGCCGCCGCGTCGACGTCCCGATCGCTGCCGACGAGTCGATCCGCCGCGCCGAGGACCCGCTGCGGGTCGCCGTCGCGGGGGCCGCCGACATCGCGATCCTCAAGTGCGCACCGCTGGGTGGGGTGCGCCGCGCGCTCGCGGTCGCCGAGGCGTGCGGGCTGCCGTGCGTGGTGTCCTCCGCGCTGCAGACGAGCGTCGGGCTGGCCGCCGAGCTGGCGCTGGCCGCCGCGCTGCCGCAGCTGGACTTCGCCTGCGGGCTGGGCACCGGCGCGCTGCTCACCGCGGACGTCGTCGACGCGCCGCTGGTGCCCGTCGACGGCTGGCTCGCGGTACCCCGCCGGGCGCCGGAGCCCACGCACCGGGCCGCGGTCGCCGCGGCGGCCGACCGCGCCGCCTGGTGGCAGGCCCGCCGGGATCGGGTGGCCGCGCTGCGATGAGTTGAGCGCCCGCCGCAGGTCGTAACGGCATGCGCAAACTCATCGTGCAGGAGCTGATCAGCGTCGACGGCTGCGTCGCCGACGAGAAGGACGGGCTCGACTTCTTCGAGGTGGTTGCCGACTACAGCGAGTCCGACCGCGACAGCCTCGCGATGATGGCCGGCGTCGACACGATCCTGCTCGGCAGCGTGACCTACGGGATCTTCGCCGACTTCTGGCCCACCGCGGCCGGCGAGCCGATGGGCGAGGTGATCAACACGACGGCCCGGACGGTCTTCTCGGCATCGCTGGACGCGGCGCCGTGGGGCCGGTTCGCGCCGGCGCAGCTGGTGGCGGGCGACGCCGCCACCCACGTCCGGGCCCTGAAGCAGGCGCCGGGCAGCGACATCGTCGTGTGGGGGAGCATCTCGCTGGCGCAGTACCTGTTCGCGGCGGGCCTGGTCGACGAGCTGCGCCTGACGGTGGTGCCGACGCTGGTCGGTCCCGGCAGGCGGTTGGGGTTCGACCGGGATCGCACGCTCCGGCTCACCGACACCAAGCGCTACGCCTCCGGGCTGGTCGGGCTGCGCTACGCCATCGGCTGACGCCCTGCGGCTCGGTCCGGGATCGCAGCATGGTGGCTTTCCAAGCGTCCAGTCGCAGGATGGCCACCATGCTGCGATGGGAGAGGGCCGGTCGGCGCTCTAACCTCCGCGCATGACCGTGATCGTCGTGGGTGCCGGCCTGTCCGGCATCGCCTGTGCCACCGAGCTCGCCGCCGCCGGCATCCCGGTGCGGGTGCTGGAGCGCTCCGACGTCATCGGCGGCCGGATGGCGAGCCCGCTGCTGCACGGCCGTCCGGTGGACGTCGGCGCGGCGTACTTCACCGTCCGCGATCCCGGGTTCGCCCAGGTCGTGGCCCGCTGGCAGGCCGCGAGGCTGGTCCACGAGTGGACCGACGAGCTCGCGGTGTTCGACGCAGGCCGTCGCAGCACCGCGCCCGGCCCGATGCGCTGGGCCGCCCCCGGCGGGCTCGGCAGCCTGGTGGCCGAGCTGGCCACCGGCCTCGACGTCGAGCTGGGTCGCGCGGTGCGCCACGTCGGCCCGGGCCCGATGGTCGACGGCGAGCGCGCCGACACCGTCGTGCTCGCCATGCCCGACCCGCAGGCGCTGACATTGCTCGATCCGGTCGCCCCGGCCGCCACCGACCTCGCCGAGCGTGCGTGGCGACCGGCGCTGGTCGTCGCGGCCGGGTTCGCCGAACGGGCGTGGGAGCCGCTGCCCGCCGCGTTCGTCAACGGCCACCCGGTGCTCGCGCACGTCGCCGACGACGGCAACCGCCGCGGCGACGGCGCCCCGGTGCTGGTCGCGCACACCACGGCCGAGCAGGTCGGCGTGGGAGTTCCCGCGGTGCTCGCCGCCGTCCGCGCGCTGCTGGGCATCCCTGCCGAGCCGCAGTGGTCGCATGCGCTGCTCTGGCCGCAGGCATCGCCAGCAGGCGATCGCGACCGGCCGTTCCACATCGGAGCCGACGGCATCGCGCTCGCCGGCGACGGGTGGGGCAGCTCACGCATCGAGACAGCCTGGCGTTCCGGTGCACTGCTGGGCCGGGCACTGTCCAGCGCCTAACGTCGCCTCCATGACCGTGCTCGACGAGCGGGCGGCTGCGTTGCCGCGCCAGCACCTGCTGACCGACGCCGACACCGTGCGGCCGTACCTGCACGACGAGGCCGAGTGGGCCGACTACGGCGGTGCGATCGCGGTCGCCCGGCCGGGCTCGACGGCCCAGGTCGCTGCGGTGGTCGCGGCGTGCGCGCGCCACGGCGTCCCGATCGTGCCGCGCGGTGCGGGCACCGGGCTCTCGGGCGGCGCCAACGCCGTCGACGGCTGCGTCGTGCTCACCACCGAGCGCATGAACGACATCGTCGAGATCAACCCGGCCGAGCGGCTCGCGGTCGTGCAGCCCGGCGTCGTCAACGACGACCTGCGCGCGGCCGTCGCCAAGGAGGGGCTCTGGTACCCGCCGGACCCGGCCAGCGCACCGTGGTCGACGATCGGCGGCAACGTCGCCACCAACGCGGGCGGGCTGTGCTGCGTCAAGTACGGCGTCACCCGCGACTACGTGCTCGCGCTCGAGGTCGTCACGGCCGCAGGTGAGGTGCTGCGGCTCGGGCGGCGCACCGCGAAGGGCGTGGCGGGCTACGACCTCGCGGGGCTGATGGTGGGCTCCGAGGGCACGCTCGGCGTGATCACCGAGGTCACGGTCAAGCTGCGGCCGATGCGCACGAGCCCGCCCCGCACGATCGTCGGGTTCTTCGACAGCCTCGCGGCGGCGGGGGACGCCGTCTCCCGCGTCACGGCACGGGGACTGCAGCCCGCGGCGTTCGAGCTGATCGACCGCGTCTGCCTGCAGGCGGTCAACGCGTGGAAGCACACCGGGCTGCCCGAGGACGCCGCCGCGCTGCTGCTCGCCCAGACCGACCTGCCGGAACCGGCAGCCGAGCAGGAGGCGCAGGCGATCCACGACGAGTTCGTGGCCGCAGGCGCGCAGGACGCGATGCTGTCCACCGACCCGATCGAGGCGGAAGCGCTGTTCGACGCGCGCCGGCTGGCCTACCCCGCGCTGGAGCAGCGCGGCGAGGCGATGCTCACCGAGGACGTCTGCCTGCCGCGCGGGCGGCTCGCCGAGATGCTCGCACGCATCGAGGGGATCGCGGCCCGCCACACCACGATGATCGCCACCGTCGCGCACGCCGGCGACGGCAACCTGCACCCGCTGATCCTCACCCCGCACGGTGACGAGGACGCGAAGGCCCGCGCGCGGGCGGCGTTCGACGACATCGTCGACGCCGCGCTGGAGCTGGGTGGCACCGTCACCGGCGAGCACGGCGTCGGCCTGCTCAAGATGGACGGCATGCGCCGCGAACTCGGAGCGGGCGTGCTCGCCATGCAGCGGGCCGTCAAGCAGGCCCTGGATCCGGCGGGGATCCTCAACCCGGGCAAGGTGGTCGGATGATGGCGTCCGACCTGAGCCCGCTGCTGCCCGCGCTGCTCGACCCGCCCGACCGTGTCGCACTGCGTTTCGGAGCGCCCGGAGCGATCGCCGCCGAGCTGACCTACGCCGAGCTCGCCGCCGTCGCAGGCGGGCTGGCCGCCCGGCTGGCCGGACACGGCCGCGTCGCGGTGCACGCCACCCCGAGCGTCCACACGGCGGTGGCGGTCACCGCGGCGCTGCTCGCGGGCGTCACCGCCGTCCCGATGAACCCCAAGCTCGGGCAGCGCGAGCTCGACCACGTGCTCGCCGACTCCGCACCGGAGCTGGTGCTGGCCGCGCCCGGCGTCGCGCTGCCGGATCCGGTTGCGGCGCTGCCACGCATCGACGTCGACCTGGCCGCATCGGGTTCGGTGCCCGATCGGGAGCAGGCGGCCGCTGGTCCGGCGCTCGTGGTCTACACCTCCGGCACCACCGGGATGCCCAAGGGTGCGCTGCTCTCGCGCGCCGCCCTCGCCGCCAACCTGGACGGGCTCGCGCAGGCCTGGGAGTGGACCGCCGAGGACCTGCTGGGCCACGCGCTGCCGCTGTTCCACGTGCACGGACTCGTGCTCGGGGTGCTCGGCCCGCTGCGTCGCGGGGGAACGCTGCACCACCTCGGCACGCTCGACGCGGCGGCGCTCGCCGCCTCGGGCGCCACGCTCGTCTTCGGCGTGCCGACGCAGTACCACCGCCTCGCCGGGCAGCTCGAATCCGACGCGGCGTCGGCCACGGCGATCGGACGAGCGCGGTTGCTCGTCTCGGGTTCCGCGGCGCTCACCGCCGTCGACCACGCCCGGCTGCGCGCGGCCACCGGCCTCGCGGTGCGCGAGCGCTACGGCATGACCGAGACGCTGATCATCACGGCGGCCCGGGCCGGCGACGACCCCGAGCCCGGCGCCGTGGGGCACCCGCTGCCCGACACCGACGTCCGGCTGGTGCCGCTGCCCGGCGACGGGGGTGAGGGCCTGGGCGCGGTGGAGGTGCGGGGGCCGGCGCTGTTCGACGGCTACCTCAACCGCCCCGACGCGACGGCGGCGACGCGAACGTCCGACGGCTGGTTCGCCACCGGCGACATCGGCCGCTGGACGGAGTCGGGCCAGCTCGCCCTCGTCGGCCGCAGTGCCACCGACCTGATCAAGTCCGGCGGCTACAAGATCGGTGCGGGGGAGATCGAGAACGCTCTGCTGGAGCATCCCGGTGTCGCCGAGGCGGCCGTGATCGGGATCCCGGATGCCGATCTGGGGGAGCGGATCGTCGCCTTCGTCGTGGCAACGGGGGAGCCGCCTGCCGAGCGCGAGCTCGTGGACCACGTCGCCACGCTGCTGAGCCCGCACAAGCGGCCGCGCGAGGTGCGGTTCACCGACGCGTTGCCCCGCAACGACATGGGCAAGGTGGTGAAGGCGAAGCTGCCCCGCTGATCGTGGCGTGGTGAGATAGATAGGTGAGCCTGTCCTACTCCCGTCGTCGGGTACTGGCGCTGCCGGCCGTCGCACTCCTCGCGGCTGCCTGCGGCGCCCCCGTCGCGCCGCTCTCGGCCGCTCCGGCCGTCGGCGGCCCCTGGGCGGCACCGCGCGGGGTACCGGCCGGGATGGGCAGCCCGGCGGCCGATGGCGTCTTCCCCCGCGAGGTCACCCACTTCGGTGGCACCACGCAGATCCCGGCCGCACCCCGACGCGTCGTCGTGATCAGCACCGGCCAGCTCGACGGGCTGCTGGCGCTGGGCGTGCTGCCCGTCGGCGCCGCCCGTGGTGACGACGCCGTGCTGGTGCCGCCCTACCTCGCGACCGCCTTCCCGCAGCAGGCGGCAGGCCTCGTGGCACTGGCCGACCTCGGCCTGCGCACCGCACCGAACCTCGAAGCGATCGCGAAGGCCGCACCCGACCTGATCCTCGCCAACAAGGCGGGAGTCGAGGACCTCGCGCCGCAGCTGGCGCGGATCGCGCCCACCGTGCTCACGCAGGGCACGGGGGTGAACTGGAAGCAGGACCTGCTGCTCGTCGCCCACGCGCTGGGCAGCGCCCAGCACGCCCAGCAGCTGCTCGACACGTTCAACGCCGACGCCGCCGCGGTGGGCACCCGCACCGGCACCGCGACCACGGTGTCGTTCCTGCGGATCACGGCCGGCCGGATCCGGGTGTTCGGCGTGCCGTCGTTCACCGGCAGCATCGCGCAGGACGCCGGCCTGCCCCGGCCGTCGACGCAGACCTTCGGCGCCACCTCGCAGGACATCAGCCGCGAGGAGCTGGCCAAGGCCGACGGCGGGCACGTCTTCTACGGGGTGCAGGGCGGTGCGAGCGACGTGCTGACCTCCGACGTCTGGAAGCGGATGGGTGCCGTCGCCGCGGGGCGGGCGACCGCCGTCGACGACGACGTCTGGTACCTCAACGCCGGGCCCGTCGCGGCGCGGCTGGTACTGGACGGGCTGGCCGCGACGTTGGGCTGATCGGCCACCGGCAGGCCCGTCGGGCACTGTGCGACGATCGGCCGCGTGAGCGAACCCCGGGACGCCGTCGCGGATCTGCGCCGCATCGCCTTCCTGCTGGAGCGGGCGCACGAGTCCACCTACCGCGTGCGGGCCTTCCGCGGGGCCGCGGCCGTGCTGAGCAAGCGCGATCCCGACGAGCTGACCTCGCTCGCGCTCTCGGGTGAGCTGGTGCGGCTCAAGGGCGTCGGGGAGGTCACGGCCCGGTGCGTGATCGAGTCGCTGACCGGGGAGGAGCCGGTGTACCTGCGCCGGCTCGAAGCCATCGAGGGCACGCCGCTCGACGAGGCCGCGCAAGCCCTGCGGGAGGCGATCCGCGGCGACTGCCACAGCCACACCGAGGCCTCCGACGGCGGCTCGCCGATGGCGGAGATGGCCGAGACGGCCCGCTCGCTGGGCCACGACTACCTCGTGATCACCGACCACTCACCCCGGCTGACGGTGGCCAACGGGCTGTCGGCCGACCGGCTGCGGGCGCAGCTGGAGCAGGTGGCCGCGCTCAACGCCGAGCTCGACGGGACCTTCCGCGTGCTCACCGGCATCGAGGTCGACATCAACGAGAACGGCACGCTCGACCAGGACCCGGACCTGCTCGCCCAGCTCGACGTCGTCGTCGCCTCGGTGCACTCCAAGCTGCGCATGCCGCGCGCCGACATGACGCGGCGCATGCTCAAGGCCATCGCCAACCCGCTCGTCGACGTGCTGGGCCACTGCACCGGGCGGATGGTCACCGGCAACCGCAAGCGTCCGGAGTCGGAGTTCGACCCGGCCGCGGTGTTCGCGGCGTGCGCCGAGAACGGCGTAGCGGTGGAGGTGAACTCGCGCCCCGAGCGGCTGGACCCGCCCAAGCGGCTGCTCCGCCTGGCCGTCGAGGCGGGATGCTCGTTCACGATCGACACCGACGCCCACGCGCCGGGCCAGCTCGACTGGCTCCGCAACGGCTGTGAGCGCGCCGCCGCGTGCGGGGTGCCCACCGAGCGGGTGCTGAACACCTGGACGGCCGACGCGCTGCTGGCGCGGAGCCGCTGAGCGGTCAGCAGGCCGGCCCGGACGTGGTCCGGTTGCGAACTGCCAACTGACCACGGCGGGTGACATCGCCCGCGAGGCCGACCGACGTCGTTCCGGTCGTCCGGAGATGCCCGATGCCGGCAACCGGCAGGTCATCGAGCGTGCGCTGGATCTCGGTCGCGGCGGGGACGGACCGGCCGAGCCGGCAACGCTGCGTGAACGGTGTTGCGACACAGCGCGATCGTTCGCCTCGATCGTGGGCCACCCGACGGGGTGACTCGCCTCGCGTTGTGCACGGATCGCCGCTTACATGGCGCCGGACAGTGATGCTGGAGGTGCAGGAGGTGAACGTGGTGCGAATGCCCAGATTGTCCCGCTCGGTCGTGGCGCTGCTCGGGGTGAGCGTGTTGCTGGCCGCAGGTGGAGCGGTGGCGCAGGCGAGTGCGACCCCTGCCGCCTCGGCTCCCCAGGCGGCATCGACCGCCGGGTCCCTGCTCGATGCCGACTCCCACGATGACGCCGACTCCCCTGGCGACGGGGACGCGCCCGATGAGGGCGATGCGCCCGACGGCGGCGATGCCCACGACGGCGGCGATGCGCCCGACGATGGCGATGCCCACGACAGCGGGGACTCCCACGACGGCGGGGATGCCCACGACGGCGGGGATGCCCCCGGCGGCCCCGCCACTCCCGGCGACTCCGGCAACCCGGGTGAGACCGGTGATGCGGGCAGCACCGCCGCCCCGACGACCCCGGCCACTCCTGCCGACCCGGCCACTCCGGCCGACCCGACCGCTCCCGCCGACCCGACAGCCCCGGCTACGCCGACCGCTCCCACCGACCCGGCCGCGCCGGCCACGTCGACCGATCCGGCGACTCCGGCGCCTGCCGATCCCGCCGCACCGGCTCCCGCCCAGCAGGCGGCACCGGCTGCGCCCGGCGCGTCGGCGACGCCCACCGTCCCGGCGACACCTTCGGTCCCGGCCGTGCCGGCCGACCCGGCAGTGCCGAGCGACCCCGCCGACCCGGCACTGCCGTCGGTGCCCGCCGCGCCTGCCGTCCCGAACGGTGCGCCGGTGCCGCAGTCCGGCCTCCGGGCGCCCGCTGCGGTCTCGCAGCCGCCTGCCCCGGCACCGTCGGCTCCCGCGGCACCGGCTCTGCCACCTTCTGCCCAGGCCACTCCCGCACCATCGGCGCCGGTCGGGTCGGTACCGGCCCAGCCGGCACCGACCGTCCCCGCCCCGGCAGCATCGGCACCCGAGCCCGCCCCAGTGGCTCCGGCGCCGGCCGCTCCCGCCCTCCCCGCACCTGCCGTCCCGGCTGTCGGGGCTGCGCTCCCGACCCCGCCGACCCCGCCCGCTCCGGGAGCGGCGACACCGGCGGCCTCGCACTGCCCGACCACGGCGGCCGCGAAGTACAACTGGGGCGCCCCGACACGGCAGTCCGACTTCAACGGCACCACGCTCCCGGCGGACTGGCACGCCTACGGCCCCGAGCCCGGCCACAACAAGGCCGGAACGCGGTCGCCGAACGCCATCACGGTCAAGGACGGCGCGGTGACCATCGCCTCGGACCAGGAGGGCAACACCGGCGCCATGAGCTGGCACCCCGGCCAGCAGTACGGGCGGTGGGAGGCGTGCGTGAAGTCCGATGTCGGCAAGGGCGGGTTGAACGCGGTGATGCTGCTGTGGCCCGTGGCCGAGGACTGGCCCGTCGGTGGTGAGGTCGACTGGATGGAGATCTCCGACGAGAGCCGCCAGGGCACCGACTTCTTCCTGCACTACGGCGCCGACAACAACCAGGAGAGCGCGTCGGTGCAGCACGACGCGACGCAGTGGTCGGCGTTCGGGCTGGAGTGGACGAAGGACAAGATCACGGCCTACGTCAACGGCGACGAGTGGTACTCCACCACCGACAAGAGCCACTTCCCGCCCGCGCCGATGAACATGACCCTGCAGCTGGACTACTTCGGCGGGGCCGGCGGCGGCACCGCGATGCACATGGACTGGGCCAAGCAGTGGGCCCTGCCCGAGAGCGTTCCCGCGAAGCTGTCGCTGGAACCGGGGGCGCCCGCCACCGGCCAGAGCGACGTCTACCCCGAGCGCGCACCCCACGTGCTCGCCGGCGGCACCACCCAGTAAGGGGTGCCCACAAGCTGTGGGCGGCGGGTGACGCAAGGATCTGGGGCCGTCACCCGCCGCCCACGGACCCACTGCGTCGCGGCCGCGAGGATTGCAGGAAAGCCACTTTCCCGCAACGTCGTTGCGGCAAAGTGGCTTTCCTGCAACGCCAGAGCGCGCTGGCCCTGCACGGTCGGAGCGTGCTAGCTGCGGCTCTGCGCCTGCAGGTCCGCCGCGGTGGGCGGGTCGGCGCCGCGCCGCGAGCAGGTGATCGCCGCTGCCAGTGCCGCCTCGTCGAGCAGGGCGTCGAGGGTGGCGGCGTCGACGGCCCGCAGCGCCGGGCGGGCGTCCGCACCGAGCAGCCCACGGCGGTACAGGCCGGCGAGCAGCGCTGCGGAGAACGTGTCGCCCGCCCCGACGGTGTCGATCACCTCGACCGGGACGCCCGGGCGTCGGGTGCGCAGGCCGCCGGACGTGCCGGCGAGTACCCCATCACCGCCGAGCGTGACGGCCACGAGCGCCGGGCCGCGGGTGAGCCAGTCCGCCAGCACCTCGTCGGCGGTCGAACCGGGGCACAGCCAGTCGAGGTCCTCCGCGCTGACCTTCACGACATCCGCGACGGCCAGCAGCTCGTACGCCCCGGCGAGCACGTCGGCGGGCTCGCCCATGAGCCGCGGGCGGCAGTTGGGGTCGTAGCTGATCGTGGCCGTTGCTGCGGCCCGTTTCAGCAGTCCCCGCAGCACCGCAGCGCCGGGCTGCTCGGTGAGCGCGATCGAGCCTGAGTGCAGCGCCACGACCGGACCGTCGGCTCCGGGGTCGAGCGCGGTGGCCAACTCGGCGGGGGTCCACTGCCAGTCGGCGGTGCCGGTGACGCGGAAGTCGTAGGTCGCGCCGCCGTCGGGACCCACCGAGACCATCGCCATCGACGACTGCTCGGTGGCGGCCACCGCGTGGTCGAGCTGCACCCGATTGGCCTCGAGATGGGCGCGCACGCGCCTGCCCAGCAGGTCGTCGGAGATCCGGGCGAGCAGCCGCGACGGCACGTCGAGCCGGGCCAGCGCCACCGACACGTTGGCGGGGCTGCCGCCCGGGGCGATCTCGAGGTAGTCGCCGACCGGTGCCGGGACGAGGTCGACGAAGGCTTCTCCCGCAACGGCGACGATGCCGGTCATGCGGTGACGGCCGCGTCCAGCTTGGCCAGCACGCCGTCGTGGATCCGCTGCAACCCCTTGGGCGCGAACGTGCGCTCGAAGAAGCCGCCGATGCCGCCCGCCCCGTTCCAGGTGGTCTCCACGACCACGGTGCTGCGGTCGGATCCGGCGGGCGTGATCGTCCAGGTGGTGACCATGCTGGAGTTGGTGTCGCGCTCGACCACGCGGTCGGCCGCCGGGACAGTGACCTCCACGAGCTGGTCGCGCACCCGCTTCTTCGTGGCCTGCAGCGTCCAGTGCACCTTGCTGCCGGCCCCCTGCCCGCCCGCCTCGACGCGGTAGTCGCCGTAGTTGTCCGTGAGGATCTGCGGGCGGACCGTCTCGTAGTCGGCCACTGCCGCCCGGACCTGCTCCGCGGGGGCCCCGATCGTTCGTTCGGCGCGCGCCGTCACCTGTGCCATGGCCGACATCCTGCCGCACCCGGATTCCGCGGTTCGCAAGTAGCGTGGGGTGGGTGGATGTACGGGTAGATGTCGAGATCACCTCCCTTGCCGACCTCGAGGCGGTCGTCGGCCTGCCGATCCAGCGCGTGGCCGACAAGGTGCTGCCGGCACTGCTGCCGATCCACCGGCAGTGGATCGCCCACTCGCCGTTCCTCATGCTGGCCACCACTGCGGCCGACGGCACGTGCGACGTGTCGCCCAAGGGTGATCCCGCGGGCTTCGTCAAGGTGCTCGACGACCGGACGATCGCGGTGCCAGAGCGGCCGGGCAACCGCCGGGTGGACGGCTACCGCAACGTCCTGTCCAACCCGCACGTCGGCCTGATCTTCGTGATCCCCGGCCGCGCCGACACGCTCCGCGTCAACGGCCGCGCGCGGGTGCTGCGCGACGCCCCGTACTTCGACGAGATGGCGGTCAAGGGCAATCGGCCGATCCTCGCGCTCGAGGTGGCGGTGGAGGAGGTGTTCTTCCACTGCGCGAAGGCGTTCCTGCGCTCGCAGCTGTGGCAGTCGGGCAGCTGGAACCCCGACGCTGTGCCGTCCCGTCCCCGGATCGCCCAGCAGCTGGAACGCCCGGACGCCTCGCTGGAGGAACTGGAGCGCTACTACGGCGCCGCGTACGCCGAGGGGCTCTACCGCGGTTGATCAGCGGCAGGCCTCCTCGAGCTTGACGCTCGCGAAGTCGATCTTCGCGTCCGCGTTGATCGGTTGGCCGGGTGCCACGTTCTGCCGGCAGACCTTCCAGTTGCGGTCGAGCACCTGGTGGCGACCGGCTCCGGTCGCGTCCGACGACGTCGTCACGAAGATGGCGTTTCCGGTCAGAGCCTGGATGGCGTCCTGGGCGTCCTGGAGGTTGCGTCCGACGAGGTCGGGCATGACCCAGCCGGCGGCCGCCCGACCGGTCGGGGCCGGTGCGGAGGTCGCGGCGGGTGCGACCGGTGCTGTCGGGACCGGTGCCGGGGCACTGCATGCGACGGCCCCGGCCAGCAGGACGGCGACGGCGGCGCCGCGCGTCAAGGTGATCATGTTCGACCACGCGCTGGTGACAGGCTCGGAGTCCGCATCGTGGAAACATAGCGGGTTGGGTGGTTGCTGGATCGCGCGTTCGGCAGGGTCCGGGCAGTCACATGGTTCGATGAGGCCCCCACAGAACCGGCCCGACCCGCACACCCCCCTCCATCGAGGCCTGCCCGGCCCCTCACCGCGCCGTCCACTCCATGACCGGCCCCTCGTGCAGCGCCGCGTAGACCCGGTCCCGCAGCACGTTGGCGGCGGCGTCGGTCAGCGTCCGGTCCAGCGGGCGCAGCACGATCCGCACGAGGACGTTGGACTGTCCCGCCACCGTGCCGAGCCGCTGCTGCACGTGCACCGGCAGGTCCTCGTGGGCCGTGACGGTCCGGACGGTGAGCGACTCGAGCACGTCCGCGTCGGGTCCGAGGCCGTTGCGGGCGCGGTCGCCGATCAGCTCGTGGTCGACCCCCGAGTTGCCGACCCCAGAGCTGTCGTCCCCGGAACCGATGACGACCGACAGGTCCCGCTGCACCGCCGGTTGCATCGAAACGGGACGCCACGGGGCGAGGTCCAGCATCTGCTCGGCGATGCGGGGGTCGGTGGCGCGCAGCAGCCGGATGTCGGGCACGTGCTTGCGCAGCATGAGGGCGCGGTCCAGGCCCATGCCGAGCGCGAGCCCACTCCACGCGCCGGGGTCGAGTCCGGCGCCGGACAGCACGTGCGGCGCGACGAGCCCGCACTCGGCCAGCTCCACCCACTCACCGTCGTGCTCGACATCGATCTGGTGCCCGTGCACCGTGTAGGGGTGCGTGGCGGGCACGGCCCGCCAGCGGGCCCCCGGCAGCAGCGCCTCGACGAGCGTGGCGATCATGTCGAGCAGGTCGTCGCGGACCATCGGGCGGTCGCGGACGACGCGCCACAGGTCCACCTGGTGCGGGGTGCCCACGTGCAGCCGGTCGATGACGTCGCGGCGGTGGACGAGCCCGGGCAGCACCAGCAGCACGTCCGAAGGTGGGGGAGTGCGCGCCGCGAGCCCCCGCAGCGCGGGCGGGATCCCGGCCGACGTGTGGCTGCGCAGCATCACGGTGTCGCTGACGTAGCGGGTGTAGCGGCCGTCGCGGGTGACGTCGGCGGGGTCGTAGCCGAGCCGGTCGTAGTTGTCCTCGACGGCGACGACGCCGCGGGGTCGCTGCACCGTGACGGCGCAGCTCCAGCGGTCGGCCAGTGCGGTGACGGCGCTGTCGAGCAGCGTCTGCAGGGCATGGGGGCCGTCGGCGGGGTCGGTGAGGTCGCGCAGGCGCAACGCGGACGCGATCTCGTTCGGGGTGAGCAGGGTGATCATGGCTGGTCCTCACGGTGACGGAACGAGGGAGACGTCCCCGGCCACCGCGGGCGCGGGATCAGGCGTGCCGGCGCAGGCCCCCGCGACCGCTGTGCGGCCGGGGGCGGATAAATCGCTGCAGGCGTGCCATGGGCCGAGGGTAGCGGCCCCGGGACGCGAGGTCATGCGAGTTGGGCCCAGCCTCACTCCCGCAACGGGAACGCGGCCAGGTCGTCGAGCCGTGGCCGTCCCGGCGCCGATCGGTCGGCCACCAGCACCACCGCGGTCGCTGTCCACGACGCCGCGAGCGGTGCCCCGCCCACCTCCTTCGGCACCCGGCCCCTGGCCAGCACGAGGTCGGCCCGGAACGGCTGCGGGTGCGTCACGGGCACCAGCCCGGCCGTCGCGTCGAACACCGCCTCGGCGAGCTCGTCCAACCCGGCGACGGGCGCCGCGAGCCACTGGCCGGAGCGGCGCTCCGTGACCGGCCCGAGCACGCACGTGACGGCGGGCGCCCCGGCGAGCTCCGCCGCGAGCGCCTCGACGAGCGCCGCGACCAACCGCTCGGCCACGTGTCCGAGCGGGCGCACCTTGACGATCCACTGCGCCGGCAGCGACCAGATGATCCCCGGCACCGGCTCCCGTGGCAGCGCGGCCACCGCGGCTCGCACATCGGCGGGCAGGTGCACCGCCACCGACAGCCTGGTCACCGCCACAGGCTTCCAGGTGATAGCCCGACAATCCTTGCGCAACACTTGACAATATTGCGCAAAGCGGCGCAAGGTGAGGCCGTGGCCGCCACCCTCACCGATGTCGCGAAGCACGCGAACGTCGCACTGTCCACCGCGTCCCGGGCGTTCAGCGATCCCGGCCGGATCGGGCCCGACACCCTGCGCAAGATCCTCGCTGCGGCGCAGGAGCTGGGCTACTCCCCGCCCGTCGCCCGGCTCGTGGAGCCGCTCGCCACCGACGCCACCACCGTGGCCGTGATCGTTCCTGACATCGCCAACCCGGTGTTCGGCACCTTCGTCAAGGCGGCACAGGCGCAGGGCTGGCACCGGGGCCAGACGGTGGTGCTGGCCGACACCGACTTCCAGCCCGACCGCGAGCGCGAGGTGATCACCCGCCTGCGCACCCGGGTGGACGGCATCGTGGTGTGCTCACCGCGCCTCGACGCCGCCGAGGTGCTCGCGCTGTGCGGCCGCACGCCCGTGGTGCTCGTGAACCGCGAGGCCGCCGGTGCCGACTGCATCGTCTCCGACGCCACCGACGGGCTGCGCCAGACGATCGACCACCTCGCCGCGCTCGGTCACCGCAGGCTGGTCTACGTGCAGGGCTCGCAGCGCTCGTGGTCCAACGCCCACCGCGTCGAGATCGCGAGCACGCTCGCCGCCGAGAGCGGGCTGGAGCTGAAGCTGCTGGGCTGGCAGGCCGAGACGGTGGCGGGTGGCCGGGCCGCCGCGGCCAGCGTCGTCGCGTCCGGCGCGTCGGCCGTGATCGCCCACAACGACCTCGTGGCGCTGGGGGTGCTGGCCGGCGCGCGGGATCTGGGTGTCCGCGTCCCCGACGACCTGAGCGTGGTCGGCATCGACGACATCCCGCTTGCCGAGGTCTCGTACCCGACGCTGACCAGCGTCGCCGTGCCCACCGCCCGGTCCGGCTCGCAGAGCCTCGACCTGCTGTGGAAGACCCTCACCGGCGAGCGCCAGACGCCGCGGACGCTGCGCCTGCCCACGCAGCTCGTCGTGCGTGGATCGACCGCCCCGGTGGGTACCCGTACCGCGTCAACCGTGCAGGAGCTGGCATGAAGGTCGTCGTCGTCGATCAGAACCTGGTGCCGTTGCGCGCCGAGCTGGAGGCCGGGCTGCCGCCGGGCACCGTCGCGGTGTGGCCGCGACCGGCCGACATCGAGGCCGAGCTGGTCGACGCGGACGTGCTCGTCAGCGGCGTCTGCACGGCGGCGATGGGCGCTGCGGGCAAGGGCCTGCGGCTGGTGCACTCGGTGGGCGCCGGCACCGACCGGATCGACGCCGCCGCGCTGCCGCCGGGCACGGTCGTGGCCAACACCTTCCACCACGAGGACTCGATGGCCGAGTACGTCGTGGCCGCCACGGTGTTGCTGCGCCGTGGGTTCCTGCGCCAGGACGCCGCGCTGCGCCGCGACGAGTGGGCCACGCCGGTGTACCGCCCGGACGCACCGTGGACCGTGGCGCTTCCCGGCGCGACCGTCGGCTTCGTCGGCTTCGGCCACATCGGCGCGCGGACGTGGGAGCGGTTCCGCGCGTTCGGCGCCAGCGGCATCACCGTCACCCGCCGCGGCGACGTGGATGCCGCCGCCCACGGGCTGGAGTGGTCCGGCTCGGTCGACGACCTCGATGCGCTGCTCTCGGCCTCGGACGTCGTGGTCGTGTCGGTGCCCCTCACCCCCGAGACAACCGGCCTGATCGACGCCCGCAGGCTGGCGCTGATGCGCGCCACCGCGGTGCTGGTCAACGTCGGGCGCGGCCCGCTGGTCGACGAGCACGCGCTGTTCACGGCGCTGCGCGAGCGCACGATCGGCGCCGCCGCCGTCGACGTCTGGTACCGCTATCCCGACGCCGGGGGCGTCGCCGCCCCGAGCGCGCTGCCCTTCCACGAGCTCGACAACGTGCTGATGACACCGCACTCCTCGGGCCTCACCCAGCAGACGTTCGTGGCCCGCGCGGCCGACATCGCCGCCAACATCCGGCGCCTCGCCGCGGCCGAGCCGCTGGTCAACGTCGTGACGGTGGCCTGATGGACACCATTACCGCCGCCGACGTCGTTGTCACGAGCCCCGGCCGCAACTACGTCTCGCTCAAGATCACCACCTCGGACGGCGTGGTCGGCTGGGGCGACGCCACCCTCAACGGGCGCGAGCTCGCCGTCGCGTCCTACCTGCGTGACCACGTCGCGCCGCTGCTGATCGGCCGCGACGCCGCGCGCATCGAGGACACCTGGCAGTACCTCTACCGCGGCGCCTACTGGCGGCGCGGGCCCGTGACGATGACCGCGATCGGCGCCGTCGACGTCGCGCTGTGGGACATCAAGGGCAAGACCTGCGGCCAGCCCGTCTACCAGCTGCTCGGCGGGGCCGTCCGCGACCGCATCCTGAGCTACACCCACGCGTCGGGGTGGGAGGTGTCGCAGCTGCTCGACGCGATCGACGAGAAGCGCGCGCTCGGTTTCCGGGCGATCCGGGCGCAGTCGGGTGTGCCGGGCCTCGACACCGTCTACGGCGTCACCAAGTCGGGCAGCTACGAGCCCGCCGGGCGCGGCACCGCGCCGGACGAGGAGGTCTGGGACACCGAGGCCTATCTGCGCCATGCCCCGGTCGCGATGGCCGCGGCCCGCGAGCACGCCGGCCCGGAGCTGAAGCTGCTGCACGACGCGCACCACCGGCTCACCCCGATCCAGGCGGCCCGGCTGGGCAAGGCGCTGGAGCCGGTGGACCTCTACTGGCTCGAGGACGTGACACCCGCGGAGAACCAGGAGGTGCTGCGCCGGATCCGCCAGCACACCACGGTCCCGCTCGCGATCGGCGAGGTGTTCTCCACCATCTGGGAGTTCCAACAGCTCATCACGGAGCAGCTGATCGACTTCGTGCGTGCGGCCGTCTCGCACGCGGGTGGCATCTCCCACTTGCGCCGGATCGCGGCGCTGGCCGAGGTCTGGCAGGTCCGGCTGGCCCCGCACGGCCCGTCGGACGTCTCGCCGGTGGCGATGGGGGCGGCGCTGCACCTCGGCCTCGCCACGCCGAACCACGCGATCCAGGAGTACATGGGCCATCCCGAGCTCGCCGGCGAGGTGTTCCGGCACGCCTGGAGCTACGCCGACGGTCACCTGCACCCCGGTGACGCACCGGGGATCGGGGTCGAGGTCGACGAGGCCGCAGCGGCCCGCTTCCCCTACCAGCCGGCGTACCTGCCGGTGGCCCGCCGTCGCGACGGGTCGGTGACGGACTGGTGACGCCCTCCGCCATGACCCTCAGCGCCGCCACCACCGCCCCTGGTGCCCTGCTGCACCGGCGCGGCCCGCTCGCCACCGGCATCGTCCACCTCGGACTCGGCAACTTCCACCGCGCCCACCAGGCCGTCTACACCGCCGCGGCACTCGCCGCGCAGGACGGGCCGTGGGGCATCCTCGGCGTCGCGAGCCGCTCGGCCACCGTGGTCGACGCCCTGCACCGCCAGGAGCTGCGCTACGCGGTGCTGGAGGTCTCCCCGGAGGGGACGCGGGCACGGGTGCCTGCCGTCCACACCGGAGCGATCGTCGCCGCCCACGACCCGGGCGCGGTGGTGGCCGCCATCGGTGCCGCCACCACGTCGATCGTGACGATGACGGTCACCGAGCACGGCTACGTCTTCTCCCCGCGCACGTCCGGGCTCGACCTCGACGCGCCTGCCGTCCGCGCCGACCTGCGCGGCGACGGTGCCCCGGGCACGACGATCGGGCAGATCGCTCGGGGCCTGCAGCGCCGCGCGCGCTCCCACGGAGCGCCCGTCACGGTGCTGAGCTGCGACAACCTGGCCGCCAACGGGGATCAGACCGCTCGCCTCGTGCGGGAGTTCGCCGCGGCGTTGCCGGGCCCGGAGGCCACCGAGCTGCTCGGGTACCTCGCCCGTGCGGTGACCTTCCCCAACTCGATGGTCGACCGCATCGTCCCCGCCACCACCGACGCCGACCGGGCCACCGCGCGCCGGCTCCTCGGCGTCACCGACGCCGTCCCGGTGCCGGCCGAACCGTTCACGATGTGGGTGCTGCAGGACCGCTTCGCCGCCGGGCGGCCGGGTTGGGAGCACGGGGGAGCGCTGTTCACCGACGACGTCGAGCCCTACGAGCTGCTGAAGCTCCGGCTGCTCAACGGCACGCACTCCCTCATCGCGTACCTGGGTGCACTCGCGGGCGCGGCGACGATCCCGGAGGCGGTCGGAAATCCCTTCGTCGCGGATGCAGCGCAACGGGCGATCGAGGACTATCTTCCGAGCGTCGAGGTCCCCGCCGATGTGGATCTCGACGCCTACGTGGCGCAGCTGTTCACCCGGTGGGCCAACACCGCGCTCGGGCATGGCACCCACCAGGTCGGCTCCGACGGTTCGGTCAAGCTGCGCCAACGGGTGCCGGAACCCGCCGTGCTCGCACTGGCCGCCGGCCGGATGCCCCATCAGCTGGCGCTCACCGTCGCCGCGTACCTGTGCTGCGTCGCGCCGCCCGCCGGGTTCGACCCGGGTCCGCACGCGGCCGCCATGAACGACCCCGCCCGGGAGCGGCTCGCGGCACTGCGCACCCGCACCGGCTCGACCGCCGCCTTCGCCGCGGCCGTGCTGGACGGCGGGCTGCTCGGTACCGAGCTCGCCGAGCACCCGGAGTTCGCCGCGCGCGTCGCGGAGCTGGCCGAGGTCCTGACCCGGTCGGGGCCACGCGCCGCCGTCGAGGCCGCCGCCACCGTGGGGAGCCGATGATGGAGACCACCCGCGCCGCGGTCCTGCATGCCGCCGGTGACGTGCGCATCGAGCAGGTCCCGTTGCGCCCGCCCGGTCCCGGCGACGCGCTCGTCGCGATCGACGCCGTGGGCGTCTGCGGCTCCGACATGCACTACTTCGCCGACGGCCGCAACGGCCAGAACGTGCTGCGCAGCCCGACGGTGCTCGGCCACGAGGCGTCCGGCGTGATCACGGCGGCGGGTGCGGATGTCGATCTCGCCGTCGGCACGCGGGTGGCGATCGAGCCGGCCGTCGGGTGCGGGCACTGCCCGACCTGCCGGTCCGGGCGCTACCACCTGTGCCCGACGGGTACCTGCTTCGGCTCGCCGCCCACGCACGGCACGCTCGCGCAGCACCTGGTCGTCTCGCGCCGGGCGCTGCACCCGTTGCCCGCCGCGATCGGCACCGAGCTGGGGTCGCTGATCGAGCCGCTGGCGGTGGCCGTGTGGGCCGTGCAGCGTGCCGACGTCCGCGCCGGGCACCGCGTGCTGGTGACGGGATCGGGGCCGATCGGCATCCTCGTCATGCAGGTCGCGCTGGCCTGCGGGGCCGCCGAGGTGGTCGTCACCGACGTCAACGACGCCCGGCTTGCCGTGGCCCGCTCGCTGGGCGCGACAGCGACGATCAACACCGCGGAGCGGGCCCCGGAGCTGACGGGCGTGCACCGGCTGCTGGAGTGCTCCGGCCATCCGGCGGCGCTGTGGCAGGGCATCCGCACGCTGGGTCCCGCGGCCCGCGCCACCGTCGTCGGGCAGGCCGCGCCGTCGGTGGACGGGCTGCCGCTGGCCTTCCTGCAGCGCTACGAGATCGACCTGGTGACCGCGTTCCGGTACGCGCACGCGTTCCCGACCGCGATCGCGCTCGTCGAGCGGGGTGTCGTCGACATCGACGCCGTGCTCACGGGCCGCTTTCCGCTCGACAGAACGGCCGAGGCGCTGCGCGCTCCGGTACTCGACCCGTCACACCTGAAGGTCGTCATCCGCCCCTGATCGACTTGACTCCATTCGAGGACGCATGGACACCATCGCGAGCACCCCGACCACGATCGATCCCGCCCGCCGCAAGGGCGTGCGCCGAGCAGCCTGGGCCGGCCTCATCGGCACGGCGCTGGAGCAGTACGACTTCGTCATCTACGGCACGGCCTCGGCGCTGGTCTTCAGCAAGCTGTTCTTCCCGAACATCACCCCTGCCGCCGGCATCCTCGCCAGCTTCAGCGCCTACGCCGTCGGCTTCGCGGCCCGGCCGCTCGGTGGCCTGTTCTTCTCCCACTTCGGCGACCGGCTCGGGCGCAAGTGGGTGCTCGTCGCCACCCTGATGCTGATGGGCGGCGCGACGCTCGCGATCGGGCTGCTGCCGACCTACGGGCAGGTCGGGCTGCTGGCGCCGATCCTGCTGGTGGTCTGCCGGTTCTTCCAGGGGTTCGGGGCCGGTGCCGAGCAGGCAGGCGGTGCGACGCTGCTGACCGAGACGGCCTATCCGGGGCGTCGCGGGCGGCTGGCATCGCTCGTGATGACCGGTGCGGCACTGGGCACCGCGCTCGGTGCGCTGGCGTGGATCCTCGTGCAACTGCTGCCGACCGAGGCGGTGCTGGAATGGGGATGGCGGCTGGTGTTCCTCAGCAGCATCTTCGTGACGATCGCGGCGTGGATCATCCGCAGGCGGCTGCAGGAGAGCCCGGTGTTCGCCGAGCTCAAGGAGCAGCACGCGGAGCCGAAGGCGCCGCTGCGCGAGGTGCTCGAACACGGGCGCAAGCCGGTGCTGCTGGCGCTGTTCATGAACGTCGGCGTGACGGCGCAGTCCTACACCTACCAGGTGTTCATGGCGTCCTACCTGATCTCCGCCGTGGGTGTGGACCCGTCGTTCGTGCCGCCGGTGCTGCTCGTCGGCGCGATCTGCGGCGGCATCGGTGCCGTCGGGTTCGGCATCCTGTCCGACCGCTTCGGACGTCGCCCGATCTACCTCGCGGTCGTCTCGGCGCTGGTCGTGCTGCCCGGCCCCACGTTCATCGCGCTGAGCACCGGCTCGGCGTGGGCGATCTACGCCGCGATCATCGTGGGCTTCCTGCTGGCCGGGCAGGGCGCCGTCGCGGTGCAGATGAGCTGGTTCCCGGAGATGTTCGGCAACCGCTACCGCTACGCCGGGGTCGCGCTCGCGCGCGAGTTCTCGTCGGTGCTCGGTGGCGGCGTGGCCCCGCTGATCTGCGCGGCGCTGATCAGCGCGTTCACCGGGTCCTGGATCCCGGTGGCGGCCTACATGATGCTGATGGCGATCATCAGCGTGGTGGCCACGTTGATGTCGCCGGAGACGCTCAACCGCGACCTCAACGTGCCCGAGGACGCGACCGATCCGGTGCCGGCGGCGCGCTGACACCCCCGCTGACACCCCATTGCAGGAAGGCCACCTTGCCGCAAGAATCTTGCGGCAAGGTGGCCTTCCTGCAACGCGGGAACGGGTCCCGGCCCGGCGGCGGCACGTGCCCAACGTCACGGCCAGGTGCGACGTCGCCGGGCGCCGCTATAGTCCGAAGCGCTGGTGGTTCGGGCCCGTCGCAGTACGGGCGGGTCCGAGGCAAGAGGGAACCCGGTGAGAATCCGGGGCTGCCCCGCAGCGGTGAGTGGGAACGAGAGCCGTCAACGAGCACTGGGTCGAAGGGCCTGGGAAGCGACGGTCGGTAGGTGCGCCGGGAGGCGCGTGCCCGCGAGTCCGAAGACCTGCCACCGGTGTGCGCACCCGACGGTTGCGCGCGGATCCGTGGCCTCGTGGGAGGGCCGTGCGGATGTCCGGGGCACCGGTGTGCCCGGGCGCCGTCGTGCTTCCCGCGACGCGGCGGATCCTCCGTCCGCTCGCGAGGAGAGAGCAGTGACTCCCAGCAACACCATCGGCACGACCGTTCTGGGCTATCCCCGGATCGGCCCGGACCGTGAGCTCAAGAAGGCCGTCGAGAAGTACTGGGCGGGCACGCTCGACCAGGACGGCCTACGCGCCGTCGGCGCCGGGCTGCGCCGCGACACCTGGGCGCAGCTGCGTGCCGCCGGGCTCGACTCGGTGCCCGGCAACACGTTCTCCTACTACGACCAGGTGCTCGACACCGCCCGCATCCTCGGCGCGGTGCCGCCGCGCTTCGCCGCGCTCGGGCTCGACGACCTCGACACCCTGTTCGCGATGGCCAGGGGCCACGGTTCGGTGCCGGCGCTGGAGATGACGAAGTTCTTCGACACCAACTACCACTACCTGGTGCCCGAGGTGGGCCCCGACACCGCGATCACCCTCGCCGACCGCAAGCCGGTCGAGGAGTTCACCGAAGCGCTCGCGGCCGGTGTGCCGACACGTCCGGTCCTGATCGGGCCGGTCACGTTCCTGCTGCTGGCGAAGGCCGCACCGGGGGCTCCGGCCGGTTTCAGCCCGCTCGACCTGCTCGAGCCCGTGCTCGACGCGTACGCCGCGCTGCTCGCCGAGCTCGGCGCGGCCGGAGCCGAGTGGGTGCAGCTCGACGAGCCGGCCTTCACCGCCGACCGCGCGGCAGCCGAGCTGGACGCGCTCGCCGTCGCCTACCGCAGGCTCGGCGCGGTGGCGGGCCGACCGAAGATCCTCGTGGCCGGGTACTACAGCAACTTCGGCCCGGCGCTGCCGGTGCTGGCGGCCAGCCCGGTCGAGGCGATCGCGCTGGACCTGGTGGCGGGCCTCGATGACCTCGACCTGGCTGCGACGCTCCCGGCGCTGCAGCACAAGACGCTGCTCGCGGGCGTCGTCGACGGGCACAACGTGTGGCGCACCGACCTGGAGACGGCGCTCGCCCGCGCCGCCACGCTGATGGGCCCGGCCGGCTCGGTCGAGATCAGCTCGTCCTGCTCGCTGCTGCACGTGCCCTACGACGTCGACGTCGAGACCAACCTGGCCGCCACCGTGCGCGACCGGCTCGCGTTCGCGAAGCAGAAGGTGGCCGAGGTCGTGCTGCTGGGCCGGGCCCTGCGCGAGGGGCGGCAGAGCGTTTCCGCCGAGTTCGACGCGGCTGCCGCGCTGCGCAACGCCGACCGCTCCGGTGAGCGCAACGAGCAGGTGCGGGCCCGCCTCGCCGCACTCGGCGCCGATCACTACGCCCGCGGGTCGGCTGCCGACCGGGTCGTGGCCCAGCGCCTGCACCTGCAGCTGCCGCCGGTGCCGACCACCACGATCGGCTCGTTCCCGCAGACCCGCGCGATCCGCTCCGACCGGGCCGCCCACCGCGCGGGGAAGCTCGACGACGTCGAGTACGAGCGTCGCATGCGTGCGGAGATCGAGCGCGTGATCCGGCTGCAGGAGGACCTCGGCCTCGACGTGCTGGTGCACGGCGAGCCGGAGCGCAACGACATGGTCCAGTACTTCGCCGAGAACCTCGACGGCTTCGCCACCACCGAGCACGGTTGGGTGCAGTCCTACGGTTCGCGCTGCGTACGCCCGCCGGTGATCTACGCCGACGTGTCGCGGCCGAGGCCGATCACGGTGGCGTGGAGCACCTACGCGCAGTCGCTGACGCAGCGTCCGGTCAAGGCGATGCTGACGGGCCCGGTCACGATCCTGGCTTGGTCGTTCGTCCGCGACGACCAGCCGCTGGGCGACACCGCCCGGCAGGTCGGGCTGGCGTTGCGTGACGAGGTCAGCGACCTGGAGGCGGCCGGCCTGCGCGTCATCCAGGTCGACGAGCCGGCGCTGCGCGAGCTGCTGCCGCTGCGCGCAGAAGGTCGCAAGGCCTACGTCGACTGGGCGGTCGACGCGTTCCGCCTGGCCACCGGTGGTGTGGCCGACGCGACGCAGGTGCACACGCACCTGTGCTACTCGGAGTTCACCGCGGTCGTCGACGCCATCGACGGGCTCGACGCCGACGTCACCACGCTGGAGGCGGCCCGGTCGCACATGGCCGAGGTCGAGGGGCTGGCCACCGGCGTGACGCGGGGCCTCGGCCCTGGCGTGTACGACGTGCACTCGCCGGAGGTGCCGACGGCCGACGAGATCGAGGAGCTGCTGCGCGCGGCCGGTCGTTTCGTCACGCCGGACCGGCTGTGGGCCAACCCGGACTGCGGGCTGAAGACCCGCGGTGAGCCCGAGGTGCTGGCGTCGTTGCGCAACCTGGTGGCGGCAGCGGCTCGCGTCCGGGCCTGACCCACCGTCGAGAACGACGTTGCCGTGATCAACAGAGCCTTTCGATCATGACAACGTCGTTCTCGACGCATCCTCGGATCATCTGAACACCTGTGCAAGGGTGAGGGACATGAAGAACGTGACCGGGGCGCTCGTCGCGGTGCTCGCGGCCGTGGCGATGGCCGCCACGGCTTGTGGCAGTTCCACGCCGCCTGCGCCCGCAGCGACCGGGGCAGGTTGCATCAGCGGGTTCGACGCGGCCACCGACTACTTCCCGGTGAAGGCGGCCTTCGAGCACGCCAGCAACGTCACGCTCACCTACGAGCGCAGCTACCAGGTGCTCAGGGTCAAGCAGCCCTACCCCCAAAGCCGTTCAGTTAGCGGTCGCGGCTGCTGGTCAAGGATCTTGTTGCGGCGTGTCGTTGCCGGAGA
>NZ_JBHSIR010000088.1:0-2642 GCF_042653605.1 Pseudonocardia sp. GCM10023141
CATCGACGTTGCATCGATCCGGATCTGGCTACGCGACCCTGTTCCATGATCCACGGGACAGGCTCTAATCGGATCCAGCGTGAGCGGTGCGCTCGGCAGTAATCGGCGCCCGGGGCGGCAACCAGGGGACAGCGCCGGACGGTGCATACCGCGCCTTGCGGCTCGGTCACCGCCGCGCTGGCGACCCAGTCCCGGACCGGGGGCTCGCCGACTGAGATCCAGGCCCGGCGGTGTTGCGGGCAGAGCCAGCCCCCGGAGCGACCGACCCGGCAGCTGGCGACCCCGCAGCGCTGGGGCTGTTCGTAGTCGACGATCTTCGGTTTGGTGGTGGCGATGAAGGTGGCCAAACTCGGGCGGCCGTGCAGGATCCATCGCCGACAGTGGCCGCTGCACAACTCCTGCTCAACGCCGGTCTCCTGCCCGCCCGCTTGCACGACCTCTCGCCGGTTCAGGGCGTCGCGGCGGCAGCCGGTCACCGAGCCGGGCCGGGCGAACCGTCCGCGCCCGAGCGGGATCCGAACGTCGCGGCGCCAGCCGGGATCGACCGCGGCCTCCAACAGGGCGCGCGCCCGCGCCACCCGAGCGGGTAGCGGCTCGTTGCTGCGGCCGACGAGATCACTGCGCAGCGCCATCAGCCATCCTCCGGTTCCAGGCAGCCCGCCCGGCGCAGCTCGCGGCGCACATCCTCGACGGTGAGGTGGGCGTAGGTGTCGATCGTCGTGGTCACCGAGGCGTGCCCGAGCAGCTTCTGCACCACCGCGGCCTTCACCCCGGAGCGCAGCAGCCGGGTGGCGTAGGTGTGGCGGAACATGTGCGGGGTTGCGGTAATCCCCGTCCGGCGTGCGAGCCGGGCGAACAGGTCGGTCACCGCCGGATAGCCCAGTGGGCGGCCTCGGGGGCGCGACCACAGGGTCACGAAGAGGTAGTCGCTGTCCAGGTCGCCATACTCCTCGTGCAGGTAGTCCGCGTGCAGCCGCAGCCACGAGGACCCGACCGGGACGGTGCGCTCCCAGGTCTTGGCCCGTGCCCGGTTCGCGTTCACCCGCTGCCGGATCTCGACGACGCCGTCCGGGGTGCGCACGTCCTCGTGCCGCTTGCCCAGCGCCTCACCGATCCGCAGTCCGGCCTCCAGCAGCACCCCGAGCAGTAGCCGATCCCGTAGTCGAGCGCACCCGGCGAACAACGCCTCCACCTCGTCGTCCGACAGAGCCTGCGGGCGGCGCTGCGGCTGTCGCACGGTCAATCGGCTGCGCCGCGGCGGGTCCCGGCGGGTGTGGACCAGGAACGGCCGGAACGACGACCGGCTGATCGTCAACGGCTGCGACGCAGCCCGGATGACCGCCGCGACCTGCACGCCGTGCCGGGCGTGGAACTCCGAAAAGCTGGTGACCGCGGCGATCTTGCGGTTGACGGTGCTCGCTGTGCAGAACGGCGTCGCCGACGGAAACGCCGCTATCCCGCCGAGCCGCTGCGTGGGCGAGAGCCGTAGCCATGGCTTGAAACCGGCCAGCTCGTCGAACCGCAGCTGCCGCCAGTCCGCGCCCCGTCCCTCGAGGTAGGCGAAATAGTCCTTCAGATCATGTGCGTAGGCCTTCACCGTGTTCGGCGACCGTCCCTGATCCGTCAGGTGCACCAGGAACAGCTCCACCGGGACCACCGGCGCCCAGTCGTCGGCGAGAACCGTCCACGACTCCGTGCCGTCGTCCGGCGAGATCACCCGCTGCACCCGCACCTGGGCCTCCGCCCGTCGTAGATGGGCGAAGCTAGGCAGTCCAGCATGAGGAACCCCGCAGGCTCGACGGCCTGTCGACCTGATGCACCCGCCCGGGTAAGCCGGCAGGCGCGTTGACCGGAACTCCTGCCGAGTCGCGTCCCGACATGTGATCGAGACGGATTTGGGTGCGCTGGCCGCCGCCGCGCGACTCCGGGTGGTGTGCGGCATCGTGGTGGGTATGGGGGGCGCGATTGAGGTCTGTGGAACGGCGTCTTGGACGACCGGCGCGACGGCGGTGCGCTGGCTGTCATGCTCGCGACAAGCTTCGTGGGGCGGTGGATGTCAGCGTGATGGCTGTTACCGGGCAATCGATCCAGCGTGGGCTGGGCTCAAGCCCAGCTCAGGTGCATGGTTCGTGTCGGGTTATGCGCTCATGTTCGGGCTGTCGTTGATCCCGTTCGGCCGTTGCCGTGCGGTAGATGCGGCGCCGGTCGGGCGAGCATGGCTGGACGGGCGGCGGAGCACGGACTCTATGCAGGTCACAGGCGCTGTAGATGCGGCGGACGCTCCGCGTCCGCCCTGGTCAGCTGGGGTCGATCATCAGTCTGGACGCTGCCGGCGCGGGCTGATCCAGGTCGGCTACCTGCTGGCCATCGAGCCGGATGGGGGCGGCGTGGAAGTGCTGCTGGATTCGGTCCCCGGACAGCCCGACGGCGCGCAGTCGGTCGATGACGTGCGGTACTGCCGCGACCTCGAAGGTGTCGTCGTTCTCGGCCACGCCCTCATCCTCGCTCGACTCCGTTCCGGCTGCCTGGTCCTGCCCATCTGGGCAATACTCACACGGCGCGACGAGAACAGGACTAGTAGCGTGTCGCCGCTAGTATTCGGACGGGATGCGGTAGATCAGTTGCGGCAGTCTCCCTTTCCC
>NZ_JBHSIR010000089.1:0-54611 GCF_042653605.1 Pseudonocardia sp. GCM10023141
CCATCGACGTTGCATCGATCCGGATCTGGCTACGCGACCCTGTTCCATGATCCACGGGACAGGCTCTAGTGCGGCGGCCACGAACGTTGCCGGGTTCATCGCGTGATCCAGGCGGCTCCTCGCGCCGGCCGCAGCTCATACCGGGGTATTCGCAAGGTCGGCAACGCCGCGAGGGCCGCCTGGGCGCGCGAGGGACCCGGTGGACGTTCGTGGTCGCCGCACCAGGCAAGGCCATGAGCCGAGCCCGCCGGGTCGCACCACTCCGGTTCAGGGTCTCGTCGAGGTACCTCATCCAGCCGTCGATGTGGCGACACTCGATGTCCTTCATCGCACGGACGCCGGGAATGGGCCTGCCCGAGCCAGGCGTCGAACTGTCGGACAGCCCGCCCGCACACGGTCCTGGTCTCTTCTGAGACCGTACCCAGCGTGAGATCCCACTATTCGGCCAGCTCGACAAGCTCATCCATCGGATCCCTCCTCGTCGATGGTTTCGTCGCCAACGAGCGCTGTGCGGAACCGGTCGAGGGCGGCACAACGTGAGCGACGAACCGATCGTCGCTGGTCACGTGGCTGATCTGTTGCTCACGGGTGAACGTACGCTCCCCGGCATCCCGGAGGAGAACTACTGGTTCCGCCGCCACGAGGCGGTCTACCTCGAACTCGCGCCGCGGTGCGCGGGCGCAGTGGTGCTCGAGGCCGGCTGCGGTGAGGGCTACGGCGCCGACCTGCTCGCGGGCGTCGCGAAGCGGGTGCTGGCGCTGGACTACGACCAGCCGACCGCCGAGTACGTGGCCCGCCGCTACCCGCGGATCGGCGTCGCGCGCACCAACCTCGTCGCGCTGCCCGTGGCCGATGCGAGCTGCGATGTCGTCGTGTCGCTGCAGGTCATCGAGCACCTGTGGGAGCAGGAGCGCTTCCTGCGCGAGTGCCACCGCGTCCTGCGCCCCGGTGGCGCGCTGCTCGTATCCACCCCGAACCGCATCACGTTCTCCCCCGGGCGCGACACCCCGCTCAACCCGTTCCACACGCGCGAGCTCGCGGGCGCCGAGCTGGGCGGGCTGATCGCCGACGCCGGCTTCACCGGCGTCGAGGTGCTCGGGCTCCACCACGGCCCTGCGCTGCGGGAGCTGGACGCCCGCCACGGTGGGTCCATCGTGGACGCCCAGGTGGCGGTGGCGCTCGACGGATCCGCCTGGCCGGCCGCGCTGCTGTCCGATGTGGAGTCGGTGACGAGCGCCGATTTCATGCTCTCCCCCGCCGATGTGGACACGAGCCTCGACCTGGTCGCGCTGGCCGTCCGGTGACCGGCGATCCGACGCTCGGGCAGGAGCCCGTCGGCACGTTCTGCCTGGTACTGCACAGCCACCTGCCATGGCTGGCGCACCACGGCCGCTGGCCGGTCGGCGAGGAGTGGCTCTACCAGTCGTGGGCGCACGCCTACCTGCCCGTGCTCGACGTCGTGCGGCGCCTCGCCGACGAGGGCAGGCGCAACCTGCTCACCCTCGGCGTCACGCCAGTGCTCGCGGCACAGCTCGACGACCCGCACTGCCTCACCGGGTTGCACCACTGGCTCGGCGGCTGGCTGCTGCGCGCCCACGACGCCGCACCCCGGCTGCCCGCGCTGGCCGCCCACGAGCACCGGCTCGCGAGCGCCGCGATCGCCGACTTCGAGACGCACTGGCGCCACGGGGCGTCGCCGATGCTGCGCGGCCTGTCCGACGAGGGCGTGCTGGAACTGCTCGGCGGACCGGCGACGCACCCGTTCGGGCCGCTGCTGAAGCCGGAGGTCCGCGCGTTCGCCCTGGAGGCGGGGCTGGCCGACGCCACGATCCGGCTGGGCTCCCGACCGTCCGGGATCTGGGCACCGGAGTGCGGCTACGAACCAGGGATGGAGCACGGCTACGCCGCGGCCGGGGTGGCCCGCTTCCTCGTCGACGGGCCCGCGCTGCACGGTGATACGGGGTTCGCCCGCACCGTCGGGACGTCGGACGTCGTGACGTTCGGCCGCGACCTCGACGTCACCTACCGCGTCTGGTCGCCGCGCTCGGGCTATCCGGGCGGTCGGGACTACCGCGACTTCCACACCTTCGACCACGAGTCCGGCCTCAAACCGGCCCGGGTGACCGGCCGGTCGGTGGCACCGCAGGACAAGCGGCCCTACGAGCCCGACCGGGCCGCCGCCGCGGTCGCCCGGGACGCCGCCGATTTCGTGTCAGTCGTCCGCAAACGGCTCGTCGACCTGCGTGAGCAGCACGGACGCCCTGCGCTGACCGTCGCGGCGTTCGACACCGAGCTCTTCGGGCACTGGTGGCACGAGGGTCCGGCGTGGCTGGAGGCGGTGCTGCGGGCGCTGCCGGCGGCCGGGGTGCGCGTCACCACGCTGCGCGGCGCCGTCGACGCCGGGCTGGTGGCCGGCCCCGTCGAGGTGCCACCGTCGTCGTGGGGCTCCGGCAAGGACTGGCGGGTCTGGGCGGGCGACCTGGTCAGCGACCTCATCGAGCTGAACGAACGGGTGCAGAAGACGCTCATCGACGCCGCGCCTGCCACCGGGGCGGTGGCGGACGCGCTGGCCCAGGAGGCGCTGCTGGCGCTGTCGAGCGACTGGGCGTTCATGGTCAGCAAGGACTCGGCGGCCGGCTACGCGCGGGAGCGGGCCCACGGCCACGCCGCCCGCGTCGAAGAGCTGGCGGCACAGCTGCGAGCCGGCCACACCCGTCCCCGACCGGGCCCACCCGTGCCGTTCGGTCACATCCGGCTCAGCGCACTGCCGGCCACCTCGCGGTGGTCGGCGCGCGGCGCTCAGTCGAGCCGAGCGAGCAGCCCCGCGACGTCGGGACCGAGGTAGGTGGCATAGGAGACGTCAGGGGTGCTGCCGCCCTGCTCGTAGCCGCCCGTCACGCCGATGACCTGGTCACCGTCGCGCACCCACGGGCCACCGCTGACGCCGTCGTAGAGGCCGAGCGCGTCGAGCTGCAACTGGTGCTCGGACGGCTGCGAGGTGGTGCCCGCACGGATGGTCGGCGCCTCGTCGGTGTCGGGGAGCCCGTAGACCTCCACGTTGTTGACCGCACCCGGGTCGGTGGCCAGCCGGAACGCGCCGGTGACCGCCTCGATGGGCGGCGAGTCCGGCCTGCTGACCGTCAGGAACGCGACGTCGGCCTCGACGTCGGCGTCGGCGACGAACCGCGGATCGACGGCCGCGGCGGTGACCGTCCAGGCCCCGAACGGCGCCACGCCGTCGGAGTAGCCGGGCACGAAGAGCATGCCGGTGCGCGGCGGCGTGCCGTCGCCGTCGGTGACGCAGTGCGCGGCGGTGATCAGGGTGTCACCGCGCGGGCTGTCGACCACCGACGCGCTGCAGAAGTGGGCGCCCAGCGCGTCCGGGGCGCCGTCGAAGAGCGCGCCAGCCGCCGACCAGCGCGGGGCCGGGGCCGCCGGGGTCGAAGCGGGCGACGGGGCAGCCTGCTGGGGCGCCACCGCGGTGGCCGCGGGCGCTCCCGCGGCAGGGGTCGCCTGCTGGGTGGCCGGCCGCGCCACCCCTGCGGTCGCTTCCACCTCCACCGGCGAGGTGGTGCGCACCAGTGCAACGGCGCCGAGTATCGCGACCGCGGCGACGGCCGCGACGATCCCTGTCCGCTTCTGCACTGCTACCTCGTCCCGGTCGTGATGCTCCCATGATCAGGGACGCCACGTCCGTGTCACCACTCGGGGGCCGCTCTTCACAGCAGGCCCACACGCTCTCGCACCAACTACCTACCCTTCGGTAACCCGATCGGGGGAGTTTGCGAGGATCAGTCGATGCGGGTGCTGATGGTCTCGTGGGAGTACCCCCCGGTCGTCATCGGCGGCCTGGGCCGGCACGTGCACGCCATCGCCACCGAGCTGGTCGCCGCGGGCCACGACGTCGTGGTGCTCTCCCGGCGCCCGGCGGGCACCGATGCCGAGACCCA
This sequence comes from Pseudonocardia sp. GCM10023141, assembly GCF_042653605.1. Lineage (NCBI taxonomy): Bacteria > Bacillati > Actinomycetota > Actinomycetes > Pseudonocardiales > Pseudonocardiaceae > Pseudonocardia > Pseudonocardia sp. GCM10023141. Next base: position 3,951 of record NZ_JBHSIR010000089.1, read on the forward strand.
CCCCACGCTCGACGAGGTCGTCGACGGGGTCCGCGTGCTCGCCGTCGCCGAGGACCCGGCGCACCTGGAGTTCGAGCGCGACATGGTCGCCTGGACGCTCGCGATGGGCCATGCACTGCTGCGCGCGGCGCTGACCGGGCTGCTGCCCGGGTGGCGGCCCGACGTCATCCACGCCCACGACTGGCTGGTCGCGCACCCGTCGATCGCGCTGGCCGACATGCTCGATGTGCCGCTCGTCGCCACCCTGCACGCCACCGAGGCCGGCCGGTACGCGGGCTGGCTGTCGTCGCCGCTGTCCCGCCAGGTGCACTCGGTGGAGTGGTGGCTCGCCAACCGGGCCGACGCGCTGATCACCTGCTCGGCCGCCATGCGCGATGAGGTGGCCGAGCTCTTCGAGCTGGACGCGGCGCCGATCACGGTGCTGCACAACGGGATCACGCCCCGGCAGTGGCGGGTGGCGCCCGCCGACGTCGCCGCGGCCAGGGCGCGGTTCGCGCCTGCCGGCGTGCCACTGCTGCTCTACTTCGGACGGTTGGAGTACGAGAAGGGCGTGCACGACCTGATCGCCGCACTGCCGCGCATCCGGGCCGCGCACCCGGGCACCGTGCTGCTCGTGGCCGGCACCGGCACGGCTGCCGACATGCTGGTGACCACCGCCCGCACCCACCGCGTGCGGCGCAGCGTCCGGTTCCTCGGGCACCTGCCCGACGAGGACCTGACGGCCGCGTTGGCAGCCGCCGACGCCGTGGTGCTGCCGAGCCGCTACGAACCGTTCGGCATCGTCGCGCTCGAGGCCGCCGCCGCGGGGGCGCCGCTGGTGTCCTCGACGGCGGGGGGACTCGGCGAGGTGGTGCTGGACGGGGCGACCGGGGTGTCCTTCCCGCCCGGTGATGTCGAGGCGCTGGCCGTCGCCGTCACGTCGGTGCTGGCCGACCCCCGCGCTGCGGCCCGACGTGCCGAGGCGGCTCGCGGCAGGCTGGGGGCGGCGTTCGACTGGAGCGCGATCGCGGCGGGCACGGCGCAGGTCTACGCCCGTGCCGCCGTTCGCGGCCCGATCACGCTGGGCCGGCCCAAGATCCCGACCGGCAACGTGTTCGGCCGCGAGGAGGCGAAACCGCTCAGGCGGCGTCGCCGGTCATGAGCTGCTGCACGGCCACGGGGTAGTCGGCGACGAGCTGCTGGATCAGGTCGTCGCGGTCCTCCTCCACAGCCGCGTTGACCGCGGCGGTGTACTCCGCGTCGAGCGCGTCGAGCGCGTTGAGGCGGTGGACGGTGGCGTCCTTCATGATCGGGCACGTCCTCTCGGAGACGATGGTTCCTACACAGGTTCCAACGTCGTTCCGAGCGGCCGCGTTACCCAACCAGACCCAGCTCACATCGATTCAGTCCGTTCCAGGCTGCGCTGCACCGCCGCCGCGGTCTTCCGGGCGATGTCGGCGAGCGCGGCGCGCTCCTGCGCGGCCGCATCGTAATCGGCGCGGCGGTTGCGGACCACCCTCGCCGGCGCCCCGACGGCGATCGAGTACTCCGGGATGTCACCGCGCACCACGGCGTGCGCGCCGAGCACGGAACCGCGCCCGACGCGGGTGCCGCGCAGCACGCTGACCTTCGTGCCGACCCAGACGTCGGGCCCGATCCGCACCGGCGTCTTCACGATGCCCTGGTCCTTGATCGGGATGGTGACATCGGCGATGCGATGGTCGAAATCGGTGACGTAGACCCAGTCGGCGACGATCGTGGTGGCCCCGATCTCGATGTCGAGGTAGCAGTTGACCGTGTTGTCCTTGCCGAACACGACCTTGTCCCCGATCCGCAGCGACCCCTCGTGGCAGCGCAGCGAGTTGCCGTCGCCGATGTGCACCCAGCGCCCGATCTCCAGGCGCCCGTAACCGGCCCTGGCATGCAGCTCCACGCGCTTGCCGAGGAAGACCATGCCGCGCAGCACGACGTGCGGGTTGGCGAGCCGGAACCGCAGCAGGCGCAGGTAGCGCACGAGGTACCAGGGCGTGTAGGCCCGGTTGCGCAGCACCCACCGCAGCGACGCCATCGTCAGGAAGCGGGCCTGCTGCGGATCGCGACGGCCGGACCGACCCCACCTGTCCCGCAGCGGCGACCCCCACATGCTGGTCATGCACCTGACCCTATGCCGAGGTCCCCCACCGACCCGCCCCACCCGCGCCTGGCTCCCCCCACCCCCGCGAGTTGCGCCCAACCGTCCCGCGAGTTGCGCCCAAACGTCCCGCGAGTTGCGCCCAAACGCCCCGCGAGTTGCGCTCAAACGCCCCGCGAGTTGCGCGAGCGTCTCGGGTGCAATTGCGCTCAGCTGGTCGAGCGATACCACTTCGGCGTGAGGGAACATGAGATCACCGCGTTGGGCAGCCCAACTCGCGGGACGTTCTGACCAACTCGCGGGGCCGTTGAGCGCAACTCGCGGGACGTTCTGGCCCAACTCGCGGGGCCGTTGAGCGCAACTCGCGGGACGTTCTGGCCCAACTCGCGGGGCCGTTGAGCGCAACTCGCGGGACGTTCTGGCGCAACTCGCGGGGCCGTTCGTCCCGACTCGCGGGGTCAGGCCAGGCCCTGTTCGATCGCGTAGCGGACGAGGGCGGCGCGGTTGGGCAGTCCCAGCTTGCGCAGCAGGTGCTGCACGTGGTTCTCGACGGTGCGGGGCGACAGGACCAGCCGGGAGGCGATCTGCCGGCCCGTCAGGCCCTCCACCACCAGCCGCAGCACGTCGGCCTCGCGATCGGTCAGCCGCGCGGCCGCCTCGGGCCCGCTGAGCCGCCCGTGCGCCTCCAGCACGACGTCGGCGAGCCCCGGGCTGAAGACGGCCTCCCCCGCCGCCACCCGACGGACGGCGGCGACCAGCCTGGTCGCCCCGGCCGACCACACCAGGAACCCGGCGGCGCCCGCGCTGACGGCGGCGAGCACCGCGGCGTGGTCGGCGTGCGCGGAGACAGCGAGGACCGGTGTGGGCGGCAGGACGTCGGCGACGGCGGCGATCGCGGCCGACCCCTCGGCCCCCGCCGTGTCCAGGTCGACGACGGCGACGTCCGGGCGGTGTCGGCCCACGAGCCGCGCCGCCTCGACCGCCTGCGTCGCGCGGCCGACCACCGTGACGTCGGCCATCCCGAGCGCCTCCGCGGTACGCGCGGCTCCGGAGCAGACGAGCACGACCGTCACCGCAGCCGTCGACTCGGCCATCCGCCCCCCGCCCGTTGCGATCTTGTCCGGAATACTCCCGGAGTCGACGGCCCGGCGAACCTGTCTGGGGCAGGCACCACCCGGACGGCTGATCAAGATCACTGTCAGTCGTCGTCGGCGAGGCCCTGCTCGATGGCATAACGGACCAACTGGGCGCGGTTGTGCAGCTGCAGCTTGCGCAGCGTGTTCTGCACATGGCTCTCGACGGTGCGGTGCGACAGCACGAGCCGCTCCCCGATCTGCTTGGCCGTGAGCCCCTTCGCCACCAAGCGCAGCACCTCGGTCTCCCGGTCGGTGAGCACCGGGACGGCCGGCTGGCCCGGTGCCGCGGCCGGTTCCCCGGCGAGCCTGCGGAACTCGCCGAGCACCAGCCCGGCCAGCCCGGGCGTGAACACGGGGAACCCGTCGGCGGTGCGCCGCACGGCCGCGATGAGCTCCTCGACACCGGCCGATTTCACCAGGTACCCCGTGGCGCCCGCCTAGACCGCGTCGAGGACGTCGGTGTGCTCGCCGCTCGCCGACAGCACCAGGATCTTCGTGGCCGGCTGCTTCTCGAGGATGCCCTCGATGGCCGTGACGCCGGACGTCTCGCCGAGGTGCAGGTCCATCAGCACCACCTGCGGCCGGGTCGCGTGGGCGATGCGGACGGCCGCAGCGGCGTCGGCGGCGGTCGCCACCACCTTGAGCCCGCGCTCGGTGAGGTCGCGGGCGACGCCTTCGCGCCACATCGGGTGGTCGTCGACGACCATCACCGTGATCTCGTCGGTCATTGGTGCGTCTCCCGTTGGTGTTGCACGCTCAGGCCCGGTCCTGCCGAGCCAGCCGGATGATCCATTCGGTGCCGCGGTCCGGTCCGGTGTCACAGTCGATGGTGCCGCCCAGATCGTGCACCCGCCCCCGCATCGAGCGCGCCACCCCGAGCCGCCCCTCGCCCGCGGCCGCGTCGAGCCGCCCCGCCGGGATCCCGGGCCCCGCGTCGCGCACGCTGATCTCGACGCCGTGGACACCGGCGTCCATCGTGACCTCCTCGAGCAGGATCCACGCCGGCGCCTCCGGCCCGACGTGCAGCGCGACGTTCGCGAGCGCCGCCCCCACCACCGCCACCAGCTCGTCGGCGGCGTGGGCAGGCAGCTCCACCCGATGTGCGGGCGTGGAGACGCTGATCCGGGACGTGCCCAGCATCCGCAGCGCGGCCGCGAGATCGCGCCGTCCGTTGAGGTCGACGGGCGCCGGACCCGTGGTGAGCAGCGACCGCAGCGCGTACTCCTGCTCGCCCGCCAGCTTGCCGAGCTCCCCGGCGGCACCGCCGAGCTCGGCTCCGTGGCGCCGGACGTAGCCCAGCACCTGCAGCACACCGTCGTGCACCGCCCTGGCCAGCCGTTCGCGCTCCATCATCGCGGCCTCGTGCATGATCGCGCGGCGCAGCCGGTCCCCGGACCGGCGCAGCACCATCGACGCGAACCCGATCGTGAGCCCGACGAGCACGAGCAGCTGGATGTCGCCCAGCTCCGTCACGACCTCCGCCTGCACCGCCACCAGCACGACCGACGTGGCGATAGCGGCCCCGAGCCCTCCCGGGATCCCGAACGCGAGCGCGCACGCCAGCACGCCGCCCGACGTCCAGATCGAGCCCATGACGGGCGCGTCGGCGTTGATCTGGGCCACCGTCTGCACGAGCGGCGTGGTGGCCATGACCGCCGCGGTGACGACGGCGTCGGCGAGCGCGACGCGACCGCGCCGGTCGCGGGCGGTGGCGGCGGACGGGAAGTAGACGTAGCCGGTGAGCACCGTCCAGGTGGCCATCACGGCCAGCACCCCGACGGCACCGGCGGGCGAGGCGTAGGACTGCAGGTTGGCCAGCGTGACGACGATCGCGCTGATCAGCGTCAGCACGCGGTAGACCATCAGCCCGCGCCACAGCGGCTCGAGCGGCTGCTCCATGTCGGCGGTCGAGAGCCCCGGGCCGGGTGCCGTCACCGCAACGGCTTCCGTTCGCCCTCGGGCCACACGCACGGTCCCTCGACGTTCAGGTCGCCCCCGGCCTGCGCGGTGATGCGGCGCCCGTCGGGGTTGGTCGCCTCCAGCCCACCGGCGGGACGCTCCACGTACCAGCCCCTGGCCGCCAGCCCCGCGGCGACCGCGTCCAGGTCGCTCGGCGCCCCGGCGGCCATCGGCTCGAGCCCCGAGAGCAGCACGTGCGGGCGCACCTTGCCGTTCGCGGGTGCCCCGTCGACGCCGAACCACGAGCACGGCACGTCGGGTCCGGGTGCGGCGGCCACCCCGGGCAGTGCCGACACGTCCCGCTCCAGCGACGCCCGGACCTGCGCCACCGTCTCGGTGGGGCGCGACTGCACGGCGAGGAGGACGGCGAACGCCGCCAGCACGGCGGCGAGTGCGGCCACTGAGATCGTCAGTGTCCGGCGCACCACCAGTCGGGTCGGGGTCATCTGGCCATCGTCGCGCGTCACCGGCGGGATCGAATCGGTAGGACTACGTGGCCGTGTCGGTGGGCCGCGCCTTGGTGCCGGTGACGAGCGCGTTGTAGAACCAGCCGCGCGGAACCACCCGCGACAGCACGTTCTCGTCCAACCAGGACAGCCGCTGCCAGCTGCGGTAGGCGAACATCGCCCAGCCCATGCCGAGCTTGCCGGCGGGAACGGCCGCCTCGAACGTGCGCACCGGCCAGCCCAGCATCGCGGCGCTGAACTCCTCGGTGCGCACCTGCGCGTCGCGCGCGCCCGCCCGCTCGGCCATGGCCTCCAGCTCGTCGGGGTCGAAGACGTGGATGTCGACGACCGCCTCCAGCGCCGCGGCCCGTGACGACTCGTCCAGCTCGGCCTGCGGACGTCGCCAGCTCGCCAGCAGCGGCAGCTTCGTGAGCTCGGTGGTGGCCTTCCAGGTCAGCGCGCCCAACCGGCGGGCGTAGAGGTCGCCGATCTTCGTGGGCTCGCCTGCGAACACGAACCGGCCACCGGGCTTGAGCACCCGCAGCACCTCGCGCAGCGCCAGCTCGACGTCGGGGATGTGGTGCAGCACGGCGTGGCCGACCACCACGTCGAACGTGTCGTCCTCGTACGGGATGCGCTCGGCGTCGGCGACCCGGCCGTCGACATCGAGGCCGAGGTGCTCGGCGTTGCGCAGCGCGGCCTGCACCATGCCGGGCGACAGGTCGGTGACCGAGCCGGACTTCGCCAGGCCCGCTTGCATCAGGTTGAGCAGGAAGAACCCGGTGCCCGACCCGAGCTCCAACGCCCGCTCGTAGGGCCAGTCGTGATCACCCGCGACGAGCCGGAACCGGTCGGCGGCGTAGGTGATGCAGCGCTCGTCGTACGAGATCGACCACTTCTCGTCGTAGGAGCCCGCCTCCCAGTCGTGGTACAGCACGTTCGCCAGCTTGCGGTCGTGGCGCGCGGCCTCCACCTGCTCGGCGGTGGCGTGCGGGTTCGGGGCCGGGTCCGTACTCATGGGTAGCAACCCTAGACCGCCGCACCACCAGCCGCGACGACGCCGGACGTGGCGTTCACCGCCCGACGAACTTCGCCTTCCCCGGCCCGTTCTCGACGAACGAGGTGAGGCCGGTGCGGCCGTCCTCGGTGGCGAAGAGCGCCGCGAAAGCGTCGGCCTCGATGTCGAGACCGGTGCGCAGGTCGACGTCCAGGCCGCCGTCGATGGCGCGCTTCGCGGCAGCGAGCGCGGCAGCGGGCCCGTCGACGAACTGCTCGGCCCAGCGCCGGGCCGCGGCGTAGACGTCGTCGGGGGCGACGACCTCGTCGACGAGCCCGATCGCGAGCGCCTCGTCGGCCTTGACCATGCGGCCGGTGTAGATCAGGTCCTTGGCGCGGGACGGCCCGACGAGCCGGGCCAGCCGCTGCGTCCCACCGCCACCGGGGATGACGCCCAGCAGGATCTCGGGCTGGCCGAGGCGGGCGTTGTCGCCGCAGATGCGCCGGTCACAGCTCAGCGCCACCTCCATGCCGCCGCCGAGGGCGTAGCCGGTGATGGCGGCGACCGTCGGCTTGGGGATCTCCGACATCGACCCGAAACAGGCGTTGAGCCGGCGCGCGACGGCCGACATCTCCGCGGGCGGCATCGCCGCCATCTGCTTGACGTCGGCGCCCGCGGCGAACACCTTCTCGCCGCCGTAGACGATCACCGCACGGACGTCGGCACGGCGGGTGGCCTCCTCGGCGCACTCCTTGAGCTCCTCCTGGACCTGCCGGCTGAAGGCGTTCATCGGGGGCCGGTCCAGCCGGATCGTGCCCACGCCGCCGTCGACCTCGAGCTTCACGAATTCGGTCACAGGTCGGACTCTAGTAGTCCTCAGCGCAACCAGGCCGTGTAGCGCCCGCGGCGCCGTTGCACGGCCAGCGGGACGCCGAAGGTGGTGGTCAGGTTCTCGTCGGTGAGCACGTCGTCGAGCAGCCCCGCCGCCACCACACCGCCCTCGCGCAGCAGGATCCCGTGGCTGTAGCCGATCGGGATCTCCTCGACGTGGTGGGTGACCAGCACGGACGCCGGCGCATCCGCATCGGCCGCCAGCGCGGTGAGCCGCCCGACCAGGTCCTCGCGGCCACCGAGGTCGAGCCCGGCGGCCGGCTCGTCGAGCAGGAGCAGTTCGGGGTCGGTCATCAGCGCGCGGGCGATCAGGGTGCGCTTGCGCTCGCCCTCGGACAGCGTGCCGAACGTGCGCTCGCCCAGCCCCCGCACGCCCAGCGCGTCGAGCAGGTACTCGGCGCGCTCGGTGTCGGCGCTGTCGTACTCCTCGCGCCAGCGGCCCAGCACCCCGTACCCCGCGCTGACGACGACGTCGCGCACGATCTCCTCCGGCGGCACGCGCACGCCCAGCGCCGCCGAGCACAGCCCGATCCGGGTGCGCAGCTCGAAGACGTTGACCCGGCCGAGCCGCTCGCCGAGCACGTGCACTGTGCCTTCGGTGGGGTGCAGTTCCGCCGCAGCCATCCGCAGCAGCGTCGTCTTCCCGGCGCCGTTCGGTCCGAGCACCACCCAGCGCTCGTCGAGTTCGACGGCCCAGTTCACGTCGTGCAGCAGCGTGGAGGTGCCGCGGCGGACGGCGACCCCGTCCATGCGCACCACGAGGTCGGTGAGGTCAGGGGCGGGGTCGGTGAGGATGGACTCACGGGATGATCCAGGAGCGGCCACGGGGCCTATCCTCGCCGATCGTGTCTGTCTTCCCGCTGGGTGCCCATGCCGACACCGGTGGGGTCCGCTTCGCTGTCGCCTCCACCAGCGCCGACGCTGTCGAGGTGTGCCTCGTGGACGGCGCAGGCGCCGATCTGGTCGAACGCCGTGTGGAACTGCCCGACCGCACGTTCGGGGTATGGCACGGTCACGTTCCGGGGGTTCGGCCCGGCCAGCGGTACGGCTACCGGGTGCACGGTCCGTACCGTCCGTGGGAGGGGCTGCGCGCCAACCCGGCGAAGATCCTCGTCGACCCGTACTCCCGGCGCATCACCGGGAGTGTCACCGACCTGCTCGCGGCCCGCGGCTGGACCGAGGACCCGATGACCGGCCCGGCCAGCACGCTGGACTCGCTGGGGCACGTTCCGCTCTCGGTCGTCACCGCGCCGGACGTGCTCACCCCGGCCGACCGTCCGGACGTCCCGTGGTCGGAGACGGTGATCACCGAGCTGCACGTGCGCGGCTACACGATGCGCCACCCCGAGGTGCCGCCCGAGCACCGCGGGACCTACCTGGGGCTGGCCCACCCGGCCGTCCTCGCCCACCTCAAGCGCATCGGCGTCACGGCGGTGGAGCTGCTGCCGGTGTGCGCGATCGCCGACGAGCCGCCGCTGCTGGAGCGCGGCCTGAGCAACTACTGGGGCTACGCGACGCTCGGGTTCATGGCCCCGCACGCCGGCTACGCGAGCGTGCCCGGAGCGGAGATCGAGGAGTTCCGCACCATGGTGCGGGCGCTGCACGGCGCCGGCATCGAGGTGATCCTCGACGTCGTGCCCAACCACACCGCCGAGGGCGGGGTCGGGGGCACCACCATCAGCTACCGCGGGCTCGACGCACCCGCGTACTACTCGCTCGGGGGCAACGGCCACGACGCCGACATCACCGGCACGGGCAACACCCTCGACTCGGGCTCACCCACCGTGATCCGGCTGGTCTGCGACGCGCTGCGGCACTGGGTCACGACGTTCGGCGTGGACGGGTTCCGGATAGACCTCGCCAGCGTGCTGGGACGCCCCCGGTCGGGCACGTTCGACCCGCACGCGCCGCTGCTGACGGCCATCGCGATCGATCCGATCCTCTCGCGGGCCAAGCTGATCGCGGAGCCGTGGGACGCGACCGGTGAGGGCTACCGCGTCGGCGGGTTCGGCGTCGCGTGGTCGGAGTGGAACGGGCGCTACCGCGACGCCGTGCGGGACTTCTGGCGCGGCCACGGCGGGATCGGCGAGGTCGCCTCGCGCCTGACCGGAAGTTCGGACCTCTACAAGGTCTCGGGGCGACGGCCGTGGGCCTCGGTCAACTTCGTTACCGCGCACGACGGGTTCACCCTGCGCGACCTGCTCTCCTACGAGGGCAAGCACAACGAGGCCAACGGCGAGTCCAACCGCGACGGCACCGACGACAACCGTTCGCAGAACTTCGGCGTCGAGGGTGAGACGTCCTCCCCGGTGATCGTCGCGCGGCGGCTGGGCACGGCCCGCGCGCTGCTGGGCACGATGCTGCTGTCGACGGGCACGCCGATGCTCGTGGCGGGCGACGAGCGCTGGCGCACCCAGGGCGGCAACAACAACGCCTACTGCCGCGACGACGAGACGTCGTGGCTGGACTGGACCGACGGGCCGGAGGCCGAGGCGCTCACGGCGTTCACCGCGCGCGTCACGGCGATCCGCAGCGGCTCCCCCGCGCTGCACCGGGACCGCTTCTACCGCGACGGTGACGTCCTGTGGTGGCACCCGGCCGGGCGCCTGATCAGCGGCGGCGACTGGCACGACGCCGACCTGCACAGCCTGGGGCTGCTGCGCGGCGAGTGGTTGCTGCTGCTGCACGCGGGCACCGACGCGATCCCCGCCACGCTCCCGCCCGACGGCACGTTCACCACGGTGCTCGACAGCACGCGCCCCGACGGCGCGCCTGCCGGCTGTCGTCCCCTCCCGGGCGCGACGACCATCACGCTCGCGCCGCGCTCCCTGCTCCTGCTGCGCCACACCCCAGCCGGCTGACCGGGGCCCATCACCGCGGCGGGACGCGTAGTCTCCTCCCGTGCCCCGCTACGACTTCCGCTGCCGCGAATGTTCGGAGACCTTCGAGGTCAGCCGCCCCATGAGCGCTTCGAGCGAGCCTGCGCGCTGCCCGGAGGGCCACGCCGACACCGTCAAGCTGCTCACCACGGTGGCGGTCGGCGGGATGAGCGGCGCCCCGCCCGCGCGGGCCGGTGGTTGCTGCGGCGGCGGGTGCTGCTCGTAGGACCGTTCGGGCCCGTCTGTCCGGGGGAATCCCGATTCGACGGTCCCTCGGATGGCCGAAAGGTGACCACCGGTTGTCGGAAGAGTGACATCGGTGGCCCCTGAAATGCCGCCATCGGTGGATGGCCCTATTCTCGCCCCCTGCCGTGCGGCCACGTCCGACGTGGGCGTGGCGAGCCGGCTTTGAGGAACGAGGGGACAAGCATGAGCGACACGGTTCAGGTCGGCGGTAGCCTGTCTGGCGACCAGCGCATCGACTCCGAGAACGGCCAGTACCACTTCGGTGTGCTGCCGGACGGCAACCTCGCGGTCGGTGGCCCGGACGGCGCCGAGTGGGATGCCGACATCCACGACGCCCCGGGTGCGCGCCTCGACGTGCAGGCCGATGGCAACCTGGTCCTCTACAAGGAGGACGGTGGCGTGCGCTGGGCGTCCAACACCTCGGGCACCAACGCGTACCTCAAGGTCCAGGACGACCGCAACGTCGTGCTCTACAACGGTGACGGTGCCGTTCTCTGGTCGCCGAACAGCTACAACAAGTAGCTCGTCCGGCTCCGCCCGCATTGCAGGAAGGCCACCTTGCCGCAAGATCCTTGCGGGAAGGTGGCCTTCCTGACGTTCCGGACCCGATGCCGGTGTGACGCTGCGTGCGCTACCCGGCCAGCACGACCTTGCCCAGCTCCGCCGCCGAGGCCAGCAGCGGGTGGTGGGGAAGCACGCGCACGGTGTAGCCGGTGAGCCCGGCGTACGGCAGCGGGACGACGGCCTCGAACCGGTCGCCGTCGCCGTCGGCGCTGCCCACGTGCTGCATCGCCACGGTCTCGGCGTCGCGCAGGTCGTCGGTCTCGTCGACCTGGCCCACCACGGCCTGCACCACGACGTCGTCGGGGCTCAGCCCGGCGAGCGCCACCGACGCGCGCACCGTCATCGGCGCGCCGACCACCGGCGTGTCGGGCAGCCCGGACGCGTCGACGCCGAGCACCGCGACGCGCGTCCACGCGCTGTTGAGCCGCGCCCGGTAGGCCGCGACCTCCTTGGCACCCGCGAACCCGTCGGCGATGACCCCCGCGGCCGCACGCGCGGCGGGCGCGTAGAGGTTCTCCGCGTACTCGCGCACCATCCGCGTGGCCTGGACCTGCGGGCGCAGCGTGGTGAGCGTGTGGCGCACCAGCTCGACCCAGCGGCTCGGCACGCCCTCGTCGGTGCGGTCGTAGAACGCCGGGCCCACCTGCGTGGCCAGCAGCTCGTAGAGCGCGTTGGCCTCGAGGTCGTCGCGGCGCGTGGGGTCGTCGATGCCGTCGGCGGTGGGGATGGCCCAGCCGTTGGAGCCGTCGTAGAGCTCGTCCCACCAGCCGTCGCGGATCGACAGGTTGAGCCCGCCGTTGAGCGCCGACTTCATCCCGGACGTCCCGCAGGCCTCCAGCGGGCGCAGCGGGTTGTTCAGCCAGACGTCGCAGCCCCAGTAGAGGTAGCGGGCCATGGACATGTCGTAGTCGGGCAGGAAAACGATGCGGTGGCGCACGGCCGGGTCGTCGGCGAACTGGACGATCTCCTGGATCAGCGCCTTGCCGCCGTCGTCGGCCGGGTGGCTCTTGCCCGCCACCACGAGCTGCACCGGGCGGTGCGGATCCAGCAGCAGGTCGCGCAGCCGGTCCTTGTCGCGCAGCATCAGGGTGAGCCGCTTGTAGGTGGGCACGCGGCGCGCGAAGCCGACGGTGAGCACGTTCGGGTCGAAGACGTGGTCGGTCCACGACAGCTCGGGAACCGACGCGCCGCGCTGCAGCCACGCCTCGCGAACGCGGCGGCGCACCTCGTCGACGAGCCGGGCGCGCAGCCCGTTGCGCAGCTGCCAGAGCGTGTCGTCGGAGACGTCGGCGGTGCTGCCGTCGGGCTCCCCGATGAGCTCGGTGACCTCGCGGGCCTCCCAGGTGGAGCCGTGCACGCCGTTGGTGACCGAGCCGATCGGCACCTCGTCGGTGTCGAAGCCCTCCCAGAGGCTGCCGAACATGCCGCGCGAGACCGCACCGTGCAGCTTCGAGACACCGTTGGCCCGCTGGGCCAGCCGCAGCCCCATGTGGGCCATGTTGAACATGCTGGGGTTGGCCTCGGAACCCAGAGCGAGCACGCGGTCGGTGGGCACTCCGGGCAGCAGCTGCGGGGTGAAGTAGTGCTGCACCATGTCGACGGGGAACCGGTCGATGCCGGCGGGCACCGGGGTGTGGGTGGTGAACACGGTGCCGGCGCGGACGGTGGCGACTGCCTCGTCGAAGGAGAGGCTCCCGCCGGCGGAGCCGGCAGTGAGTCCCAGCCCGGACAGCTCCCGGATGCGCTCGAGGCCGAGGTAGCCCGCGTGGCCCTCGTTGGTGTGGAAGACCTCGGGCTGGGGGTGCCCGGTGATGGCGCAGAACGCGCGCACCGCGCGGACCCCGCCGATGCCGACGAGGATCTCCTGCCGGATGCGGTGGTCCTGGTCGCCGCCGTAGAGCCGGTCGGTGACGCTGCGCAGGTCGGGCTCGTTCTCCTCGATCTCGGAGTCGAGCAGCAGCAGCGGGACGCGTCCGACGGCCGCCTGCCACACCCGTGCCCGCAGCGTGCGCCCGGCAGGCATGGCGACCTCGATGAGGATGGGCTCGCCGTCCGCGCCCGTGAGCAGCTGCAGCGGCAGGCCCTGCGGGTCGAGCACCGGGTAGGTCTCGAGCTGCCAGCCGTCCAGCGAGAGCGACTGGCGGAAGTAGCCCGAGCGGTAGAGCAGGCCGACGCCGATCAGCGGCAGCCCGAGATCCGACGCCGCCTTGAGGTGATCACCCGCCAGCACGCCGAGGCCGCCCGAGTAGTTGGGCAGCACCTCGGAGACGCCGAACTCCATCGAGAAGTAGCCGATGGCGGCCGGCAGCGTCGGGTCGTCCTCGCGCTCGGTCTGGTACCAGCGCGGCTGGGCCAGGTAGGTGGCGAGGTCGTCGGCGAGCTCGCGGACGGTCACGACCGTCTCGGCGTCGGCCGCGAGCTCCGCCAGCCGCCCGGTCGAGATCTCGCCGAGCAGCCGGACGGGATCCTGGCCGGCCCGCTCCCATGCCTTCGGATCGAGCGTCGCGAACAGGTCATGGGTGGGCGCATGCCAGCTCCACCGCAGGTTCGTGGCCAACGTCTGAAGGGGGGCCAGCGACGCCGGCAGCTGGGCGCGGACGGTGAACCGCCGAAGAGCTCTCACGGGCAGAGAGCGTAGATGAATCGATGGCGGGATCGGTCAAGCAAGCCGTTCGCGTCTTACTTGAACGTGTTCAAGTCCCGTGCTAGCTTTCGTGCCGATACTTGAACACGTTCAATCTGGGAGCCGTCATGACCCTCACCGTCGCCATGTACCTGACCTACCTGCTGATCTGCGTGCCGCTCACGATCTGGGTCGCCACCACGCTCGGGCGCAACGGCAGCCTGTTCCTGCTCGACGTCTTCGCGGGCAACGCCGACCTCGCCGCGGCCGTCAACCGGCTGCTCGTCGTCGGCTTCTACCTGGTGACACTCGGCTTCATGACGCTGTTCCTGCGCGCCAGCAGCGAGGTGCAGAACCTGCAGTCCCTGATCGAGCAGCTCAGCGCGAAGCTCGGCGTGGTGATGCTCGTGCTCGGCGCGCTGCACATGATCAACGTGCGGGTGTTCACGTCGATGCGGCGGCGCCACCTCGACGGCGAGAACCAGCCGAAGGCCCCGTACTTCCCGCCGAACCCCGCCTTCAGCCCGAACCCCACCTTCAGCGCCGTACCGCCGACGACGACCCGATGAACCGCTCGACCACGACCGATGGCGGGTCGCCCGGCGCGGGTAGCCTGCCTGCCGTGCCAGAGCCGGCCAGCCCCAAGTCCGCCCGCGGCGAGCAGACCCGGGCCGCGATCGTGACGGCGGCGCTGGAACTGTTCCGCGAGCGCGGCTACGAGAAGACGACGATGCGGGCCATCGCCGATTCCGCGGGCGTCTCGCTGGGCAACGCCTACTACTACGTCGCCAGCAAGGAACACCTGATCCAGGCGTTCTACGACCGGATGCAGGTCGAGCACGAGGCGCAGGCGGCGATCGTGCTCGCCGACGAGACCACCTTCCTGCGCCGGCTGGCAGGCGTCCAGGAGGCGTTCTTCGACGTCGCAGCGCCCTACCACGAGTTCGCCGGCAAGTTCTTCAAGAACGCCGCGGAGCCCGCCAGCCCGCTCTCCCCGTTCAGCCCGGAGTCCGAGCCCGCCCGCGAGGCCAGCATCGCGATCTTCCGTCAGGTCGTGGTCGGTTCGGACCTCAAGGCGCCCGCCGCCATCCTCATCGAACTCCCGGAACTGCTGTGGCTGATGCACATGGGGTACGTCCTGTTCTGGGTGCACGACACCAGCGACGGGCAGCGGCGCACCCGGCTGCTCGTCCAGCGGGGAGGCGCACTTGTCGATAGGTTGGTACGGCTGACCCGCCTTCCCGGGGTACGCGGCGTCGCCGAGGACGTCATGGGACTCGTCCGAACGCTGAAGGCCTGATCACGTCCTGCTCGACCGGGTGGATGCTTGCAGACCCGACCGGGTCGGAGGAGTCTCGTAACGATCACGTGAACGCCCGGCGACGGCGCGCCACCCGTTCCGATCGTGGCGAAAGCGGGTAGGTAGGTTTGTGACATACGCGACGGGTGCCGCTGATGGGGGTGTGCCGATGACAGGTCGGTTGGGAATCGACGACGTCAGCCCCGCGGTCGGCGCGGGCCGCTATCCGGGCAAGGCCGTGGTCGGTGAGGTCGTCCCCGTCGTCGCCACGGTGTGGCGCGAGGGCCACGACGCCGTCGCCGCCAACGTCGTGTGGAAGCGCATCGGCAGCCGCGAGCCCGCCCAGCACATCCGGATGACCTCCGCGGGCCCGGAGACCGACCGGTTCGAGGCGATCGTCGTCGCCGACGAGCCGGGACTGTGGTCGTTCCGGGTCGACGCGTGGAGCGACCCGTGGGCCACCTGGCGCCACAACGTCACCGTCAAGATCGACGCCGGGCAGGACGCCGCCGAGGTCGCCAACGACCTCGAAGCCGGCGCCCGGCTGCTGCAGCGCGTGGGCCGCCGTCCCGCCGAGCGCGCCCACCGCGATCTCCTCTTCGGCGCCGCCAACGCGCTGCGCGACACCGCGATGCCGCTGCGTTCGCGCGTCGCCCCGGCGCTGTTCCCGGCCGTCGAGGCGATCATGTCGGAGCGCCCGGTTCGCGAGCTCATCACCCGCGGGCGCCCGCAGCAGGTCTACGTCGACCGCACCCGCGCGCTCTTCGGCTCCTGGTACGAGTACTTCCCGCGCTCCACCGGCGGCCGCGACGAGACCGGCCGCGCCGTGCACGGCTCGTTCGTCACCGCGGCCAAGGAGCTCGACCGCGTCGCCGCCATGGGCTTCGACGTGGTCTACCTGCCGCCGATCCACCCGGTCGGCACCAAGCACCGCAAGGGGCGCAACAACAACGTCAACGCCGGCCCCGGCGACGTCGGTTCGCCGTGGGCGATCGGGTCGGCCGAGGGCGGCCACGACGCCATCGACCCCGAGCTGGGCACGCTGGAGGACTTCGACGCGTTCGTGCAGCGCGCAGGCGACCTCGGCATGGAGGTGGCACTCGACTTCGCGCTGCAGTGCGCGCCCGATCACCCGTGGGTCACCGAGCACCCGGAGTGGTTCACCCACCGCGCCGACGGCAGCATCGCCTACGCCGAGAACCCGCCCAAGAAGTACCAGGACATCTACCCGATCAACTTCGACAACGACCCCGCCGGGATCTACGCGGAGTCGCTGCGGGTCCTGCTGCACTGGGTCGAGCACGGCGTCAAGATCTTCCGGGTCGACAACCCGCACACCAAGCCGCCGAACTTCTGGCACTGGGTGATCTGGCAGGTCAAGGCCCGCCATCCCGAGGTGCTGTTCCTCGCCGAGGCGTTCACGCGTCCGGCCCGGCTGTTCGGGCTCGCCCGGCTCGGGTTCACCCAGTCCTACACGTACTTCACCTGGCGCAACACCAGGGCGGAGCTCACCGAGTTCGCCCTCATGCACGCCGGGCGGTCCGACGAGTGCCGGCCCAACCTGTTCGTCAACACCCCGGACATCCTCCCGGAGCACCTGCAGACCGGCGGTCCGGCGATGTTCGCCATCCGGGCCACGCTGGCCTCCACGATGGCGCCCACGTGGGGCGTCTACTCGGGCTTCGAGCTCTACGAGGGCACCCCGGTCAAGCCGGGCAGCGAGGAGTACAACAACTCCGAGAAGTACGAGCTGAGCCCGCGCGAC
Organism: Pseudonocardia sp. GCM10023141; assembly: GCF_042653605.1. Classification (NCBI taxonomy): domain Bacteria; kingdom Bacillati; phylum Actinomycetota; class Actinomycetes; order Pseudonocardiales; family Pseudonocardiaceae; genus Pseudonocardia; species Pseudonocardia sp. GCM10023141. Next base: position 20,867 of record NZ_JBHSIR010000089.1, read on the forward strand.
TTCGCCGCTGCGGCCGCCAGGGGCGAGTCGCTGGAGCCGTACCTGACCAGGCTCAACGAGATCCGCCGCGCCCACCCGGCACTGCAGCAGCTGCGTGACATCACGTTCCACAACGTCGACAACGAGGCGATCATCGCCTACTCGAAGACCGACAAGCTCACGGGCGACACCGTGCTCGTGATCTGCACCCTCGACCCCTTCGAGGCGCAGCAGGGCACCACGTCCCTGGACATGGCGGCACTCGGACTGGACTGGAACGACCGGGTCACGGTCCACGACGAGGTCAGCGACGAGACGTGGGAATGGGGCCAGTTCAACTACGTGCGACTGGAGCCCTGGAACCACGTGGCCCACATCCTGCGCCTGGAGCGCTAGGTCGCCCGGCGTCACCCGCATTGCAGGAAGTCCGTCATGGCCTGCGGCCGCCATGAACGATGAGAATCGGCGCTGTCGGGTGCGGTGGGGCAATGTGCCCCGGCTTCAGGGCGCCCTCGCCGGGCCGGCAGATCAACAGGAGGCGGGTCGTGCCCACCCGGCGTGCACAAGCCGCACCCCACGGTCCCCGCGACAGCGCTGTGGCGCAGTTCGCGCGGGATCAGGCTCCGGGAGCGCTGGAGGGCCCGACATGGGTCCAGCGGTGCGATTCGATGATCAACGCCTACTGGTTCGGTGTTGACCATGAGCCAGTGGGCGTTGATCACAGCGTTCGCTGCCGAGCGCGCACTGGCTCATGATCGAACCGGAACCTGTGGGCGTTGATCACTCGACCGGCGCGCGGCCGGCTGTCGCGTTGCAGGAAAGCCACTTTCCCGCAACGACATGGCAGGAAAGTGGCTTTCCTGCAACGGGGCCGGCGCGGGGCGTCGGGTGCGCTTCCCATAGGTCCCGCTGGTAGGCCGCGTGCGGATGGGGATTCTCCTGACAGCCACTTTGCCGCAAGATCCATGCGGCAAGGTGGCCTTCCTGCAATCTCCGGGCGGGGTGCGGGGGCGGCATCGGGGCGGCGGGCCCCACCGCGCCAACCCAGCAGCCACCGCGCCGACGTCCCGGCATCGGTGCCGTGACCAACCGGTCGGCGCGGCCGGCTAGCCGATGTCGGGGCCGTACCCCGACTGGCAGTTGAGGATGTGCGCGCCGGTATCGGCGTCGATCATGACGGTGGAGACACCTCTTGGCGGCGAGAAGTTCCGCGGTACCCGGCCACGCGGCACCACCGTGGTGCCGCGATAGGTGAAGACCCATGCCGGCCGATCCACGAGCCGATCCGGGTGCCGGATGCCTTGCGCGAAGTCGCCCGTGGTCACCAGCCGCAGTTCCACCTCCGGTGTACCCTCCCAGAGCCCGTCCACCAAGCGCATCGCCTCGGCCATCGGCAGTGCCGGCATGACGTCAGCCGAGGCAGGCGACGTGCGCACCCCGAAGGACACGTACACGTGCTCCCCCGGCGCGGGTGGAGCCGGCTGCCAGGCCGGACGGAGCTTGGCGGCCAGCATCGCGGCGACCTCGGCCTCGGACTCGCCCGACATCGCGCTCCTCCTCCGCCGGTCCGATCCCGCGCCGTACACCGAGCGTAAGCCCCACCGCGCCAACCAAGCAGCCACCGCGCCCACGTCCCGACATCGGCGCAGTGGCCAACTGGTGGGCGCCGTCAGCTCGCGGCCGTGTGCGCCACCGCACCGGGATCGGGCTCCGGCGCCGGATGCCCCAGGTGCGTCAGCCAGCCGCGCAGCACCTGGTGCAGAGCCTCTGCCCCCACCACCTCGCCGGGACCCGGCAGGTCGGACGGGTGGAGCAGGAAGCCGCGCGACTGCGCCCCGCCCATCCCGCCGTGCGATCCGACGTGGGGCTCGAACGGCGACGCATCGTCGGTCGCGGCGCTGTAGGCGCTGTTGATCATGATATCGGGGCAGTGCGGGAACGTGTCGACCCGGCGGATCAGGTCGGCGGCGTGCGGCCCGTACGCGGCGAGCGGGTCCGCACCGAGCACCGTGTCGGTGGCGAGCCTGCGCAGACCGTCGCGGCCCAGCACCACTGCCCCGTACTCGGCGCTGCGCACCAGCAGGAACCCGACGCCGGGGTGGTCGACGAGCCCGGGCAGCAGGTCCGGGAACTCCCGCTCGATCGTCTCGAAGTCGACGCGGCCGACGTGCTCGGTCAGCGACACCATCGCGACGTGCCCGGACCCGAGCACCACGACGCCCGGGGCGGCGCGCGCCACCTTGCCGGGGCTGCCCTCTGCGGTGCGAGGACGATCGGGCGCCATCCCGGACCGCTCGACCCTGGCCCGCAGCCGACCCGCGATCAGGCCGGTCGACGCCGCCTCGGCGAGCGCGGCGCCGACCTGCCAACCCGCGGCGGGGCGACGTTGCGAGGCCTTCTCCTCCCGCCGGTCCGAGCCCGGCTGCGGCGCCCCGCACAGCCTGCCGACCAACTCCTCGACCGACTCCCCGAAGCGGTCGGCGAACGCCCAGCCCTGCGTCTGGCCGTGGTCGGACAGGGCGACGATCCGGTAGCGCCGGGGGGCGAGCTGGGTCGCCCGGTGCAGCCTGCCGATCTGCTGGTCGATCCCGCGCAGCACCGCGAGCACGTCGAACCGCTCCACGCCGGAGTGGTGGGCGACCTCGTCGTAGCCGAGGAAGTCGGCGAACACGCAGGCCCGCCCCTCCAGCATGTCCTCGAGGATCGCCGACACGACGACGTCGCGGACGATCACCGTGGTGGCGGCCCGGGCGAACGGATAGAAGCCGCCGCGGTTCACCCGCGGCCGCACCCCGGCCCGGCGCTGCCGCGTCGACGCCGAGATCTCCCGGAGGACGTCGACGAGTGCCCCCGCGAAGGTGCGCAGGAAGTTCACCGGGTTCGCGAAGTACGCGTAGTAGCCGGTGCCGACCCGGTCGTGGCCGTGCCGGCGACGGTTGCGCCCGGTGAGCAGCGGGACGGCGCTCATCGTCAGGCTGACGTGCGGCGCGTCGCCGGTGAAGAGGCTGCCGCGCGCCGCCCCGTCGACGGCGAGCAGGCCGCACCCGCCGGAATGGCGCCGCTCGATCTCGGCGGCGTCCTCGGGGTGCCCGCAGTACATGACGTGGTCGCGGTCCTTCTCGTACCAGCGGAAACCCAGGATGTCGTCGTTGCTGCCGTGCAGCAGGCCGCACACGCTGGCGCCGGTTTGCGAGCTCCAGTCCGTGTGCCACTCGGTCAGCACGTGGCTGCCCTCGGCGAGCCAGTTGGCGAAGGTGGGCATGTCGCCGTCGCGGACCGCGCGCCGCAGCGTGTCCAACCCCAACCCGTCGACCTGCAGGAACAGCACCCCGGGTGGCCGGTCGTCGTGACCGTCGGGGCCTGCGCGGCGGGCGGCGCGCCGGAAGAAGATCTCGTCCTCGTCGATGGCGAGCAGGCTGCTCACCACGGCCGCGACGATCGACATCCCGACCGTCACCACGACGGCGGTGCCGAGATCGGCGATGACCACACCCGGGACGGCGAACGAGATCGCGAGCATCCCCGCGCCCAGCACGAGGTAGGAGCCGAGCCCGAGGGTGAACAGGGCGACGGGCAGCGCGATCCTCAGCAGCAATGGCCACACCACGGCGCTGAGCAGCCCGAACAGCAGCGCCACCACCGTCGGCTGCCAGAACTGCGGCATCGAGAACCCGGCCAGCCACGCATCGAGCAGGCGCAGCGCGACGACCGTGAGCACCCACACCAGCAACACGCGTGCCAGCACGCGACCGCCGCGCAGCAACCGTCCTCCCCCGCGTTGCTCCCTCATCGGGCCGCCCCCGACACCTCGGCCTTGCGGCGGGCCCGCCATCGCGACACGAGCGCCGTGACGGCTCCGACCAGCAACACGAGTGCGGCGGCGATCAGCGAGGCGACCAGCGGGTTGTCGAACAGGCCGCCGCTGACGACCCCGAGCACCGCGTAGGCACCCGCCCACAGCACGCACGCGGCCGCGGTGGCGGGCACCAGCCGGCGCCACGGGTACTCCAGTGCACCCGCGGCGAGCAGGACCGGGATGCGCCCGGCCGGCACGAGGCGACCGATCACGATCAACTGCCAGCCGCGCGTCCCGAACTGCGCGCGCACCGAATCGAGCCGCTCGGGCAGCTGCCCCCGCGCCACCCAGCGCACGGCCGCCGCGCTCCCGGCCCGCGCGACGGCGAACGTCACGAGGTCACCGACCAGCGCGGCCGCGGCGGCCAGCGCGATCACGAACGGCAGCCACAGGTGATCGGTGGTCATGGCGATAGCGGCGGCGGCGCCCACGACGGCGCCGGTGGGCACCACCGGGACGATCGAGCCGACGAGCACACCGATGCCCAGCGCCGGGTACCCGATGGCGGCGGGGTCGGCCCAGTCGATGCCGAACAGGGTCACGGTCGGGCCTCCCCGAGGCTCGCCGGCAGCGCGACGCGCTCACCGGGCTCGGTGACGAGCACCCGGACCGGCCGACCGGCCGCGTTCACGGCGGCGGCGAACGTGCGCGGCGGCTCGACCAGCAACGACCGCATGCGCGCGCCCGGTCCACCCGGGACACCGGTGAGCCCGGCAAGCGCCAGCGTCCCCCAGTGCACCGGCACCGCCATCCGCGGCGCCAGCAGGCCCACGGCGGCCGCGGCCCGGGCCGGGTCCAGGTGCCCCGGCCCCAGCGTCGGACCCCAGCCCCACACCGGTAACAGCGCGACGTCCAGTGGTGGGAGCTCGCGCATGCCGTCGAACAGGTCGGTGTCGCCCGCGCTGTACACCCGCGCCTGCGGGCTCTCGATGAGGTGCCCCATCGCACGGGCCTGCGGGCCGCGCGTGGAGCGCGGGCCCCAGCGGTGCCCGCTGTGGGTGGCCGGGAGTCCGACGACGCGCAGGTCGCCGTCGACGAACTCCTCGCCGGGCGCCAACTCCTCGACCCGCTCGATCCCCCGCGACCGCAACCAGGCACCGGCCCCGCGCGGCACGACGACGCGCGGGCGGCCGCGCAGCAACCGCAGCGACGGCAGGTGCAGGTGGTCCCCGTGCAGGTGGGAGAGCAGGACGACGTCGGCGTCGGCCCAGGCCGACGGTGCCGGTGACGGGCCGGTCCGGCGCAGCGGCCCGACCCGGGCGGTGAGGACGGGGTCGGTCAGCACCACGCGTCCGGCCAGCTCCAACCGCACGGTGGAGTGCCCGAGGAACCGCATCTCCAACCCGTTCACCGGTGCAGTATCCCGTCTGCCAGAACCGTCGAGAACGCGGTTGCTGCGATCATCGAGGCCTGTTGATCACAGCAGGTACGTTCTCGACGGGGTCACCCGCGACACGTCCCGGCGGTGCTCGACGTCACGCCCCGGGCAGCTACCCTTTGCCCGGTCACTCCGCCACGTCCTGCAAGCCGGCGCTCCGCCCGGTAAGACTGGCCGGGTGCCGCCTCCTTCGCCCATCCACGCCCGGTAGGAACGCGATACCCCCATGTCGATCGACACCTCGGCTGCGGCCGCCTCCAATGCCGCCGACGACCAGCTCGCCGAGAACTCCGCGGAGGACTACATCCATGCGCGGACCCTCGACGTCGACCACGACTGGTTCAAGCGGGCCGTCTTCTACGAGGTTCTGGTCAGAGCCTTCTCCGACTCCAACCGCGACGGCACCGGCGACCTGCGCGGGCTGACCGAGAAGCTGGACTACATCCAGTGGCTCGGCGTCGACTGCCTCTGGCTGCCGCCGTTCTACGACTCGCCGCTGCGCGACGGCGGCTACGACATCCGCGACTTCCGCACCGTGCTGCCGGAGTTCGGCACGGTCGACGACTTCGTCACGCTGCTCGACGAGGCCCACAAGCGCGGCATCCGGGTCATCACCGACCTCGTGATGAACCACACCTCCGACACGCACCCGTGGTTCGAGGAGTCGCGCCGCAACCCCGAGGGGCCCTACGGCGACTTCTACATGTGGGAGGACGACGACTCGCGCTACCCGGAGGCGCGCATCATCTTCGTCGACACCGAGCAGTCGAACTGGACCTACGACCCGGTGCGCGGCCAGTTCTACTGGCACCGGTTCTTCTCCCACCAGCCCGACCTGAACTACGACAACCCGGCCGTGCAGGAGGCCATGCTCGACGTCCTGCGCTTCTGGCTGGACCTGGGCATCGACGGCTTCCGGCTCGACGCCGTGCCGTACCTGTTCGCCCGGGACGGCACCAACTGCGAGAACCTCCCCGAGACGCACGCGTTCCTCAAGCGCACCCGCAAGGTGATGGAGGACGAGTACCCGGGCCGCGTCATGCTCGCCGAGGCCAATCAGTGGCCCGCCGACGTCGTCGAGTACTTCGGCGACGCCGAGGTGGGCGGCGACGAGTGCCAGATGGCGTTCCACTTCCCGCTGATGCCGCGCATCTTCATGGCTGTCCGCCGGGAGAACCGGTTCCCGATCTCGGAGATCCTGGCCCAGACCCCGCCCATCCCCTCGGGCGCGCAGTGGGGCATCTTCCTGCGCAACCACGACGAGCTCACGCTCGAGATGGTCACCGACGAAGAGCGCGACTACATGTACGCGGAGTACGCCAAGGACCCGCGGATGAAGGCCAACATCGGCATCCGCCGCCGGCTGGCCCCGCTGCTGGAGAACGACCGCAACCAGCTGGAGCTGTTCACCGCGCTGCTGCTGTCGCTGCCCGGATCGCCGGTCCTGTACTACGGCGACGAGATCGGGATGGGCGACAACATCTGGCAGGGCGACCGCGACGCGGTGCGCAGCCCGATGCAGTGGACGCCCGACCGCAACGCCGGGTTCTCCACGGCCGACCCGGGCCGGCTGTACCTCCCGCTGATCATGGACCCGCTGTACGGGTACCAGGCCGTCAACGTCGAGGCGCAGTCCAACTCCACCACGTCGCTGCTGCACTGGAACCGGCACATGATCGAGATCCGGAAGCGCCACCAGGCGTTCGGGCTCGGCGAGTACAGCGAGCTCGGCGGCACCAACCCGTCGGTGCTGGCCTACGTCCGCACCCACGAGGACGACGTCGTGCTCTGCGTCAACAACATGTCACGGTTCCCGCAGCCCGTTGAGCTGGACCTTTCGCCGTGGCAGGGTCGTGCACCCCACGAGCTGACCGGCGGGGTCCCGTTCCCGAAGATCGGCGAGCTCCCCTACCTGCTGACGCTGCCGGGGCACGGCTTCTACTGGTTCTCGATCACTCCGGCGGAGGAGACTGCATGACCCTGGTCGAGGAGCTTCCCCAGCTGCTGCCCGAGTGGCTGCCCCAGCAGCGGTGGTTCGCCGCGAAGGGGCGGCCGGTCCGTTCGGTGGCCATCGCGTCGAGCACTCCGTTGCTCACCGAAGGGGATCCGCTGCTCGATGCGGTCCTGCTCGCCGTCACGTTCGACGACGACTCGCCCGTCCAGCACTACCAGCTGCTCGTCGCGCGGGCCGAGTCCCCGCGCGGCGAGCTGGAGCACGCCACGTTCGGCCACGTCGACGGGCTCGTCGCCTACGACGGGCTGTGGGATCCGCGCGTCACCGAATGGCTGCTGGAGTCGATCCGCAGTGGCCGGACGGTCGACGACATCCGGTTCGTGCCCGAGCCCGGCGCCGAGATCGCCGAGGGCGCACCGGGCCGGGTGCTGGGCGTGGAGCAGTCCAACACGTCGGTGTCCTGGGGCGAGCAGTCCATCCTCAAGGTCTTCCGCAGGATCCTGCCGGGCGTCAACCCGGACCTGGAGCTGCATCGGGCGCTGCGCGCGGTGGGCAGCAACGAGGTCGCCGCGCTGCAGGGCGCCGTGGAAGGGGTGCTCGACGGGCAGCCCGTGACACTCGGGATGCTGCAGGACTTCGCCGCCAACTCCGCAGACGGCTGGGCCATGGCGCTCGCGAGCGTCCGCGACCTGCTGGCCGAGGGCGACCTGCGGGCCGATGAGGTCGGCGGCGACTTCGCGGCGGAGGCGTCGCGGCTGGGTGAGACGATCGGTGTCGTGCACGCCGAGCTGCGCGAGGCGCTGGGCACCGGCACGCTGTCGGCGGCCGAGCTCGTCGGCACCTGGCGCGAGCGCCTCGCGTCCGCGGCCGACCAGGTGCCCGCGCTCGCCGAGCACCTGCCCGCCATCGGCGCCGTCTACGACGAGGTGGCGCAGCTCGGTGCGGAGGTGCCGGCCCAGCGCGTGCACGGCGACCTGCACCTCGGACAGACCCTGCGCACCCCCTACGGCTGGCTGGTCATCGACTTCGAGGGGGAGCCGGCGAGCGCGCTGGCCGACCGGGTGCGTCCCGACTCGGCGCTGCGTGACGTCGCCGGCATGCTGCGCTCGTTCGACTACGCGGCCTACCACCAGCTCTCGCAGTGGGAACCGGCCAGCGACTGGACCCACGCCGAGCACGACTCGCAGATGATGTGGCGCGCCAACGAGTGGGCGGAGCGCAACCGCTCGGCGTTCTGCGACGGGTACGCGCTGCGCGCGGGCGCCGATCCGCGTGAGCAGATCGTGCTGCTGCGGGCGTTCGAGCTGGACAAGGCCGTCTACGAGGTGGTCTACGAGACCCGCAGCCGTCCGAGCTGGGCTCCTATCCCGCTGGCGTCGATCAAGCGGCTGGTGGCGGGGGCGGGCTCGGCGCGCTGAGCGCACCGGCCTGCTCGCGCCCGCGGCGAGGGCGAGCTCTGCGGCGGGTGCTGGTGGAGGTGATCGCGGCTCGGCGTTGCAGGTGGTAGCTCGCCGGCCCTGTTGCGCGGGCTCATGGAACCATGTGGCTGTCCCGGCGCCCCGCGCAGCAGCCTCATGGAACCATCTGGCTGCTCACGCACCCCGCGCTCCATCCACATGGAACCCTGTGGCTGCCACTCACTCCGGTGCGGCCGCCACAGCCCGCCAACATGCGGCAATTCCGCCCCACGGCGCCTATGCACACCAAGAGCGACCGGATCGTTGCAGCCAGGTTCGGCGATGCAGCGGGTTGGGCAATAGGGTGCCCAGGTGGATCGCGAGGACAACCTGACCCAGACGATCGACGACGCCGTCGACCCCTTCCCGCCCGACCAGCGTTCGATCGCCAGACTGCTCGGGGGCGCGCACCCCGACCCGCACTCGGTGCTGGGCGCGCACCCGCACGACAACGGCATGGTGGTGCGCGTGCTGCGCCCGCACGCCGACGAGGTGCATGTCGTTCGCGAGGGCGGTGAAGGCCACCCGCTGGTCAAGGTGCACGACGCCGGGCTGTTCTCGGGCGTCGTGCCCGGGCCGCCCGCCGACTACCGCCTCGCCGTGCGCTACGCCGACCGCGTCGACATCGTGGACGACCCCTACCGCTGGTTGCCGACGCTCGGCGAGGTGGACCTGCACCTGATCGGCGAGGGCCGCCACGAGCGGCTGTGGGACGTGCTCGGCGCCAACCTGCGCCGCTACGACACCCCGGCCGGACCGGTCACCGGCATCAGCTTCGCGGTGTGGGCGCCCACGGCCCGTGGCGTTCGCGTCACCGGCGACTTCGACGGCTGGAGCGGCTGGGCGCACCCGATGCGGTCGCTGGGCAGCTCCGGGATCTGGGAGCTGTTCGTCCCCGGCATCGAGCCGGGCACCCGCTACAAGTTCCGCATCCTCGGCGCCGACGGCCGCTGGCGGGACAAGGCCGACCCGATGGCCTTCCGCACCGAGATCCCCCCTGCCACGGCATCGGTCGTCGACGTCCCCACCCACGAATGGGCCGACGGCGAGTGGATGACGGCCCGCGCGCAGCGCCAGGCCCACGCCGAGCCGATGAGCATCTACGAGATGCACCTCGGGTCGTGGCGCCAGGGACTGAGCTACCGGGAGATCGCCGCGCAGCTCGTCGACTACCTCGACGAGACCGGTTTCACCCACGTCGAGCTGCTGCCCGTGGCCGAGCACCCGTTCGGCGGCTCGTGGGGCTACCAGGTCACGTCGTACTTCGCGCCGACGTCACGGTTCGGCACGCCCGACGACTTCCGCTGGTTCGTCGACCACCTGCACCAGCACGGTTACGGCGTCATCGTCGACTGGGTGCCTGCGCACTTCCCGCGTGACGAGTGGGCGCTGGCCCGCTTCGACGGCAACCCGCTCTACGAGCACGCCGACCCGCGCCGCGGCGAGCAGCCCGACTGGGGCACGCTCGTGTTCGACTTCGGGCGGCCCGAGGTGCGCAACTTCCTCGTCGCCAACGCCCTCTACTGGCTCGAGTCGTTCCACATCGACGGGCTGCGCGTCGACGCGGTGGCCTCGATGCTCTACCTCGACTACTCGCGGCCGGAAGGCCAGTGGCTGCCCAACATCCACGGTGGACGCGAGAACCTCGACGCCGTGGCGTTCCTGCAGGAGATGAACGCCACCGTCTACCGCGAGCACCCCGGCGCCATCACGATCGCGGAGGAGTCCACGGCCTGGTCGGGGGTCTCGCGCCCGACGCACCTTGGCGGGCTCGGTTTCGGGTTCAAGTGGAACATGGGCTGGATGCACGACACGCTCGACTACACCGGGCGCGACCCGATCTACCGCGGCTACCACCACAACCAGATGACGTTCTCGCTGATGTACGCCTACACCGAGAACTTCGTGCTGCCGCTGTCGCACGACGAGGTCGTGCACGGCAAGGGTTCACTGTGGACCCGCGCGCCCGGCGACGCCTGGAACAAGGCGGCGGGCGTGCGCGCGCTGCTGGCGTACATGTGGGCGCACCCGGGCAAGCAACTGCTGTTCCAGGGTGGTGAGTTCGGCCAGGAACGGGAGTGGTCGGAGGCGCGGTCGCTGGACTGGCACCTGCTCGAGGATCCGCTGCACGCCGGCATCAAGAACATGGTCGGGGACCTCAACCGCGCCTATCGCGCGCATTCGGCGCTGTGGTCGCGCGACGTCTCACCCGACGGGTTCTCCTGGATCGACGCCAACGACGCTTCCGGCAACGTGCTGAGCTTCCTGCGCCACGGCGTCGACGCCGACGGCAAGACCACCGTGCTCGCGTGCGTCGCCAACTTCTCCGGCACGCCCAAGCCCGACTACCGCATCGGGTTGCCGTTCGCCGGCCGCTGGCGGGAGGTGCTCAACACCGACGCCGAGTACTACGGCGGCTCGGGTGTCGGCAACCTCGGCGCTGTCGAGGCCGACCAGAGGGTGTGGCACGGACGCCCCGCCTCCGCGGTGCTGCAGCTGCCCCCCTCTGGGGTGCTGTGGCTGGTTCCCGAGCCGTTCGAGGGTGCCGTTCGCCGTAGCGAGCTGGCGGCTGCCGCCGCACCGGATCCTACTGTTGCGGGGTCCGCCGACGATGCTCCCGTGGTCAATGGCGCTGTGGTCGACGGCGCGGCTGCGGTCGACGACGAGAGCATCGCCGCACCGGACACCGAGGTCGCCGAGCCCGCTGCGGTCGCTGCCGATATCGACGAATCCGATGTCGATCTCTTCGAGCCGCCCGCCACCCCGGTGGAGCCGGCAGCGGCCGAGGACGACGAGGACGCTGCGCTGACGGCGTCGGTGACTGCCGTCCAGGCCGTTGTGGACGACGACGAGCTCGCCGCACCCGAAGCCCCGGTGTCGGCCTACGGGGCGGGACCCGTGGCGCCCCGGTGGGGCAATCCCGGCCCGCACGTCCAGCCGGAGCCGCAACCTGCCGTGCCGGCGCTACCCGGACCTCAGGATGCGGACGCGCCGGCCTCACCGGCGGAGCCCGCGACCACCGCGGAGCCTGCTGCCACCGAGGAGCCTGCCACCGAGGGTTCGGCGCCCGTGGTGGACGACCCGGACGAGCCCGGCAAGGGCAGCGCCGAACCGCGCACCAGCACCACCCAGTAACCGACGAGGATCGCGCAGTAGAGCGACCGCGCCACGGCGGCAGCCACGCCGTGGGGCGGCCACTCCGCGTTCCAGGACACCGGGATGATCGCCACCGCGAGTGCGACGGCCGTGATCGGAGCACGGCCGAGCACGATCAGGAGCATGACGCCGGGCCACAGCAGCATCAGGTAGTTGTGCCACGCGATGGGCGAGAGCAGCAGGCTGGCGGCGAGCACGGCCCATGGTGCCGTCCCGGCCGCACCGACGCGGTCGCGGTGCTTGCCGAACCACCAGAGCGTGCCGACGAGCACCGCGACGCCCAGCACCATCCCGACCACCGACGGCACTCCGAACCGGACGGCGAGCCCGGGTAGCGAGGCGTTGTCGACGGAGTCGGGCACACCCTCGGAGAAGGCGATGCGCAACCAGCCCCACGCGCTGGAGGGTCCCGCCCCGAGCACCCCGACCACCGTGGCGACCACGGCGCCGGCGATGCCGGCCCGGAACGACGTCCACTGCCGCTGGGCCGCCGGGAGCAGCAGCAGCGGGGCCAGTGATGGCTTGAGGGCCACCACGACGCCGTAGAGCACGGCCCCCAGCACCGGATGGCCGCGGCGCTGCGCGATCCAGCCGGCAACGAGCCCGACCAGCAGCAGCGGGTAGATCTGGCCGAGCACCAGCGTGCCGTGCAGCGGGGAGGACGCGAGCACGGCCAGCAGGACGAGCACCGTGACCAAGGGACGCAGCCGCAGCTCGCGGGCCACGGCGATCAGCGCAGCGACGACCATGAGCAGCGTCAGCGCCGCCCAGATCCGGTAGGCCGTGACCACGTCCAGCGCCGCGAACGGTGCGAGCAGCACCGAGAGCAGCGGCGGGTTGAGGTTGTGCAGCTTGGCCGGCGTCTCGTAGATGTCGGTGCCGTGGACGAGCGCGACGGCCGAGTTCCAGAAGGTGTCGAAGTCGACGTGGAGCTCGTGCATGTCGGTGGACGGCAGGAACGTCACCAGCGCATCGGGATGGCGCACGGTCAGCACCACGGCAGCCACGAGTGAGGCGAGCACGAGCACGCCGGCCACCGCCCAGCGCCATCGCTGGGACACGCCGGGGGCGATCGACTGCACTTCCGATACCGGTGACACGGCTCCCGACGCTATCCGTACCCGTCGGATCGCTCCGAACCGCTCCCCCGACACCATCGGTGGGGGCATGATGACGCGGTGCGACTGCGCCGGGGTGCCGTGCCGGTGCTGGCGCTCGCCGTGGTGCTGGTGGCCGGTACCGCGTGCGCCACCACCGTGCCCGGACGTGCCTCCGCGATCACCGGGGAGCTCGCCGCCCCCGTGCCGGCTCCGGCCGCCGTCGCGGTGGCCACCGGTCCGGCGGGCGCCGTCACCGGGGCGATCACGGCCGAGCTGCAGCGGTTCTGGCGCGCGACCTTCCCGGCCGCGTTCGGCAGGCCGTGGCGCGACATCGCGCAGTTCGTGCCCGTGCCCACCCGTGACGCCACCGAGCCGCCCCCGCCGTGCGTCGGGCGCGCTGCCGACCTCGACGGCCAGGCGTTCTACTGCCCCGCGGCCGACGCGGTGGTCTGGGACGCCGACGGCCTGCTGCCCGACCTGCAGCGCGACTACGGTCCCGCCGGACCGATCGTGGTGCTGTCCCACGAGGTGGGCCACGCGGTGCAGACCCGGCTGGGCGTCGACGAGGCGCAGGTCAAGGACCCCGCGCGGTACCCGACGATCCTGCTGGAGGCGATGGCCGACTGCGACGCGGGCGTCGCGCTGGCCAACCTGATGCAGCATCCGGTGGCCGGGCTGCCGTTCGGGCCTGCCGAACGCGACGCGGCGCTGGCCGCACTGGTCGGGTTCCGGGATCCGCTGGGTGTGGAGGCGAACGACCAGAGCGCGCACGGCAATGCGTTCGACCGCGTCTCGGCGTTCCAGGACGGCTTCTCCGGCGACGCGAACCGATGCGCGGCGATGAGCCTGGACAACCAGCGCTTCACCCAGCGCCACTTCGGATCGGCCGCCGACCAGGCCCGCAAGGGCAACCTGTCGATGCCCACCCTGCTCGCCGCCGTCGAGGCCGACGCGCGCACCTGGTTCGGCTCCGTCGGCGCGGCCCGATCGCCCGGATGGACCGCACCACTGCTGCGCCCGTCACCGACAGGGGCCTGTCCGAAAGGCCAGCTGACGGCGCAGGGACCGGCCTCGTTCTGCCCCGTCGACGGCTCGGTGGCCGTGGACCCGGCGACGCTGGCGCCGGTGCACGACAAGCTCGGCGACTACGCCGACGCCGTACTCGTGGCGAGCCGCTACGGCCTGGCCGTGCTCGCCGCCGACGGCAAGCGCACCACCGGATCGGTTGCCGGCGACGCCGCCACCTGCATGGCCGGGGCGTACACCGGGCGGCTCATCGATCCGAACGGCGGCTTCGCGCTCTCACCGGGCGATCTGGACGAGGCCGTGCAGGTGCTGCTCGCCGACGACTGGGCAGCGCGCGACGCCCGTGGCGACACCGAAGCCGACGAGCGCGGCTACGACCGCGTGGCGCAGTTCCGCTCGGGGCTGCTCGGCGGGCCGGAGAGCTGCTTCCCGCCCGCCTGAGCAGCCGCGATGGGCTCAGTACAGGGCGCGCGCGAGTGCGCGGCGCGATGCCATGACCCGCGGGTCGTCCACCGGGAAGAGCTCGAAGAGCCCCACCAGGTGCTCGCGGACACGGTCGCGGTCGGTGCCGTACACCCGGCCCGCCGTGGCGACGAGCCGAGCGAACGAGGCCTCCACCTGGTCGGTGGCCACCTCGGCGTCGGCAGCGGCCAGCTGCGCGTCGACGTCGTCGGGTGCCGCGTCCGCGCGGGCGATGGCAGTGGGGTCGACGTTCTCGGCCCTGGCGAGGAACCGCACCTGCGCCAACGCGGCCGCGGCCTGCTCATTGGCCGGCTCGACAGCGAGGATCTGCTGGTAGGCAGCTTCGGCGGCCTCATAGTCGCCGGCCTCGAGCGCATCCTCGGCCGCCGTGAAGCGCGGGTCGTCGGGCTCCTCCTCCGGCTCGGGCGCGCCACCAGCGCCCTTCTCGGCCTCGGCGATGGCCGGCATCCGCTCGCGCAACTGGTCGAGCAGCGCGCTGATCCACTGCCGCACCTGCGGCTCCGGAAGCGCGCCGTTGAACGCGTCGACGGGCTGCCCGCCGACGACGGCGACGACCATCGGGATGGACTGCACACCGAAGGCCTGCGAGATCCGCGGGTTGGCGTCGACGTCGACCTTCGCGAGGATCCAGGCCCCGTTGGCCGCCGTGGCGAGGCGTTCGAGCACGGGCGAGAGCTGCTTGCACGGGCCGCACCAGGTGGCCCACAGGTCCACCACGACGGGGACCTGCAGCGAGCGCTCCAGCACGTCGGTCTGGAACGTCTGTTCGGTGACGTCGATGACGAACGCACTGGCGTTCGCGGCGGCGGTGGTGGCCTGCGGGCGGGCGGCGGCCTCGGAACGGGCCTTCAGGGCGGCGAGGTCGACCGCGCCTGCCATCGAGGATGACAAGGCAGACGTCTGGGCAGCCGTCTGGGCGCGGGCGCGCGGATCTGGTCGAGACACGCTGTTCATCCTGGCACGGATGCACCCGGCGGCGTGCCCGGGCCGGGTGTGCGGAGGTGCGCTGGACCACCCGGGTGACCCGTCGCGGTGGGGGAGGCAGAGTGGGCGCCATGTCGTTGCGCACCCACACCCATGGGCTCGTCCTGACCGAGCACACGTTCGACGTCCCGCTCGACCACGCCGTGCCCGGGGGCGAGCAGATCTCGGTGTTCGCCAGGGAGGTGGCCGATCCGGGTGGGACGGATCGACCGTTCCTCGTCTTCCTGCAGGGCGGGCCCGGCCACGAAGCCGCGCGACCGACGCGCTTCCCGTCGGCGCCAGGATGGCTGGAGCGGGCGCTGCAGGACTACCGGGTACTACTGCTCGACCAGCGCGGCACCGGCCGGTCCACCCCGGTCGGCACGCTGCCCGGGATGACGCCGCAGCAGCAGGCCGAGTACCTGACCCACTTCCGGGCCGACGCGATCGTGGCCGATGCCGAGCACATCCGTCGCAGCCTCGGCGTCGACCGCTGGAGCGTGCTGGGCCAGTCGTTCGGCGGCTTCACCACGCTGGCCTACCTCAGCACGGCGCCCGACGGGCTGCGCGAGGCGTTCTTCACCGGCGGGCTCCCGCCGATCGGACGCCACCCCGACGAGGTGTACGCGGCCACGTTCGACCGCATGCTCGAGCGCAACCGGCGCTACTTCGCGCGCTACCCCGGAGACCTGCCCCGGGTGCAGGACCTGCACGCCTGGCTCGCTGCCGAGGACGTCCGGCTCCCGAACGGCGACAGGCTGACGTCGCGTCGGTTGCGTCAGATCGGCAACATCCTCGGCACGAGCGACGGCTTCGAGCACCTGCACTACCTGCTGGAGCGGCCCTTCGACTCACCGGCGTTCCGGCACGACGCGCAGTCGATGGCCCCCTTCGACGGGCGCAACCCGCTCTACGCGGTGATCCACGAGTCGAGCTACGCCGACGGGCACGCCACCCGGTGGTCGGCCGAGCGCGTGCGGCCCGCCGCGTTCGCCGAGCGGCCGGAGCTGTTCACCGGCGAGCACGTGTTCCCCTGGATGTTCGACGAGTTCAGCGAGCTGGCGCCGTTGCGGGAAGCCGCGAACCTGCTCGCCGAGCACGAGTGGCCACGGCTCTACGACGCCGACGTCCTCGGCGGCAACGAGGTTCCCAGCGCGGCCGCGATCTACGCCGAGGACCTGTACGTGGAGCACGCGTTCTCGGTGGAGACCGCCGCGGCCGTCCGCGGGCTGCGCGGCTGGGTCACCAACGAGTACGAGCACAACGGGCTGCGCGCCGACGGCGGCCGGATCCTCGACCGGCTCATCGCCATGGCGCGCGGCCGGAGGTAGGCCGATCAGCGATAACGCGTGGCAGACAGCACTCCGCTGAAGATCAGGATCGCGGCGAGCACCCCGATCCCGATCCAGCCCAGGATGATGCCGGCCAGCGCCATGCCGTCACCGCCCTCACCCGTGCGCTTGATCTGCGCCCGCGCCGTGTAGCCGAGCACCAGTGCCAGCAGGCTGCCGATCCAGTAGACCCAGACGATGCCGAGGATCATCGCCGCGATCGCCATCCCGTTGGTGGCGCGCGGGACGGCCCAGGCGTAGGGCGGCGGCGCGGGGTAGCCCCATCCCGGCGGTGGCGCGCCGTACTGCTGCTGGGCGTAGGGCTGCTGGGCGTAGGGCTGCTGGCCGGGCGGCGGGGCCGGGAAGTAGGGCGCCGCCTGCTCCTGCGCCGGCAGGTTCTGGGTCGGGTAGGGGGCCGCCGGATAAGGGGCCGGGTAGGGGGCCGGATTCTGCGATGTCGGCTCCATGGGTACACCGAAGGGCGACGGCTGCTCGGCCTCCGCCGGACCACGGGCCGGTGTGATCGGCTCGCCGGTGATCGGATCCACCGACAACGGCTCCCATCCGTCCTGACCGGAGTGCGGCCAGGACGGTGGCGGTTCCTGCGTCATGTGCCCATTGTCCGCATGTGATCGTTCCGATGCCCACCCGCGGGACCGAAAGGTGATCTCAGGGTGTGGCGGCGACGAGCGGACGCATCCCCATCGGGTTGACGGTGTTGACGCCGTCGCCCGCGATGATCGCCCGGACCAGCGGGGCCACCAGCTCGACCAGCCGCTCGGCCCGGTCGGCGCCGATCGCGAGCCACGGGGCGTCGGCGAGCGCATCGGTGTGCGCCTCGACCTCGGCCCGCAGCGCGACACCGGCGGCCGTGAGCTGCCGGTCCTCGACCAGACCGCGCTCGGTGAGGCGGGAGACGGCCGCCTCCCACTCCGGTTCCGACCAGCCCCGGCGCTCCCGCAGCCAGGTGCCGTCCATGCCGTTGTCGGCGGCGAAGACCACCAGCGTCTCGACCGGGTCGAGCCCGGCCAGCAGCAGTGCGGCCACGTGCCCGTCGCCGCGCAGCTCCCGCAGGATCGTCTGCGCGTGCCACAGCTGCAGGTGCGGAGCCTCCGGCCAGTCGAGCGCCGCATTGGCCGCGCCGAGGGCCCGCCCGGAGGTGGGCGCGGCCGTCGCGGCCTCCCGCGCGATCTCGGCGGCCTCCGCGACGCCCGCCGATGTCAGCAGCTCCGCGCCCGCGAGCCGGTGCAGTGCCGCGTCCATCGCGCGGAGCCGGACCTCCAGGTACTGCTCGGGGCCGGCCAGCGCCCACACATCGGGCACCGCTCGGGCGACCAGCCCCAGCGAGAAGTTGTAGAACAGCGCCGTGATCAGTTCCGGGGGCGCGGCACCGAGCGGCGCGGCCCGCTGGGCGAAGTAGCTCATCCAGTAACCCTTGGTGCCCAGTTCCTCGCACGCCGCCTTCGGCTCCGGCGCGAAGTAGGTGACGGCATGCACCGGCTCGACCGCTCGCCACATCCGCCGGGCCCGGTGTTCCTGCACTGCGCTCATGCCTCAAAACAGTAGGACGTCCAACTACATTCGGCCAGCTTCAACCGATCCGGTGCTCTTCGGTGACAGCCCGCAGCCGTCGACGGCCCAGAGCGGCCAACCGCCCGGAATCGATCACCGAACTGGCGGAGCACCACTCGCGCACCCCATTCGTTGATGATGTGTGAGTGACGCGCCCGTTGCTCTCTGTAGACATTCACTCGGCCGCGTTTGCGGCATCCCTCACCCGAAGGAACCTGCATGAGCACGGAGAACACTGTCGCCGACCGCCTGCTCACCGACGCACGCAAGAAGACCGCGAAGCAGGAGAGCGCGGGCCTGGGCAAGATCGCGCTGACGGTCGGCGTGATCGCGCTCCTCGTCAGCCCGATCTCCATCCTCGGCTGGATCGTCGGGGCCGGTGCCATCGGCGTCGGCGGCGCTGCCGTCCGTCGCCCGGCCGCCGCCAAGATGGCCAAGATCGCCATCGCCCTCGGTGTGGTCGCGATCCTGGTCGGCGTCTTCTTCTTCACCCTGAACGTCGCCCACCGCTGAGCCGGCACCGCCGGGCCTGAGCCCCGGTCGACGATCGGAGCTCAACACCTCGGGGGGTCATCGCTGACGCGGTGGCCCCCCGAGGCGCGTCCGCCCCGTGCACGTCATGGGCTCCCCACCTCACCGTGTCGCGGCGCCGCTGACCTCCTCCACCACGGACTCGATCACCGCGGCCAGCTCGGCAGGCCGGGTGAGCATCGGGAAGTGACCGCCCGGCAGCTCCACCACCTGCGTGTTCGGCAACTCGGCCGCGCGGCTGCGGAGCCGGTCGGCCGAGACCACCTGGTCGCCCGCGCAGACGACGACCGTGGTGGGGATCCCCGGCCACTGCACGAGCGGGGTGACATCGCGGTGGAGATCCCACGCCTGCGGCCGCAGGCCGGTGATCGCCGCCGCCACCTCGGCCGCCGAGCTCTCCTCGGCGACGCCGCGGTAGAGCGTGGCGGGTGCGACCTCGACCGGCCACGAGGTGGTGCCGTCGTCGTGACGCACCTGACCGGGCCCGAACCCGGCAGCCATGATGTGCGGATCGGCCCGGCTCTGTTCGCGGAAGGACCGACCCGGTTCCGGGACGAGCGCCGCCACGAGCACCATCGCCGCGACCCGATCCGGCCCGAGCCGCTGGGCGACCACGGGCACGGTGAGCCCGCCGAGCGAGTGGCCCACCAGCACGACACGCTCCGGGGAATCCCGCGGGATCGCCGCCGCGATCGACTCCTCCACCGCCGCGGCGTGGTCGAGCAGCCCCGATCCGGGTCGGTCGCCGGGCAGGTCCATCGCCACCGCGTCGCGGCCGCGTTCGGCTAGCGCCTGCACGACCGGCGCCCATGACGATCCGGTGTGCCACGCACCGTGCACCAGTACGACGAGTGTCACGGGTCAGCCCTCCAATGCCTGTTCCACCCGCTCCACCTTCGACTGCAGCTGGCCGGTGAAACCGGGGCGGATATCGGCCTTGAGCACGAGGCTCACCCGCGGCGCGTGCGCCTGAACAGCCTCGACGGCGCGCTTCACGACGTCCATCGCCTCGTCCCAGCTCTCGGACTCGATGGTGGTGAACATGGAGGTGGTCTCGTTGGGCAGGCCCGACTCGCGGACCACCCGGACGGCGTCGGCCACGGCGTGGCTGACGCTGTCGGACGCGATCCCGGACGGAGCGACGCTGAAGGCGATGAGCATGAGCGACACACTGCCTCAGCACCCACGGTGGACGCGACTCCACGGGCGGCACTGCTAGCGTCGTGCTTCATGGTCTCCCGCAAGCCATTGCCGTTCGACCCGATCATGCGGGCGGCGGCGCTGTGGGACGAGCGGATCGGCCCGGCCCGCACGATGGCCGCCGTGACCAGCGTGATGCGCGTGCAGCAGATCCTGCTCTCCGCCGTGGACGGCGCGCTGCGCCCGCACGGCCTGACGTTCGCCCGGTACGAGGCACTGGTGCTGCTCACGTTCGCGCGCAGCGGCCGGCTGCCGATGCGGGTGATGGGTGAGCGCTTGCAGCTGCACCCGACGAGTGTGACCAACATCGTGGACCGCCTGCAGGCCGACGAGCTGGTGCGCCGCATCCCGCACCCCACCGACCGCCGGGCCACGCTGGTGGAGATCACCGAGGACGGATCGGCTCTCCTCGACGCGGCGACGAAGTCGGTGACCTCGATCGAGTTCGGGATGAGCGGGCTGACCCCGGACGAGGAGCTGCAGCTCACCGACCTGCTGGGCCGGGTGCGCCGTTCCGCGGGCGACTTCGACTGACCTCGCACGCTCACGACGGACCGCCATCGTCGGTGGGCCGCCCCGGCGGACCGCCGCGGTGCCCGCGCCCCTGCCCGCCCGGCCACCTGCGCATGGTGCGCCCCCGGGTGCCACGCGCCGCCGACCGGCGCCGCGATCGCTCGCGACGCGCCGCGCCGTAACCACCGACCGCGCCCGCGAGCGCTGCCGCCAGCGCGCACACCGAGCATGTCGTCAGATCCACTTCTGCCCCCGTCGATCCGGTGTTGACGCACTGTTGCGTCACCTCCGTTGACACTAGGTCCGGGCACCGACATTCTGGATCCATGACCGCTCCACCCACCCCGACATCGGCCGCCGGCGCCCTGCGATCGGCCCGCCTGATCAGGGCCATCTCCCAGTCCGATGCCGCTCGCGAGATCGCCGCGCTCGGCCACGGGCGAGAGGTGCCGGTGGCCGCGGCGGCCAGCCTGAAGACGCTGCTGTCGCGATGGGAGAACGGCCACGCGGTGCCGGAGCCGCAGTATCGGGAGCTGCTGTGCGAGCTCTACCAGCGCACCCCCGCCGAGCTGGGCTTCGCCGAGGAGGCTCCCGCCGCGGGCGGGCTCCGCGCCGGCATCGCGGCGGCGGCCGCCGTCGGCGACACCACGCTGGAGCTCTGGTGGGAGCAGCTCGCGGTGGCTCGCAGGCTCGACGACGAGCTCGGTGCGGCCGGGGCCGCCGGCGTGGTGCACGCACTGGTCGAGCAGCTCGCCACCACCCTCGTCCACACCGTCGCCGCGGAGCGACGTCCCGGCGTGGCGCGTGTGCTCGCCGCGGCCGCCGCGCTCGCGGGCCACCAGTCCCTCGACGGCGCCCACCACGAGCAGGCCTGGCTGCGGTTCGACCAGTCCCGCGCCGCCGCCACCGTCGCGGTGGCCCCCGCGGCGGAAGCCGAGGCCGCCACCGGCCTCGCCGCGGTGCTCGTCGACGCCGGCGAACCGCAGGCCGCGCTCACGCTGCTCGCCGCCGCACCACCCCCCGGGCCCGTGGCGCACATCCGATGGGAAGCGGCTCGCGGCACGGCGCAGGCCGCCATCGGCGATGCCGAGCGGTCGCGGGCGGCGTTCTCAGCGGCCGGGCTCGTCCTGCCGGGCGCGATCGAGGTGGGCGCGATCGAGGTGGTCGAGCCGCCCGCAACGCCCGTCGAGCTGGCAGATCTGCACCGCTGGCACGGCAGCGCGCTCGTGGCGATCGGGGATCACGAGGCCGGCGCCCGCCTGCTGGAGAGGTCGCTGGCGGCCCGACCGGCGTCGATCCGCCACCGCGCTGCGCTGCACACCGAGCTGGCCGTAGCGCTGCGGCGGTCCGATCCGGCTTCGGCGACGGGGCACCGGCGTGAGGCCAGGGAGCTGGCCACCCGGATCGGCGCGAAGCGCCTGGAGGCCCGCCTCACCGGGGCCGAGCGCCCACCCGCTCATGATCGAGAGGGAACCCGTGCGCGCTGATCATGCGGCAGCGGCGCCGACACTACGACCCGACATTGCCCGCCAACTCGTCGGCGGCCCGGTAGGGGTCCAGGTCGCCCGCCACCACCCGCTTTGCGAGGCCGGAGAGCCCACTGCTCCCACGCAGGTCACCGATGCGGGAGCGGATCCGGTCCAGCGTGATGGCCTCGATCTCCGCCTCGGCCCTGGCCAGCCGCCTGCGCTCACGCTCACCGCTGGAGTCGAGCCACGCCCGATGGGAGTCCAGCGCCGCCACGAGGTCGTCGATCCCCTCGCCGCGGGCCGCCACGGTGCGCACCACGGGCTTGCGCCAGACCTGCGGCCCGACACTCCCACCGAGCGCGAGCATGTGTGTGAGGTCGCGCACGGTCTGGGCGGCACCGTCACGGTCGGCCTTGTTCACCACGAAGACGTCGGCCACCTCGAGGATGCCGGCCTTGGCGGCCTGCACGCCGTCGCCCATGCCGGGGGCCAGCAGCACCACGGTGGTGTCGGCCAGCGCCACCACCTCCACCTCCGACTGCCCCACGCCCACGGTCTCGATCACCACCACCTCGCACCCGGCCGCGTCGAGCACCCGCAAGGCCTGCGGTGTCGACCAGGCCAACCCGCCGAGATGGCCGCGGGTGGCCATGGAACGGATGAAGACACCGTCGTCGGTGGCGTGCTCACCCATCCGCACGCGATCACCGAGCAGCGCGCCGCCGGAGAACGGCGACGACGGGTCCACGGCGAGCACGCCCACGCGCCGCCCCTGCGCGCGCAGCGCGCCCACCAGCGCCGATGTCGTGGTCGACTTGCCCACGCCGGGCGGCCCGGTCAAGCCCACCACGTGGGCCCGCCCGGCGTGTGGCGCGAGCGCAGCAGCCACCTCACGGAGCTGCTCCCGGCCGGCCGGGCCATCGCTCTCCACGAGCGACAGCAGCCGACCCACGGCGAGCGGCTCGCCGCGCCGGGCCCGTTCCACCAGGTCCGGTACGTCGAGCCGCCGTGCCATCGGTGCTGCTCAGCCCGCCGCCGGGACACGGAGGATCAGCGCGTCGCCCTGGCCGCCACCACCGCACAGCGCGGCGGCACCGACGCCACCACCGCGGCGCTGCAGCTCCAGCGCGAGGTGCAGCGCGAGCCGCGCCCCGGAAGAGCCGATGGGGTGTCCGAGCGCGATCGCGCCGCCGTTGGGGTTCACCTTCTCCGGGTCCACCCCGAGCTTGCGGGTGGACACCACGCCGACCGCCGCGAAGGCCTCGTTGATCTCGATCACGTCGAGGTCGGTGGGCGCGATGCCCTCCTTGGCACACGCCGCGGCAATGGCGTTGGCGGGCTGCTCGTGCAGGCTGGAGTCATCAGGGCCGGCCACCATGCCCTGGGCGCCGATCTCGGCGAGCCAGGTGAGCCCGAGCTCCTCCGCCTTCGCCTTGCTCATCACGATCACCGCGGTGGCACCGTCGGAGATCGGCGACGACGAGCCGGCCGTGATGGTGCCGTCGGCGGAGAACGCCGGCCGCAGCTTGCCGAGGCTCTCGGCCGTGGTCTCGGGACGGATGCCCTCGTCGCTGTCCACCACGATCGCGTCGCCCTTGCGCTGCGGCACGTGCACGGGGGTGATCTCGTCGGCGAAGATGCCGTTCGCCACGGCCCGGCCGGCGCGCTGGTGCGACCGCGCGGAGAACTCGTCCTGCTCAGCACGCGTCAGCTCGTAGCGGGCGTTGTGCTTCTCGGTGGACGAGCCCATGGAGACCTGGTCGAACGAGTCGTGCAGGCCGTCGTAGGCCATGTGGTCGAGCATCGTCACGTCGCCGTACTTGAAGCCGGAGCGCGACTTGGACAGCAGGTGCGGTGCCTGCGTCATCGACTCCTGGCCGCCCGCCACCACGATCTCGCACTCGCCCGCCCGGATGAGCTGGTCGGCCAGCGCGATCGCGTTCAGGCCGGAGAGGCAGACCTTGTTGATGGTGAGCGCGGGCACGTTCATCCCGATGCCGGCGGCCACGGCGGCCTGGCGGGCCGGGATCTGCCCGGCGCCTGCGGTCAGCACCTGTCCCATGATCACGTAGTCGACCTGCTCGGGCGCCACCCCGGCGCGCTCGAGCGCACCCTTGATGGCGATGCCGCCCAGCTGCGCCCCGGTGAAGTCCTTGAGCTGTCCCAGGAGCCGCCCCATCGGCGTGCGAGCTCCTGCAACGATGACGGATCCGGACACGTTTCCTCCAGCGACTGCGGTGGCGAGGGTTGCCCGACGATACCCGCCGGTAGGGGTCATGCTGCCGGGCTGAGACCCGATCGGCGTCGTGATACGTCGCACAACCCCATGTCAGCGCGGCCCGGGGTTAGATTCCCCGCCATGGGAGAACACACCGTCATCGGGATCGATCATGTCGGCATCGCCGTCGCCGATCTGGACGAGGCCATCGCCTGGTACGCCGCCACCTTCGGCATGGTGGCCACGCACACCGAGATCAACGAGGAGCAGGGCGTCCAGGAGGCGATGCTGTCGGTGCCGGGCGACACCGGCGCCGCGATCCAGCTGCTCGCACCGCTGCGCCCGGATTCCCCGATCGGCAAGTTCCTCGAGCGCAACGGGCCGGGAATCCAGCAGATGGCCTACCGCGTCGCCGACATCGACGCCACCTGCGCGGCGCTGCGCGCGCAGGGCCTGCGGCTGCTCTACGACGAGCCGCGCCGGGGCACCGCGGGCTCGCGGATCAACTTCCTGCATCCGAAGGACGCGGGCGGCGTTCTGGCAGAGCTGGTGGAGCCGGCGTCGAGCGGGTACCATACTGCGCAGTAACCTTCGGGATACCAAGCGCACCACGACTAGAGCCATCGGAGGCCGGCCGTGCAGGAGATCCTCGACGCAATCCTCGCCGAGCAGTTCAGCGAGATCAGCGGGCTGGACCTACCCGATCACTACCGCGGTGTCACCGTCCATGCCGACGAGGCCGACATGTTCAAGGGCATGGCGACGCGCGACAAGGACCCCCGCAAGAGCCTGCATCTCGATGACGTCGCCACCCCGGAGCTCGGCCCGGGCGAGGCGATCGTCGCCGTGATGGCCAGCGCCATCAACTACAACACCGTCTGGACGTCGATCTTCGAACCGATGTCCACCTTCGGCTTCCTCAAGCGCTACGGACGCATGTCCGAGCTGACCAAGCGCCACGATCTGCCCTACCACGTGGTGGGGTCCGACCTGGCCGGCGTCGTGCTCCGCACCGGACCGGGTGTGAACAGGTGGAAGGCGGGCGACCAGGTCGTCGCGCACTGCCTGTCGGTCGAGCTCGAGAGCCCCGACGGTCACAACGACACGATGATGGATCCGGAGCAGCGCATCTGGGGCTTCGAGACCAACTTCGGTGGCCTGGCCGAGCTCGCGCTGGTGAAGTCCAACCAGCTCATGCCCAAGCCCGCCCACCTCACGTGGGAAGAGGCGGCCAGCCCCGGGCTCGTCAACTCCACGGCCTACCGCCAGCTCGTCTCGCGCAACGGCGCGGGCATGAAGCAGGGCGACACCGTGCTGATCTGGGGCGCGTCCGGCGGGCTCGGCTCCTACGCCACGCAGTTCGCGCTCAACGGCGGCGCCACCCCGGTCTGCGTCGTCTCATCGCCGGAGAAGGCAGCCATCTGTCGCAAGATGGGCGCCGAGCTGATCATCGACCGCAGCGCGGAGGGCTACCGGTTCTGGAAGGACGAGCAGACCCAGGATCCCTCGGAGTGGAAGCGTTTCGGCGGCCGCATCCGCGAACTCACCGGCGGTGACGACCCCGACATCGTCTTCGAACACCCCGGCCGTGAGACGTTCGGCGCGAG
Organism: Pseudonocardia sp. GCM10023141; assembly: GCF_042653605.1. Lineage (NCBI taxonomy): Bacteria > Bacillati > Actinomycetota > Actinomycetes > Pseudonocardiales > Pseudonocardiaceae > Pseudonocardia > Pseudonocardia sp. GCM10023141. The sequence goes on from NZ_JBHSIR010000089.1 coordinate 46,660, forward strand.
CGTCTACGTGGCCCGCAAGGGCGGCACGATCGTGACGTGCGCATCCACGTCCGGTTACATGCACGAGTTCGACAACCGCTACCTGTGGATGAACCTCAAGCGCATCGTGGGCTCGCACTTCGCGAACTACCGCGAGTCGTGGGAGGCCAACCGGCTCATCGCGAAGGGCCTGATCCACCCCACGCTGTCGAAGGTGTACCCGCTCGCCGACACCGGCCAGGCGGCCATGGACGTGCACACCAACAGCCACCAGGGCAAGGTCGGAGTGCTGGCCCTGGCTCCCCGCGAGGGCCTCGGCGTCACCGATCCGGAGCTGCGGGAGCGCCACCTCGAGGGCATCAACAGGTTCCGCGGCATCTGACGGTCTGTCGGCGACCGTTCGGCGCCTGGTTCCCGGACCAGGCCCAACGGCGCCGACCGTTCGGCTCCGCAGAGCGTGAGGCTGCCCACCACGCCCCACCGTCAGGGTCATCGATCGGGGCAGGCCGGTACGGTGAGTACATGGCCGGAGACCCTTTTTCACCCCCGTCCGACGCCGGTTTCAGCGTTGTCCGCAGGGGTTATGACCAGGGTCAGGTGGATGCCCACCTGCGCCGGATCGATGCCGAGATCCGCATCCTCGCCACCGATCGCGACGCTGCGGTGAGCCAGTCCACCCAGCTCAGCCGCGAGCTCGACGACGCCAGGGCCCGTGCCGAGCGGCTGCGCACGCAGGTGCGCACGCTCGTCAGCCCGCCACAGAGCGTGCAGGGCATGAGCGAACGCATGCGCTCGATGCTGCGGCTGGCCGAGGACGAGGTCGCCGAGATGTTGGCAACGGCCGAGCGCGACGCGGCGCGCCGCACCCAGGAGGCCGAGACCGAGGCCGGCCAGATCATCGCCACCGCGCACGCCACCGCGGCACACGACCGCGCGCAGGCCTCCGCCGATGCCCAGACCGCCGCGCATGAGCTCGCCGTCCAGCGCGAGCTGCTGGAGGAGGAGCGCCGCTCGGCCGCGCTCAAGATCGCCTCGGCCGACGCGGAGGCCGATCTGCAGCGCTCGCTGGTCTGGGCCGACTCCGAGTCCCGCCGGGCGCTGGTCGAAGAGGACTTCACCATCGCGATGAACCAGCGCCGCACGGAAGCGCTGCGGTCCCTCACCGCCGAGCGGCTCGAAGCCCGCGATGCCGCGGAGGCGATCCGCCAGACGGCCGCCGATCGCAGCCGTGCCGAGATCGCCGAGGCGAAGACGCAGGCCCAGGCCATCGTCGGCGAGGCCGAGCGCAGCATCGTCGATCTCACGGCGCTGCGCGGTCGGCTCGCCGAGCAGCTGCAGGGCATTCGGGCCGAACTCGAGCGCGTGGTCGGGGGGCTGGCACCGCTGCCAGAGGAGTCCCGCACACCCGCGGACGTCACTCCGGCAGCGGCCCGACCGGCAGCCATCCCGCTGCCCGCAACCTCGGAGGCAGACCCGCCGGTCAGCGCTGCAACCCCGCCCCCGGCAACCGCGACGCCTGCAACCGCAACCCCGGCAGCCGCAACGCAGTCCCCGCCGAACGCGGCTCCTGCGGCGGCGGAAGAGCCGCCTGCGGTCGCGCCCGCCGCAGCTCCGGCGCCAGCGGTGGCCACCCCGGCCGAACCTGCCGCGTCGCCGGTCACGAACCCGACCCCGCCGGTCCGGCCCACGTCCGCACCGCGCCCGCGCCCCACGGCGAGGGCGAAGCCCACACCCACCGCGCGCCCGGCCAGGGGCGTGTCCGGCGCGACCGTCGACGTGCCCGCCACGCCGGCACCCACCGCAGACAGCGAGACGGCGTCGGACGAGCCCGGCCAGAACCCGCCGGCCCGCAGGCGCACCCGCAAGCGCACCGGGGCGAGCACGGCCGCCCGGAACTGATCCGAGCCGGGTCAGCCGGTCGGGTCAGCCGGGTCGGCGACGGTGGCGGGCCGACCAGCACGAAGCGTGCCAGTGGCGCCGGTCCTCGACGGATCCGTACTCGGCCGCAGGCCACGCCACCACGTGCGGCGTGCCGCCCGGAATCAGCTGGTCACAGCCCGGGCACCGGTACGTCCGCTCCGAAGCCGAGCCGGGCACGTTGCGCACCACCCACTCGCCGTCGGTGCTGCTCTCGGCGCGGGTGAACGTCGCAGACCGCAGCGGCACATGGGACGGCCGCTGCGGACGCGAGGATCGAGGCACGACAGGGTCAACGCATATCAGCGGGCCGCGTAGTCCCGGAACCCGTGGCTGGTCTTGCGACCGAGCCGACCGGCCGTGACCAGGTGCTCGAGCAGCGGTGCCGGGGCATAGCCCGACTCGCGGAACTCCAGGTAGAGCGACCGCTCGATCGCCAACGAGACGTCGAGACCGACCACGTCGAGCAGCTCGAACGGGCCCATCGGCAGCGCGCAGCCGGTCTTCATGGCGGCATCGATGTCGTCGGCCGTGGCGTAGTGCGCCTCGAGCATCTTGACGGCGTCGTTGAGGTACGGGAACAGCAGCGCGTTGACGATGAACCCGGCGCGGTCGCCGCAGGACACCGGCACCTTGCCGAGCCGCTCGCACAGCGCGATCGAGGTGGCGGTCACCTCGGGGGCGGTGCTGATCGTGGACACCACCTCCACGAGCTTCATGACCGGTGCGGGGTTGAAGAAGTGCAGGCCGACCACGTCCTGCGGCCGGGTGGTGGCGGCAGCGCACTCCACCACCGGCAGCGACGACGTGGTGGTGGCGAGGATCGCGCCGGGCTTGCAGATCTCGTCGAGCGCGGCGAACACGGCCCGCTTGACGTCGAGCTCCTCGGCGATGGCCTCGACGACCAGGTCGACGTCGGCGAAGTCCTCCAGGCGCGTGGTGCCGGTGATCCGGGCCAGCGCCTCGTCACGCTGCTCCTCGGTGAGCTTGCCGCGGACCACGCCCTTCTCGAGGGACTTGCGGACCCCGGCGATCGAGCCCTGCACCTTGGAGTCGCTGCGCCCGCGCACGACGACGTCCAAGCCCGCCTTCGCGAACACCTCGACGATGCCCGAGGCCATGGTGCCGGTGCCGACCACGCCGACACGCTGGACGTCACGCACAGCGACGTCCTCGGGGATCGAGCCGGACGGCGTGAGCGCGTCGGCCACGACCTCCGAGCTGTGCGCCTTGGCATAGGTGTAGAAACCGCGGCCGCTCTTGCGGCCCAGCAGCCCCGCCGTGATCATCTGCTTGAGCACCGGGGTGGGCGCGTGGAGCTGGTTGCGCGACTGCTTGTACATCGTGTCGAGGATCTCGTAGCTCGTGTCGAGCCCGATCAGGTCGAGCAGCGCGAGCGGGCCCATCGGGTAGCCGCAGCCGAAGCGCATGGCGGCGTCGAGGTCCTCGCGGCTGGCGTAGCGCGACTCGTACATGCGCGCGGCGTGGTTGAGGTAGCCGAACAGCAGCGCGTTGGCGATGAACCCGGCGCGGTCGCCGATCACCACCGGCACCTTCTCCAGCGTGGCCGCGAACGCCTGCACGTCCTCGGCGACGTCCTGCTCGGTGACGACCGTGCGCACCACCTCGACGAGCTTCTGCACCGGTGCCGGGTTGAAGAAGTGCATGCCGATGACCTTGCCGGGGCGGCCGGTGCGCACCGCCAGTTCGGTGACCGACAGCGACGACGTGTTGGACGCGAGGATCACATCCGGTCGGCAGACCTTGTCGAGCTCGGTGAACACACCGGCCTTGAGGTCGAGGCTCTCCGGCACGGCTTCGATCACCAGATCGGCATCGGCCATGTCCGACAGCGACGTGGTGGTGGTGACCCGAGCGGTCAGCGCGTCGGAATCCTCCTGCGACAGCTTGCCGCGCTTGACAGCGCGGGCGAGTGATGACTGCAGGTGCGCGCGTCCCCGCTCGACGGCCTCGGCATCGACGTCGGCCGCGATCACCTGCAGGCCGTTGCGGGCGAATACCTCGACGATGCCAGCACCCATGGTGCCCAGGCCGACAACGCCGACCGTCCGGAACTCGCGAGCCACGCGCCTACCTCCGCCTTTGGGGGATGAGTCGCAGAACATCCTCCCATCCCGCCGTCCGCAGCCGTCCCACGTGTGAGTTTCTCCATTCGGCCCACAGCGGCGAGCTGCCCTTCTAACCTCGTCGCCGGGGGTGGTCGAGATGGAGCTCCGACAGCAGATCGCGGCGATGTACGCCCGCAGGGGTGATCCGGATGCGCTCGTGCGGTCCTTCCGGCGCGCCGAACTCGTGGTCGCGCTCACCGATGACGATGCGATGCTGGCGCTGACCGACAGGGGCGTCCAGTGGCTGTGCGCCTTCACCAGTACCGAGGCACTGGCCCGGTTCGCCGTGGCGCGCGAGGCCGGCGACCGCTCGTGGTCCTTCCGGCGCGCAGCCGGGGCCGCGCTGCAGGACAGCCGCGGCAACGCGCCGCTCGGGGTGGCGGTCGATCTCGCGGGTGAGCAGCCCATGCTCTTCCCGCCCGCGCCGGGGCAGGGTGTCCGATGACCGACCCGAACGGCTTCCGCACGGCTCCGGAAGCCCTCACCGAGGCGGCGCTGGGGATCCAGGACGCGCTCGCCGAGCTGGGCGAGGTCGGCACGGTCGGGATGGCTGCGGCCGGTCGCGGCATCACCCAGCTGGCGCTGGACGAGGCCACGTTGGGCGATGCCGCGGTCGTCGGGGCGTTCAACGGGTTCTGCGAGCGGTGGGACTGGGGCGTGCGCGGCCTCGTCCAGGCCGGACAGAAGATCGTCGACGGGCTCAACGACTCCGGCGTGGCGTACCTCCAGGCGGAGAACGGCGCGGCGGGGTTGATGAAGCGGGCGCTGTTCGATCTGTCCGGCAACCCGATGGGTGATTCGGCGGCGGCGTCGACCCTCAACTGGGAGGACGCCCTCACCACCGGCCCGGACTACTCGGCACAGTCGTTCGCGGACGCGGGCGATCACATCGGCAGCACCTGGAGCAGCACCGTGGCCGACGCCGGCAACGCCGCGGTGCCGGGCATGATCAGCCGCGCGTTGAACGGCGAGAACCCGCTTCAGCCCATGGTGGACGACATCCACGGCCTCGCCGAGATCGGCGACTGATCGCGATGGCCACCGAATCGACGCTCGAGGACACCGACGATCCGCGCGCGCTGGTGCACGGCGATCCGGAGCGGATCGCGTCCACGTCGAGCCATCTCGGCAGGCTCGGCGAGGCGTTCGGCCACACCGCCTCCGGCCTCCAGCGCATCGACCTCGGTGCTTGGCAGGGGGTGGCAGCCGATGCGTTCCGCTCCACGTTCCAGGACTCGCCTGCCCGCTGGAGCGACGCCGCCACCGCGTTCCGCGCCGCCGCCGCCAGCCTCAACGGGTTCCACGGCACCCTGAGCTGGGCTCAAAGCCAGGCGGGTGAGGCCGCCGCGCTCTACCGGCAGGGCCGCGCCGCGTCGGTGGCGGCGCGCAGCAACTACAACGAGCAGGTCGACGCGTACAACGCAGCCGCCGCGGCCGGCACCAGCGCGACGGCACCGCCGCCGTTCACCGATCCCGGCGGGCCGGCGATGGCCCGCGCGCAACAGATCCTCGACGACGCCCGCTACACCCGCGACGCGGCCGGCGCCGACACCGCCCGCGCGCTGACCGCGGCCACCACCACTGCCCCGCCGCTGCCGTCGGGTTGGGAGCGGCTCGGCTCCAACCTCGCCGACGGGTTCACATCGCAGCTCACCGAGACCGAACACCTCCTCGGCGGTGTCGGCGAGGGCATAGAGGGACTGGCCAAGCTGCTGCGCAGCGTCAACCCGGTCGACCCCTACAACCTGACCCATCCCGCGCGGTACGTCGACAACGTGTCCACAGTGGCCGCCGGCCTCGTGCACACGGTGGTCCACCCCGTCCAGCTCGTGAAGGACGTCGTCGGTACCGGATGGGGCTCGGACCCGGCGAAGGCCACGGGCCACCTCATCCCCAACCTCCTGCTGGGGCTGGTACCGGGTGGTTCGGCTGCCCGCGGCGCCGGTGCGGCCGCGCGCGATGCCGCCGTGACCGCCGAACGAGGAGCAGCCGCGCGAGGTGGGGAGGCCGGACTGGCCCACCCACCTGCGCCGGCCGCTCCCCCGATCGAGCCGCGGCCCGCGGAGCCCGCGCCGCCCGCTGCGGCCGAACCGCATCCGGCGGAGCCTGCGGTGGCGCCGGTGACCGAACCGGTCCGCCCGCCGGAGCCCGCGCCGCATTCAGCCGCTCCGGAGCCGGCCGTCGCGCCGCCGCCCGAACTGCGACAGGCCGACGTCAGTGCCGCTCATACGGTGCAGGCATCGGGGCAGGGGTTGGGGGCGGTCGAGCGAGCGATCGATCCGTTACGGGTGCATGAGGCTGGGGTGCTGCCGGCTCGCACGGCGGTTGGGGAGACAGCGCCGGTGAGTCGCGCGCCGGTGATTCATGGTTCCGGACCGATCGACGGTCAGATCGCCCCTGCGGCTGGAGCGGCGAGTTCAGGCAGTCCGGTGGCGGCCGCGGACCCGGCAGCCTGGGCCGTGCCTCCGCCGCTGCGACGTGCGCAGCCGTTCCTGGAGAAGCGGGAGCTTGACATCAGGTTCAAGGGAGAGCACGACGGGACGGGTGGCCCGTTCCTTCCAGACCTGGTCGAGTACTTCAGCCCATTGCGCCTTGAAGACGCCCGACTCACCATCGAGGGCGGGCAGATTCGTTGGGCGACAACGGGCGAGCTCTTCGACACCTCGACCACCATGCTGTGGGACGGCCCCTCGGACAAGGCAATGTTCGTCATGGACGAGCATGGGAACCTCTACTCATCGCTTGAACAGGAGAAGGGGAGGTGGCATCATTCGAGCTTTCTCAGCGGCGGTCCGGTGGCTTCCGCCGGCGAGATCGAATCCATTCAAGGAGTACCGCAGGCGATTACTCGACGGAGCGGTCACTACCAACCCGGGATCGAACACCTTGAGCAGGTCGCCAATATGCTTCGCGAGCGGGGAGTCGATATTACCAAGATCGACTGGTCAGATGGATTTTAGAAAGTGGGCCACCAATGACCGAATCAAATGACTGGTCACCCTCGAATCTTACCAGCCTGACCTATGCACTAATGCACGTCCAACTTGACGATGCTGAAGCCCCGAGACGAACGGCAGAGGCAATGCTCGATGGTCGCGTCTATCGCGGATCACCAGAAGAGCACCGGCAGGAGGTGCGCAACCTTCTCAACTCGGACAACAACCTTGGATTCGACGAAAACCATAGCGATACTGGAATTCGCGAATTCTTCAGAAAGGTACTCACCCTTCTCGAATCGCCCAAGCCCTGGCCAACTCTGGACTTCCACCAACTGAGGTCCGGAGTCGAGCGAAGAAAACTCGACACCTCGCCGGCGATTGGGCGGATAGACTTGTCTGGGCCTGTCGTGAGTAGAAGGATCGAGCGTCCGTTCGACAGCTACGTTCGAGGCGGCGTCGAGTACGAGATCATCGTTCTGCGCTCACTATCCGGACGAACTCTCGCATTGCGCGCCAAACCGGCGAGCACCGAAGCCGGCTCAGTCGACTTTATCTCGCTCGACCCCGACCCGCAGGCCGCAATATCCGAGTTCGAGGCACTTACAGGAATTGCAGTTGAGCCAATTTATGCTCCAACCCCACCAAATCAACCCTATCCATTGATCTAGTGTTGCGTATCGCAACTCTGTTTACGGTTGATGGTGCGAGAGAATGAGGTATGTCAGTTGCTGCGCCACTGGTGCTGCGTGAGGGTGATCGTTCTCGGCTGGAGGCGCTGACCCGGGCGCCTTCGATCAGGGCTGGGATCGCGTTGCGGTCGCGGATCGTGCTGTTGGCCGCGGACGGGTTGCCCGACGCTGAGATCGCGCGCCGGACCGGGACGAGTCGCCCGACGGTGGTGGACTGGCGCGCCCGTTACGACGCTGGTGGGATCGCGGCGTTGCAGGACATGTCTCGTAGTGGTCGGCCACCGGAGATCGACGAGATC
>NZ_JBHSIR010000090.1:0-21062 GCF_042653605.1 Pseudonocardia sp. GCM10023141
TCGAGGGTGGGGCCACCTCAAGCCATCACTCGGGCTCCAAGTGGGGCCAACTCAGGCTGGCACACTCATCTGGGAGGTCGACGGGAGGGCACGACCCCCTCTCGGAGACCTGCCCCGCCGGCGAGGCGGCGGTAAAGCCGGGGCACGCGACCGACCGCACCTGACCGGCGGCAAAGCCGGGGCACGCCACCCAACGCGACCCGAAAAGACCCGTAAATCCACGCACCCGCCGACCCCAACTCGCGGGCCCATCCGTCGCAACTCGCGGGCCCATCCGTCGCAACTCGCGGGCCGATCCGTCGCAACTCGCGGGCCCATCCGTCGCAACTCGCGGGTCCATCGGTCCCAACTCGCGGGCCCATCCACCCCAACTCGCGAGAACCTGTCGCGACCCCAGACCCCCACACAACGTTGAGCCCCGGTTAAACCCGGACGAATCCGACCATCCCGATCCCCACGACAACAGCCGATGCCACAGGATGTGTCCATGCCCCGTCCGCTCACCGATGAGACCGACCTAGCCCTGATCGCCGCGATCAGGCTCGACCCGCGCGCGCCGTGGGCGAAGATCGGGCAGGCGCTCGACGTCGATGCCGCCACCGCGGCACGGCGCTGGGCACGGCTGGTCGACGACGGCACGGCCTGGCTGACGGCCGATCCCGGCACGCCCCGGGCCGATCACATGTGCCTGGCCTTCGTGGAGGTGAACTGCGCCACCGACCAGGCCGCAGCAGCCGGTCGCGAACTCGCCGGCAACCCCCGGATCGCGTCGGTCGAGCACGTGACCGGCGGCCACGACCTGTGCCTCACGGTGTTCGCTCCCGGACTCGACGGGATCTCCGACGTCCTGCTCGCCGAGATCGCGCAGGTGCCCGGGGTGATCGCGACCCGGAGCTACCTGGCGACGCAGTTCTTCACGGCAGATCGCACCGGGCAGCGGGGCACGCTCGACGAGGCCCGGCTGCGCAGGCCGCCCACCGCGCCGCCACTCCCCGAGCCCGACGTGCGCGAGCTCCTGCACGCCATGGCGGGTGACTGCCGCATCAGCGTCAGCGCGCTCGCACAGCGGCTCGGTGTCAGCCGGGCCACCGCGCGGCGGCACATGGACACCGCACTCGCTCACCGTCAGCTCGTGATCCGGTGCGATGTGACGCGCTCCGTGACCGGCACCCCGGTCGTGGCGAACATCCGCACGATCGTGCCGCCAGACGAGCTGGCGGCCGTCGGCCGTGCGGTCGCCGCGCTGCCGGGCACGCGCCTGTCCGCGGAGCTCGCCGGTGGGCCGTCCAACCTGCTGCTGTGCTTCTGGTTGCCCGGCCTCACCGAGCTCGAGCGGGTGGAGGTGACGCTCGCCGAGCGCTTCCCGGTGGTGCACGTGGCCGATCGGGTGGTCATCCTGCGCACCATCAAGCGCTTCGGGCGGATGCTGGACGCACGCGGCCGGGCCACGGCACAGATCGTGCTGGACCCCTGGGACACCGGCGACTCCGCCGGGTCGTACCGGCGGCTCGTGGCCCCTACCCTTTCGGCCATCTGATCCGCCAGTGCGAAGGCGCGATACGCACCATCGGTGGTAAGCATCGGCAAATCCCTCGACGCCGGACAATCGGCCACTTATCGTTTCTTCCTATCCAATCCGGAAAGGGGGAGGCATGCACTGGTGGGACCGCGCAAACTGTCGCAAGGAACAGCCCGAGCTGTTCTTCCCCGTGGGTACGTCAGGTCCGGCGCTGATCCAGATCGCCGAGGCGAAATCGGTGTGCCGGCGCTGCCCGGTGGTCGACACGTGCCTGGAGTGGGCGATGGTCAACGGCCTCCGCGAGGGCATCTGGGGTGGGCTCACCGAGGAGGAGCGCCGGCGCAGGCGTCCGCGTACCCGTACCGGCAGCGCCACCTCGCTCACCACCTGACCGTCAGCACTCGACGTCGGCCTTGAGCCGGTCCAATGTGGTGGTGCGGATGTTGCGGCGCTGCAAGTCCGCGAAGGCCTGCCCACGGGTGAGCACGCGGTCGGCAACAGCGGCGATCACGACGCTGTCGGAGACCGTCCGGGACCGTGGCGCCGTCATCGAAGGGTTCCGCGCAGGTGCGGGCCGACGCCGATGTCCCAGCCGGGACCGGCCGGTCGGACGCGCAGCTCGACCGTGGACGGGAGCAGCAGTGGCTTGCCGAACGCCACGTCGTAGGTCAGCGCGCCGGGCAACCGGCCCTCCAGGGTGGCGAGCGCGGCCGCGGCCGTCCACATGCCGTGCGCGATGGCGCGGCGGAAGCCGAACGCGCGTGCGGCGAGCGGGTGCAGGTGGATCGGGTTCACGTCACCGCTGACGCCGGCGTAGCGACGTCCGGTGCCGCCGTCCACGTGCCACACCGCGGTCGGAGGCCCGTCGACGATCTCCGGTGGTTCCGTTGCCTCGCCCGCCTCCGCCCCCGGTGCGGTGGCTCCCCGCGCGAGGTAGGTGCTGCGGCCGTCCCACACCGGTTCACCGCCCGCCGTGATGGCGGCGACGAGATCGACCTGGGCGCCCTTGGGGTGCGCCCGGAACCGCTCGGCACGCACCCCGACGGTCAGCACCTCCGCGGCGTCGATCGGGCGCCGCACGGTGATCGTGTTGCGGATGTGGACGAGTCCGGGCAGCGCCAGCGGGAACGTCCGCGCCGCCATCAGCTCCAGCTGCAGCGGGAACCCGAGCAGGTGCGGATAGGTGGGCGGCAGCGTGTCACCCACGTCGAAACCGCAGACCCGCGCGTAGGCGGCGAGATGGTCCCGGTCGACCGTGGCCTCGCGGGTCAGCACCGTGTCCGGCAGTATCGACGCCCGCCAGCCGATCGACCCGACCGCGGCCCTGAGGTAGAGCGGTGCGAGCGACATCACGCCCCCAGCATGCTCTGGCCGCACACGCGCACGACCTGGCCGGTGACCCCGCCGGAGGCGGCCCGCCCGAGCCAGCCGATCGTCTCCGCGACGTCGACGGGCAGGCCGCCCTGGCGCAGGCTGTTGATCCGGCGACCCGCCTCGCGGGTGCCGAGCGGCATCTTCGCCGTCATGTCCGTCTCGATGAACCCCGGTGCCACCGCGTTGATCGTGGCGCCGCGCTGCGCGAGCTGCGGTGCCAGCGCCCGGACCATCCCGATCACGCCCGCCTTGCTGGCGGCGTAGTTGGTCTGGCCGCGGTTGCCGGCGATGCCGCTGGTGGAGGCGACGGACACGATCCGGGCGCTGTCGCCGAGCACGTCGGAGCCCAGCAGCGCGGTGTTGATCGCCAGCTGCGCCCGCAGGTTGACGGCCAGCACCGCGTTCCAGCGGTCGGCGTCCATGTTGGCCAGCAGCTTGTCGCGGGTGATGCCGGCGTTGTGCACGACGATGTCGACGTGGCCGTGGCGCTCGCGCAGGTGCGTGAGCAGGCGGTCCGCGGCGTCCGGTGCGGTGATGTCGAGCTGCAGGGCCGTGCCGCCGGTGCGGTTGGCGACCGCCGAGAGCGACTCCCCCGCCGCCGGGATGTCGACGGCGACGATCGTGGCACCGTCGCGCGCGAGCGTGTCGGCGATGGCAGCGCCGATCCCCCGCGCCGCACCGGTGACGACCGCGACGCGCCCGGTGAGCGTGTCCGCCACCTCCGGTGTGCCGACCGCGGCACCGACCCGCACGACCTGACCGTCCACATAGGCCGACCGGGCGGACAGGAAGAACAGCACCGTGGACGTGATGTCCGCGTCGGGCGTCACGACCAGCAGGTTGGCGGTGGCGCCGGCGCGCACCTCCTTGGCGACCGACCGGACGAGCCCGTCGAGAGCCTGTGCGACGGCCGCCGCCTCGACGTCGGGAGCATCCGCCGGTTCCGGGCCCAGCAACAGCAGGCGCCCCACCGGCGCGAGGCGCTTCACCGCCGGGGTGAGGAACTGCTGGATCGCGGCGAGGTCGTCGAGCGTCCGGGCGCCCGAGGCGTCGAGGACGACCGCGGCGACCTTGCCCTCGTCGGCTGCCCGAGCGACGCCGGCGTCGTCGAGGAGTGCCTGCACCTGCTTCGCGAACGACCCGTCACCGACCGACCCGACGAGTGCGGGCCCGTCCAGCAGTGGCGCACCCGCGACGAACCGGCGCAGCTGCGGGATCCGCGGCACGCCCAGTGCCTGGACGAGACCGATCTGGGACAGATCGCGCAAGGTGTCCCTGCTCGTGCTGACGCCGCTCATCAGGCCGCCTCGAGGATCGCGACGACGCCCTGGCCGCCTGCCGCGCAGATCGAGACGAGTCCGCGCCCGGAACCCTTCTCGTGCAACAGCTTCGCCAGCGTGGCGACGATCCGCCCGCCGGTGGCCGCGAACGGGTGTCCGGTGGCCAGCGACGACCCGTTGACGTTGAGCCTCGTGCGGTCGATCGACCCCAGCGGGGCGTCGAGGCCGAGGCGCTCCTTGGCGAACGCCGGGTCCTCCCAGGCCTTCAGCGTGGCGAGCACGGTGGAGGCGAACGCCTCGTGGATCTCGTGGAAGTCGAAGTCCTGCAGCGTCAACCCGTTGCGTTCGAGCAGCCGCGGCACGGCGAACACCGGTGCCGTGAGGAGCCCGTCGGGGCCGTGTGATTCGGTGCCGTGCACGAAGTCCACCGCCGCGGTCTCCGCGTCGACGATGTGGGCGAGCACCGGCAGCTTGTGCGAGGCCGCCCACTCGTCGGAACCCAGCAGCACCGCGGCGGCGCCGTCGGTGAGCGGCGTGGAGTTGCCCGCGGTCATCGTGGCGCCCGCACCCTTGCCGAACACGGGCGCGAGCTTCGCCAGCTTCTCCTCGGAGGTGTCGGCGCGCAGGTTCTGGTCGCGGGTCAGACCCAGGTACGGGGTGACGAGGTCGTCGAAGAAGCCCCGGTCGTAGGCGGCGGCGAGATGGTGGTGGCTCGCCGCGGCGAGCGCGTCCTGCTCCTCGCGACCGACCTGCCATTCCAGCGCGGTGATCGCGGCGTGCTCGCCCATCGACAGCCCGGTGCGGGGTTCCGCGTTGCGCGGGATCTCCGGCACGATCTGGCCCGGCCGCAGCCCGGCCAGCGCCTTGAGCCGGTCCCCGACGCTCTTCGCGCCGTTGAGCTGCATCAGGATGCGGCGCAGGTCGTCGTTGAGCGCCACCGGTGCGTCGCTCGCGGTGTCCACGCCGGCCGCGATGCCGCTCTCGATCTGCCCGAGCGCGATCTTGTTGGCGACGAGCACAGCCGTCTCGAGGCCGGTGCCGCAGGCCTGTTGCACGTCGTAGGCGGGCGTCGTGGGCGCGAGCGTGCTGCTGAGCACGGACTCGCGGGTGAGGTCACGGTCGCGACTGTGCTTCAGGACGGCGCCACCAGCCACCTCACCGAGCCGCTCCCCGGCGAGCCCGAAGCGGGCGACGAGGCCGTCGAGCGTGGCGGTGAGCATGTCGTGATTGGACGCCCGCGCGTAGGCGCCGTTCGCGCGGGCGAACGGGATGCGGTTACCGCCGATCACGGCGGCTCTGCGGAGTTCTGGGCGTGCGTTCGACATGTTGTCCCCTTACCCATCGGTAGCCGATACCTAAAGTACACGGTACTGTCAGTTCTATGAAGGTGACCCGCGACAAGCGCGCCAGCCGATGGGACGCCCACCGGCAGGAGCGCCGCGTCGCGCTCGTCGATGCCGCGATACTCGCGATCCGCGAGCACGGCGCCGGCGTCGGCATGGACGAGGTCGCCGCACAGGCCGCCACCAGCAAGACCGTGGTCTACCGGCACTTCGCCACCCGCACACTGCTCTACGTCGCGGTCTGCGCGCGCGTGGCCGATGTGTTGCTCGGACAGATCCGCGAAGCCGTCACGGGCGCCGCCGGCCCCCGTGACCAGGTCGCGGCCGGTATCGAGGCCTACCTGCGGCTCATCGAGCACGATCCCGAGGTGTACCGGTTCGTGGTACACCGCCCGCTCGTCGACCGCCCGCTCGTCGACACCGCCACCGGGCACGGTCCGGATCCGGCTCCCGAGCCCGATCCGGTCGCCGACCTCGTCACCGTCATCGGTGACGAGGCCGCGGCCGTCATCGCCGAACAGCTGCGCCGCACCGGCGCCGCCACCGTCGCCGCCGTGCCCTGGGGCCACGGCCTCGTCGGCCTGGTGCGCGGCGCCGCCGACAACTGGCTGGTCCGGCCCGCAGGCATGACCCGCGCCGAGCTGGCCACCCATCTCACCGACCTGGCGTGGGCCGGCATCTCCGGCGTCCTCGCCGCCTCTGAGGAGCAGTCATGACATCCACCGCACTGCAGCAGGTGCTCGACGGGCGCTGGAGCGGCGCCCGCGAGGAGGTGCGCGCCCAACTCGGCGCGCTCAAGCTCGACCCGGACCTGCCCACCGACGACTACCGCGCGCAGGTCACCGAGGCGCTGCACCAGCTCGCCGGTACCCGCCGTCCGCACCAGGGGTTCGACCCCGCCTACGGGGGCGAGGGCGACGTCGGCGGCGTCGTCACCGCGTTCGAGATGCTCGGCTACGGCGACCTGTCGCTGCTGGTCAAGGCGGGCGTGCAGTGGGGCCTGTTCGGTGGTGCGCTGCAGAACCTCGGTACCGCCCGCCACCACGACCGCTACCTGCGCGACACGATGGACGGCACCCTGCTGGGCTGCTTCGCCATGACCGAGACCGGCCACGGTTCCGACGTGCAACACCTCCTCACCACGGCCACGTTCGACGTCGCCACCGACGAGTTCGTGATCCACACCCCGAACCGGGCGGCGCGCAAGGACTACATCGGCGGCGCCGCCCGGGACGCGCGGATGGCCGCCGTGTTCGCCCAGCTCGTCACGGAAGGCACAAGCCACGGCGTGCACGCGTTCCTCGTCCCGATCCGCGACGCGGACGGCGCCGCCATGCCCGGCGTCACGATCTCCGACTGCGGCCGCAAGGCGGGCCTCAACGGCGTCGACAACGGGCGGCTGGTGTTCGACTCCGTCCGGGTGCCGCGCGAGGCCCTGCTCAACCGCTTCGCCGACGTCGCACCGGACGGCACCTACTCGAGCGAGATCGCGAGCGAGTCCCGCCGGTTCTTCACGATGCTCGGCACCCTGGTCCGCGGCCGGATCAGCGTGGCGGGCGGCGCGGGCAGCGCCGCGGAGAAGGCGCTGACGCTGGCGATCCGCTACGGCGCCACCCGTCGCCAGTTCTCCGATCCGGCCACGGGTGAGGAGGTGGTGGTGCTCGACTACCTCGCCCACCAGCGCAAGCTGCTGCCGGCACTGGCCACGACCTACGCGCTGCACTTCGCCCAGGAGGACCTGGTGGGGCGGATGCACGAGCAGCAGAAGTTCGACGCCGTTCCTGACGAAGGGCTCCAGCGCGAGCTGGAGACCCGCGCTGCCGGGATCAAGGCCATCGGCACCTGGCACGCCACCCACTCGATCCAGACCTGCCGCGAGGCGTGCGGCGGCGCCGGCTACCTGTCGGAGAACATGCTCCCCCAGCTCAAGGCCGACACCGACGTCTTCACCACCTTCGAGGGCGACAACACGGTGCTCCTGCAGCTCGTGGCGAAGACCCTCCTGTCCGACTACGCCCGCCGCGTCGGCCGGCTCGACATGCTCGGCAAGGCCCGCTTCGCCGCCGACCTGGTGGCGGACACCGTCGCCGAGCGCACCGGCGCCCGCGCGGTGCTGCGGCGCGGCGACGTCCGTGACCGCACCTACCAGCGGTGGCTGCTCACCGAGCGCGAGGACCACATCCTCGCGGGGCTGGCGCGCCGGATGCGCGCCGCGCTCGCGCCCGGCGCCGACCAGTTCGGGATCTTCAACGCCGCCCAGGACCACCTCCTGGAGGCCGCTCGCGCCCACGTCGACCGGATCGTGTTCGACGCATTCGCCACCGCCGTCGACGGCGTCACCGACCCCACCACCAACGCCCTGCTGGAGCGCGTGTTGGCCCTGCACGGCGTCGCGACGATCGAACGCGAGCGCGCCTGGTTCGTGGAACACGCCTACCTCACCGCAACCGGTACCAAGGCCGTGACGGCAGCCGTCAACGCGCTCTGCGGCGAGCTCCGCCCCCACGCCCGCACGCTGGTGGACGGCTTCGGCATCCCCGAACCGTGGCTCGACTGCCCCCTGCTCGACGGCGAGCAGCCCTCCCGCCCGACGCCCGCCTAGAACGGCGCAGGCTCGGCGTCGGGGTGGATCACCGGCGGGGTCGGAGGTGGCCGTTGCGGTGGAGGCGCGGCCGGTTGCACAGGATGCGTAGATCCACCCGGCGTGCGGTGCCGGACCCTTCGTCGTGTTCGGCGGGCTGCGGTTCTCCTCGACGGTGTCGCCGCCCTTGCCGTGATCGAGCGTGTGATCGAGGTCGGAGCGGCGGGCCGATCGGGTGCAGCCCGGGCCGATGCAATGCTGGTCCCGTAGCCGGTGTTGCGCGCGACCGAGCCACGGAAGAACCGCGCCCGCCGTCGTGCCGCCTCCTGCTTCTTGGCGCGGTTGGCCCAATTGCGGCGATCTCCGCCAACACCCCGGCCCACGCGCCAGGATCGGCGATCAGCGCCTTGAGCTCGGCGAGGGTGAGGTGGATCTGCACGACACCACCTCGCGCCTTGCCGCCACGGTTCTTGGGGCGGCTGCGCAGGAACCCGCCGTGCAACAGTTGGCCGGTGCTGTCGACGCCTCGGTCAGACCCTGGGACCGGCCGTCGAGCATGCCCAGATACAGATCGGCACTGATCTGGCCGAGCGTTCCCGGACAACCCTTGCGACGCGCGGCCTCGGCAAGCCGATCCAGCCGCGCGCACGCGGCCGCCGCCTCATCGGGCGGGAGTCCTTGGGCAACGACGGTGGCGGTGCCGGTGATCGGGTCCAGATGACACGACACACCACACTTCTCCACCGCACGCTGATACTTCCGCCGCTGATAGGCGGGATCGATGGCCAGGATCGCGCGCCACAACCCGTTGGCGAGCTGCCGGGTGGTCCACCCCGACGCACCCGGCACCAACCGTTCACACACCACAGCGATCTGGGCGGCGGTCAGCTCGGCGGGATCGAGGTACTCGCAGAACATCCACGCCTTGCTGCGGTCGATCCGTCCGGCCCGAAACGCCGCCAACACCAACGGCAGGTGATCATGGAGCTGCTCGGCCAACCCGAGCTCCCGATCCGCTGCGGTGGGGGTCAAGGTCAACAGTGCGGCGATCTCCGAGGACGCCCACTCGTAGGACCGCTCGGCCCGCCCCACCACTGCGTCGCCGAGCTCTGCGAGCGGTGTGGACCGGGCGAGGTGCACCATCCCGACCAGCAGTTCCGCGTCCTCGTGCGCGCGCTGCCGAACCCGCGCGGCGACCACGTCACCGATGTGCGCGTTGGGGATGGTCTCCCACGCCATGGCGGCGAGGACCGCAGCCAGCTCGGGACCGGGCGGCAGAGCTGCCACTCGCTCCCAGAGCCGAACCGGATCCCTCATGACTCGAACATGCATTCGAGCACTGACAGTTCCGGCCCTCCCCAGGCCGGACCCGGAAGAAATCTTGAAACCGCCCCAACCGACCCGCTCCCGGGCCCACCCGTCCTGACTCGCGCGCCCATCCATCCCGCCTCGCGGTGCAGCCCGTCCCGACTCGCGGGCAGCCCGTCCCGATTCGCGGGCCGTTCCGTCGCAACTCGCGGGCCGTTCCGTCGCAACTCGCGGGCCCATTCACCGCAACTCGCGCGCTGACCTGCGCTGACCGGTCACTGCGGGCAACGCCTGACCCGGCTTCCCCAGAACCCTGCCGGGCAAGAGAACCCAAGCGCGCACAGCGCGCGCACACCGGGCCGAGTGCCCTCCCGGAGACCTGCCCCGCCGGTGAGGCGGCACGAAAGCCGGGGCACACCACCCAACCGCACCCGATGGACAGCAGGACCCGACCACCCGATCCGGTGGCCACCCCACCAACCCCCTGCGTAGGGTGACGCCGCGGCCCGACCCACCTGCGACGTCGCCCGGCCGGACCGCAACCATCGGCTGATCAGCAGTGGGGGGACGAGTGGGCACGGACGATCCGGCGGCGCCGCCACTGCACATCGTCGTCGACGGTCGGGTGATCGTCGCGCCGCAGCGGCGGGTGGTGATCGGGCGCGGGTCCGGCGCCGACGTCGATCTCGACCACCCGTCGATCTCCCGCTGCCACGCCGTGCTGGAGCCCCGGCCCGGTGGCTGGACGCTGATCGACCGCAGCCGCAACGGGCTGTTCCACTCCGGGCAGCGGGTCACCGAGCTGGCCGTGGTCGGCGCCACCACCGTGGTGATGGGCGCGCCGAGCCCGAACGGGGTGGCCGTCCAGTTCCTCCCCAACGGCTCCAACGCAGCCCCACCCCCGCAGGCTCCGCCGAGCGACTCCGCGACGGTCGTGCACATGCGGCGCAGCGACTCGATCGCCGAGCAGGGCCGGTTCTCGGCCGTCCACCAGGTGCGCAGCCCGCAGATCACGATCGGTCGGCTGCCCGACAACGACGTGGTCGTCGACGACCTGCTGGCGTCGCGACGCCACGCCGTGCTCAAGCGCACCGCGGGGGGCGGTTGGGAGGTCACGGACCTGCGCAGCGGCAACGGCACGTTCGTCAACGGCAGGCGCATCACCACCACCCCGCTCACCGAGAGCGACGTGCTGGGTGTCGGGCACGCCCTGTTGCAGCTGCAGGACGACCAGCTCATCACCTACCTCGACACCGGCGACAACACGTTCGAGGCACAGGACATCAGCGTGCGCACCGCGAAGGGCGACACGCTGCTGCACCCCGTCAGCTTCGCGGTGCCGGGTCGCACGATGGTGGCCGTGATCGGGCCGAGCGGGGCGGGCAAGTCGACGCTGCTCAACGCGCTCGTCGGGTCCCGGCCGGCCGACACGGGCGAGGTCCGCTACGCCGGGCGCAGCCTCTACGCCGACTACGCCGAGCTGCGCCACCGCATCGCGCTGGTGCCCCAGGACGACGTCCTGCACACGCAGCTCACCGTGCGGTCGGCGTTGACCTACGCCGCGCAGCTGCGGTTCCCGGCCGACACGACGGCGGCCGACCGGCAGCAGCGCATCGACGAGGTGCTCGGCGAGCTCGGCCTCACCGAGCACGCCGAGAAGCGCATCACGCAGCTCTCCGGCGGGCAGCGCAAGCGCACCAGCGTGGCGCTGGAGCTGCTGACCCGCCCGTCGCTGCTGTTCCTCGACGAGCCGACGTCCGGGCTCGACCCGGGCATGGACCGCTCGGTGATGCAGACCCTGCGCGGCCTCGCCGACGACACCGACAACGCCCGCACCGTCGTCGTGGTCACCCACAACGTCGCCAACCTCGAGCAGTGCGATCTGCTCCTGCTGCTCGCGCGCGGCGGGCACCTCGCCTTCTTCGGTCCACCGGCCGAGGCGCTCGCGCACTTCGGGCAGAAGGACTACGCCGACATCTTCCTGATGCTGGAGCAGCACGACGGCGAGCACTGGGCCCAGCGCTTCCGGGCGACGCCGGCGTACCGGCGCTACGTCGAACCGCGCGCGCAGGCCCGTCCCCCCGCAGGCGACACGCGACCGGAGATCCCCGACCCGGGGCCGCGCCAGCAACGGGCGCACGTGCAGTTCGCCGTGCTGTGCCGCCGCTACCTGGCGGTGATCGCGTCCGACCGGCAGTACGCGATCTTCCTCGCCGTGCTGCCGCTGGTGCTGAGCCTGCTGGCACGCGCCGTCCCGGGATCCGCGGGGCTGTCGGCGAGCGCGGCGAAGGCGGCCCAGGACCGCCAGCCCGGCCAGCTGCTGCTGATCCTCATCATCGGCGGGGCGCTGATGGGTGCCGCGGCCTCGATCCGCGAGCTGATCAAGGAGAAGCCCATCTACCGCCGGGAACGCGCGATCGGGCTGGCGCTGGGCGCCTACCTCGCGTCGAAGGTGGTGGTGCTGACCGCCGTGGTGGGCGTGCAGGCCACGCTCTTCACCGCGCTGAGCCTGTGGGGCCGCAACGGTCCGGACAACCCGCTGGTGCTGCACTGGGGACAGCTCGAGATCCTCGTGGCGGTGCTCGGCGTCACGATCACGACGATGCTGATCGGCTTGGCGATCTCCGCGTTCATCGACAACGCCGACCGCGGGATGCCGCTGCTGGTACTCATGATCATGGTGCAGCTGATCTTCTCCGCCGGCCTGTTCCCCGTCTTCGACCGGCCGGTGCTCGAGCAGCTGGCCTGGCTGGCCCCGGCCCGCTGGGGGTTCGCGATGGCCGCGGCCACCACCGACCTCGGGTCCACGGCGCCCGGCCCCGTCGACCCGCTGTGGGCCCACACCGCCGCCGTGTGGAGCGCCGAGGGGCTGATCCTCGTCGGGATCGCCGGAGCGCTGATCACGCTGATCGCCGTGCGCCTGTCCCGGCTCGACCCCCGCACCCGGCGCCGCGGCTGAACCCGCCGGTCAGCCGCAGGCCAGGTGCACGACCGTGGACGCGCTGCGCCGTCCGCCGCTGTCGTAGATCCAGAACTCGACGTCGGAGGAGATCTGGTTGGGCTGCCCGCAGCCGTGGTTGAACGGGTACTCGACCCGCCCCGGCGACACCCTCCCGTAGGACGGGCTGCTGAACGGGTGCGACTCCGGCGCCCACCCGGAGCCGTTCACGCCCCGGAAGCCGAAGCCCGCCGCATCCCCGTCGGCGTCGGTGTAGGAGACGCTCAGGTAGATCAGCACACCCTGCTGGTAGCTGGACCGGCCGACGATCGACGGCGCGCTCGGCTGGACGGGCTCGACCCGCGGCTGCGGAACGGGCTGGGGTTGGGGAACGGGCTGCTGCTGCGGCTGGGGAACGGGTTGCGGCTGGGGAACGGGCTGGGGCGCGGGCTGGGGAGCTGCCGTGGTCGCGGGCAACCGCACCGGTGGCGCCGGGGCCTCCGCGGTCGCCGGTACCGTCGTCGGTACCACCACCTCCGGCGCCTGCTGCGTGCCGGGCACGGCGCCCGGGTCCGCCCGGGCCTCCGGTGCTCCCGCCGACCCGCCGGTCGCGAGCAGGAACGTCGCCCCTCCCAGCACCACCAGCACCGCCAGCACGGCGGCCAGCACCAGCGCACCCCGACGCCGCCGCGGCGGCGCGTGCCCGTGCGCTGCCGGCACGGCTGCGGCCAGTTCTGCCGCGGACGGGATCCAGGTCGGCGCCGCCGCCGGCACGCGCTCGGTGACGGCATCGAGCGCACCTCCCGCCAGCGCCGCGCGGGCATCCCCCACCAGTGCGCCTGCGGAGGGGTAGCGGTCGTCGGGATCCTTCGCCATGCCACGGGCGACGACCGCGTCCAGGCCGTCCGGCAGGCCCGGGACGTGCTCGGACGGTCGTGGCGGCGCCGTGTTCAGATGCGCGTTGATCATCGCGGGCAGACCCTCACCGACGAACGGCTTGCGCCCGGTCAGTGCCTCGAAGAGCAGGCAGCCCAGGGAGTACACGTCAACGCGATGGTCACCGTGGCCGCCGGTGAACCGCTCCGGCGCCATGTACTCCAGCGATCCGACGGTCGCTCCGGTCGCGGTCAGCGCCGTGGAGCCGTTGCTGACCGCGCGGGCGATGCCGAAGTCGGCGACGTAGACGAAGTCGCCTGCTCCGCCGGCACCCGGCGTGATCAACACGTTGCTGGGCTTGATGTCGCGGTGCACCAGCCCCTCGGCGTGGGCTACGTCGAGTGCCGCCGCGACCTGCGCGACGATCTCGACCGCGCGTGCGGCAGGCAACGGGCCCTGCACGTCGAGCAGGCCGGCCAGATCGGGACCCTCGACGAGGCGCATGTCGAGGTAGAGCCTGCCGTCGATCTCGCCGTAGTCGTGGATAGGGATGACGTGTGGTTCGCGCAGCCGTGAGACCAGCGCGCACTCGGCCCGGAACCGCGCCTCGAACTCCGCCTCCGCGGCCAGCCGGACCGGCAGTCGCTTGATCGCGACCACGCGCTCGCGGACGGTGTCGTAGGCGCGGTGGACCTCGCCCATGCCGCCGCGGCCGAGCAGGGCCTCGAGCCGGTAGGGCCCGAACATCTCATCCGTCACGCACGATCTCCCAGGGTGTCGTCCCGGTCCGACGGCCCCGCCCGTGCAGATACAGGACGGGCAGGCTAGCGGGGAGCGGGCCGGGTGACCAGGGCCGAACGGACGAGGCGGCGCCCTCCTCGATCGCTCCTCAGTTCTCGTCCAGCACCGCGCGCAGCCGCACGACGAACGTCTGCGGGTCGTCGACGAAACCGGTGTGACCGCCCGGGAAGAGGGTGGGCTCGATGCCGAGGCGGGCCGCGAGCGCGGTGGTGGTGCGGTCGCACTCCTGGCCGGTCGAGGCGTCCCCGATCCCGGCGACGATGCGCACCGGGGAGCTGCGCAGGACGTGGAGATCGGGGTTCCAGTACGTGGAGGGCCGGAGCTCGTGGGCGAACCAGAAGTGCTCGCCTGCCAGGGTCTTCGGGTCGCGGTCGTCGCCGAACATGTGCTCGAGCACGCCGGGCGGCAACTCGATGTTCGCGTTCGCCATGAACTTGCGCCATGCCCCCAGGTGGTCGCCGCCCAGGTAGGTGGCGCACATGTCGTCGGTGGCGGCGCGGACCTCATCGCGGTCGTCGAGCAGGTTGATCAGCGGGGGCTCGTGGGCGATCGCGGTGTGCAGCAGGTCGGGGCGGGCCTGGACGAGCGCCAACGTGGTGACCGCGCCACCGCTGGACCCGAGTACCACGGCGGGGCCGGCATCGAGGTGCGTCAACAGCCGGGCGAGATCGTCAGCGCGGATCTCCGGGGTCGAGTCGGCGTCGCGGTCCTCGATGGTGCTGCGGTTCGCCCCACGCGGGTCGGAGGTGAGCACGGTGTGGTCCGTGGCGAGCAGGTCCGCGAGCGGTGCGAACGCCGCGGCGTCCATCGGGGCGCCGATGAGCGCGATGAGCGGGCCCGCACCGCGGACCTCGTAGTGCAGGAGTGCGCCGGGCACAGCGAGTGTCGCGGCGGTGACCGTGGTGGTGTCGGTCATGGTGAGAGCCTCCCGGAACGGCGGGTCGGTCGGGGTGATCGATCTCTTTCGGGGAACAAGACCGACGCCGTGGGGCAGAATCATCGCGGTGAGCGATTTTTCTGTGCAGACCGCCGAGCAGCGGCCGGCAGGCGACGAGGACCCGGCGCTCGCGTTGGCCAGGGCAGGAGATGACGAGGCGTTCAACCGCCTGGTCGAGCCGTTGCGGCGCGAGCTGCACGCCCACTGCTACCGGATGCTCGGCTCCACCCACGACGCCGACGACGCGCTGCAGGATGCACTGGTGCGGGCGTGGCGCGCGCTTGCCGCGTTCGAGGGTCGCAGCTCGCTGCGCAAGTGGCTCTACACGGTCGCCACCAACTCCTGCCTCGACGCCGTCGCCCGCCGCGGTCGGCGCGCGCTGCCGATGGACCTGAGCCCGGCCAGCGAGCAGGTCGTGGTCGGCGACACCCCGCTCACCGAGGTCGCCTGGTTGGGCCCCTACCCCGACGCCAACGGTCCGGACACGCGCTACGAGCGGCGCGAGTCCGTCGAGCTGGCGTTCGTCGCCGCCCTGCAGCACCTGGGCGGCAACCAGCGGGCGGCGCTGCTGCTGTTCGAGGTGCTCGGCTTCTCCGCGGCCGAGATCGCAGACATGATGCAGACCTCCACGGCGTCGGTGAACAGCGCGCTGCAGCGGGCCCGCAAGATCGTGGCGGAGCGCGTACCGCCCCGCACGCAGCAGCAGGCGCTGAGCGAGCTCGGCGACGCCCGGCTGCGGGAGATCGTCAACGGGTTCTCCGCGGCGTTGGAGCGAGGTGACGCCGCCGCGCTCGTCGCGCTGCTCACCGAGGACGTCACGTGGTCGATGCCTCCGCTGCCGCACTGGTACGCCGGCATCGCGGCGGTCAGCGCCTTCGCCGTCGCCGTCCCGCTGACGAGCTGCGGCTCCTGGCGGCACCTGCCGACCAGCGCCAACGGCCAGCCCGCCGTCGGTTGCTACCTGTGGAACGAGGCGACCGGCAGCCATGTCGGCTGGTCGATCAACGTACTTTCGGTGGAGGGCGGGCAGATCGGCGCGATCACCTCGTTCATCGGGCCCGAGCACTTCGCGGTGCTGGGCCTGCCCGCAGCACTCGACTGACCTTCGTGCCCGCACCGTCCACCGTTCCCCGTGGGAGACCTCTGTGCCGTTGAAGTCCGCTCGCCGTTTCGCCGAGATCGCAGCGGGCACGCCACCCCGTGACCCCGCCGTGATCATGCGCAGGGCGGTGGTGCTGGGCGGCGGGATGGCGGGGCTGGCCGCAGCCCGCGTGCTCAGCGACCACGCGGACGAGGTGCTGATCATCGAGCGGGACGGCACGGACGTCACCGCGGGTCCCCGGCCCGGCGTTCCACAGGGCAGCCAGGTGCACGCGCTGCTGCCCGCAGGCCAGGTCCAGCTCGATCGCTGGTTCCCGGGATTCACCGCCGCAGCAGTCGCAGCGGGCGCGGAGCCGCCCGACCCCGCAGGCATCAAGCTGATCATCAACGGAGTGCTGCGCACCGCGCCGATGCCGGCCTCGCAGAGCCCCGCGCTGATCACCACCCGGCCGTTCCTGGAGGCGATGGTCCGCAGCCGGACCACCGCGCTCCCCGGAGTCACGTTCCTGGTGGGGCGCGCCGAGGGGATCCGCGTGGACGGTGACCGCGTCACCGGGGCCCGCTACATCACGACCGACGGCGAGCCCGTCACGGTGGATGCCGACCTGGTCGTCGACGCGATGGGCCGCTCCAGCCGCATGAGCAACTGGCTGGAGGCGGACGGTTGGCCGAGCCCGCCCCTGCGGCGGATGCCGATCAAGCTGAACTACGCCACCGCGCTGTTCGAGCGCGACCCGCGGATCAGCGACGTCAGCGTGTCGGTGGTGCAGCAGGAGGCCACGGCGGACGGCCTGCCGCGCATCGGCGGCATCAACGCCGTCGAGGGCAACCGGTGGATCATGCTGATCGCGGGCTACGGCGACGACAAGCCCTCGCGCGACGCGGCCGACTACGCACAGCGGTGCCGCCGCGACTTCCCGTCGTTCTTCGGGGACATCGCCGAACGGGCCCGCATGATCGGCGACGTCGTCACGTTCCACCAGGCCGAGAGCCGCCGCCGCGACTTCCACCTGCTGGACCGGCTGCCGGCCGGCTTCATCGCGGCGGGTGACGCCGTGGCGTCGTTCAACCCGATCTACGGGCAGGGCATGACATCGGGCATCCTGCACGCGTCCTGCCTGTCGATGTGGCTGCGGTCCGGCGACGGCGACCCGGCCGGGCCCCTGCAGCGGCCGGCCATGCCCTACTTCGAGCAGGTCAAGGTCGTGGTCGACGCCGCATGGCAGGTGTCGACGTTCGCCGATCTCGCGCTCCCCCACGTCGAGGGCCCGTACCCGCCCGCCTACCCGCTGATCAGGTGGATCAGTGGCGAGGTCGCGACAGCGTCGATGACCGACGCCACCATCAACGCGGCGCTCACGCGCGTCACCACGATGCAGGCCCCGCCGAGCTCCCTCATGCGAGCCGGCACGGTGCTGCGCGCGCTGCGGCTCGGCGCGGTCCGGCGCTGGTCGGCCGCCCGGAGCGGGTAGCGACGGCGGCACCGGGGCCTGGGGGCAGACCGGCGCTGCACCGAGGCGGTAGGTTCCGGGTCCCGTTCTCCCGAAGGGACATCGCCGACGCAAGGTTCTGCACCGCGCAGGTCATCGTCGCCGACACCGCCGGGGACCTGCCCTACATCGTGAGCGAGTACGTCGACGGGCCGTCGCTGCGCCACGAGGTGACCACCTCGGGCCCGCGGCTCGGTGCCGACCTCGACCGGCTCGCCATCGGCACCGCGACCGCGCTCGCTGCGATCCACGAGGCCGGCGTGGTGCACTGCGATCTGAAACCCGCCAACGTCCGGCTGGCCCGCGACGGCCACTGGAGCCCGGCGATCCCGACCGGGCGCGACGCGCGCACTGCAACGCGGGGGTGCTGGTCGCGGCCGGGGTGGCCGCGTTCTTCCGGTGGCCGGGCGGGATCACGGGCAGCTCCGCGACCGCGGTGGACATGGACTTCACCTCGCCCAACCCGCGCAGCCCGTCCGGTGTCATGGCCTTCGAGATGAACGGCGCCGGGCGGATCGACATGCACCTCGGCCCGCGGTCGGACACGTCCTACTACGCCACCCTCACGCGCTGAGCCGGGCCGGCGTCGGGCATTGCCCCGGCGCCGCCTCCTGACCCATGCTGGGCACCACGACCCGAGGGGGCCCGCACATGGCGATGTGGGACATCACCGAGCGACCTGCCCAGGAGCAGTTCGACTTCTGGCGCGAGGTCATCTGCCAGGCCTTCGTACCGCTGGCCCCGACCCGGACCTCAGCTGGTGAGCCCGGCTTCGCCGCCCGCGTCGAGACCCGGACGCTCGGTTCGATCAACCGGGCCGACATCCGCTCGCAGCCGCAGCTGACGAGTCACGGCCCGCGCGAGGTCAGTCGCTCGCAGGGAGCGTTCTACTTCGTGAACCTCCAGCTCGCCGGCCGCTGCGCGGTGCGCAATGGCGGCACCGAGTCGGTGGTGGCGCCCGGCCAGTTCACCGTGCTCGACACCACCGAGCCCTACTACCTCGGCTTCGACACCGAGTGGCGGATGCTGTCGTACCGGATCCCCCACGAGCAGCTCAGCAGGCGCCTGCCCGATCCGGGGCGCGGCACCGGCCATCCTGTCGACGGGGCGGCGGGACTCGGTGGCGTGGTCACAGCGCTCATGCGGTCGCTGTGGGAGCTCGACGACGGCACCGCGACGTCCGCGCTGATCGAGCTGGAGCAGTCGTTCGCCGCGGTGGTGGCCGTCGCGCTCGGCGGTGAGCAGCAGCGAGATCCCCGACACCGGGATCAGCGGGCGCTGCACGACGGCACGCGAGCGGCGATCCTGCGCCACGTCGATGCCCACCTCGGCGATCCGGCGCTGTCGGTGGCGTCGGTCTGCCGGGCGTTCTCGATCTCCCCGCGCTTGCTGCACACGCTCTTCGAGACCCAGGAGCAGTCGTTCGCCGAGACGGTGCGGGCACTGCGCCTGGACCGCTGCGCCCGCATGCTGGCCGACCCCCGCCAGACGGCGACGATCACCGAGGTCGCCGCCCGCAACGGCTACCCGGATCCGGCGGCGTTCAGCCGAGCGTTCCGGCGGCGGTTCGGGACGGCACCGAGCGAGCTGCGCCCCCGCCCTTCCCGCTAGCCGTGGTCCCTCCCGGTAGCCCGGTCACCCCAGGTAGGTAGCTGCCGGGTCGTAGGACGGGTCGGCGAGCATGGTGTGCAGCTGCCGGCGACGGACACCGAGGTTGCCGCCGTCGAACAGGGGGTAGACGAGCGCGTCCTGCAGGATCTCGGCGAGCGGGTTCTCGTGGCTGTAGCTGTCGATGCCGACCACCCGCATCAGGTCGGTGATCACGCGCACCGCGGTCTCGGATCCGACGATCTTGGCGTGGAGCGCGGCCTCGGCCGCGGCCGGGCTGCCCGTGTCGAGCGCGTGGCACGCCTTCCATGCCAGGTACCGCACCGACTCCATGGCCCCCTTCGCGTCCGCCAGCGCGTAGCCGACGGCCTGGTGCTCGATGATCGGGACGGCGCCGGCACGCCGCTCGTTCTTCGCGAAGTCGAGGGCGAACTCGAACGCGGCCCGCATCTTCGCCAGCGCGAACACGCCGACCAGCGCGGCCGTCGGGACGAAGCTGCCGGCCACGATGTCGCGGCCCGCGCCGGGGCCGGCCAGGATGTTGCCCTTCGGCACGCGGACCCCGCGCAGCGAGATCGTCGGCGTCTGGTGGGCCCGGTGCCCCATCAGGTCGAGGCTGGTGTCCACGGTGAGCCCGGCGACCGGGCCGGGCACGAGAATCACCGAGAGCGCCGCGTCCGGCGGGGCGTCGGTGCTGGTCCGGCACACGACGGCCAGCAGGTCCGGACCCGTGCCGTCCCACCCGCCCGCGCTGGACACCCACTTCTTCGCCCCGTCGATCACCCACTCGTCCCCGTCGAGCACCGCGGTGGTGCGGATGCCCTCGGCAGGAGCGGGCGCGTCGTAGTTGGCGCTGCCACCCGGCTCGCTGAACGCGAACGCCGCCAGCGGCGCCCCGGACGGCTCCAGGAACCGGCCGATGTGCTCCTGCACCTGCGCGGGGCTCCCGGCCGCCATCAGCGGGGTCAGCCCGAGCGTCACGGCGAACAGCGTGAGGGAGACGTTGGCGTCGACGGCGATGAACTCCTCGGCGATCAGCGCGAAGTCGACCATCCCCTTGCCCTCTCCCCCGATCGGGGCCGGGAGGATCCGGCGCAACCAGCCGTCGGCGATGACCTGCTCGTAGATCGGCTTCGTGGCCTCCCAGCGTTCCTGCGGAGTCGCCAGGTGGCGGGTCGCGGGCCCGACCCCGGACAGCAACTTGCGGGCGAAGTCGCGTGCCGCGAGGCGGAGATCCTGCTGTTCCGGCGTCAGGGTGAAGTCGATCGCCATGCTGGTGGCCTCCCGGTCGGACGCCGATGGGTCGGCGTGGGAGGCCAGGCTGCCGGGTGGTCGACGGGGGCGGCTTGGCCGCATGTGCAGCATCGCTGTGCATTCCGCGCACTGTTCGGCCGGATGGCGTCGCCTTCTCGACTTGACGGGCTAGATGCGCGAGTTGCGACGGATGGGCCCGCGAGTTGCGACGGATGGGCCCGCGAGTTGCGACGGATGGGCCCGCGAGTTGGGACAACTGCGTCGGGCGGGACGGGACTGCACGGATGATTTCGCCATTCGGGCGCGGTGATTTCGCCGTTTCGGCACGTGAGTTTGCGATCTCGACACGCTGGAGACGAGGGGTGCGCGAGTCGGGACGGACGCACCGCGAGTCGTGATGGATGGGGTGTTGATCTACGTGTCTGTCAGGGCGCCACACACCTGTAATCGAATGTTTGTTCAACTATCGTGGAGGCATGTCCACCACGTGTCTGTCATGTCTCAGGACATCGGTGACGAACCTGTGTCAGGACATCGGTGACACTATGGGTGTGGCTGGTGGTGACACTTCGGTCGTGATGCCGGGCGTGTCACGGCATCCGTGTAAGCCGCGGGTGGACCAAGATCGGCTCAGCGTGATCTTCACGCTGCC
>NZ_JBHSIR010000091.1:0-8744 GCF_042653605.1 Pseudonocardia sp. GCM10023141
CCCCGCACGAGCCAGGGTGGGGCCAGATCAGACCATCACAGTGGGGCCAGATGGGGTTGTCATTCTCACGCGGTGACGGTGAGGGAGCAGCGCGCGATTCGGTCGTAGTTCCGGCTCGCTGATCGTCGCCTCGATCGCACGGAGTGCGGTAGTGCAGTCAGTGGTGTGCCAGGCGTCGAGGAACGGCCGTAGGCCGTGGTCGTCGATGAGCAGGGTGCACTGACCTGTGGGCTCACTGACCGCGCTCGCAACCCGTCGCATCAGATCCTGCGGGATCTGGTCCGGGTTGCGCGGCAGCATCTGCCATGCAGCTTTGGCGTGAGTGCTGTACCATATCGAACATTAGTTCGACATCGTACGTGCGGTGGCGCTGAGGTCTGCTCGATCGGCGCTGGCCGAAGTTCTCGACGTGGTCGGCATGGTCGACGCCTCCATCGATCAAGGCGGGCGTCCGCTGGCTCGGCAGCGACATTGACATGGGGGTGTCGTTGCGGCCCCATGAGTGATTACTACGAGTCACGGGATACAACCTTGAGTAACGGTCTGGATGCGGAGTGACGCACGATGGTGTAACAACGCCCACATGGCCGACGACTAGACGATGTCTTTGGCGTTGACTACTCGGTGGAGGTTGTGCGGTGCCCGTACTGGCGGGGAGGCAAGACGTGATGTTGGCCGCTAACGACGTTGCCTCCGTGATCATCGCTCGGTCGGGGGGACGCCCGCTCACGTCTTGGAGCCTCCAGAAGCTCCTGTACTACGTCCAGGCGTGGCACGTCGCCATCACTGACGAACCACTCTTTCCGGAGCGCTTTCAGGCCTACACCTACGGTCCGGTCATCCCGCAGGTGCGGCACGACCGGATGGACATGGCCACCCGGCGTCCGTCCGAGCAGCGCATCGAAGGCATCAAGTTGGACCAACTTGCTTCAGATCTCATCGATCTCATCATCGCGGTGTACGGCTCGATGAGCGGTGACGAGCTGAGCAATCTGACACACCTTGAGAAACCGTGGCTGGAGGCGCGAGGAGACCTGCCGTCCGATGCTCCAAGTAGTGAGCCGATCAGCACTCAGGCGATGGCCACGTTCTACCGGTCCGAGAGGATGCTCGGGGGTCGAACTGCCGCAGACCTTGCTGTCGGTGGCATACATCTCCAGTCTCAATCTGCCGCTGATCCGGTCGATGTCGGCGCTCTCCTGGCCTCACTCGATGCAGCTCTCGCAGATCCTGGCGAGGATCCATGGGGCGGCGCTAACCTGCCTCCTGTAGACGACCTAGACATGGAAGGGATCGAGACCGCGCATAGGCGCGCCAATCTCGACCAGTGAGGCTGCCGCACCGGCCGGAGGTGCCTCGCCATGTTGTTGTATTCGACTGCAACGTCTATCTCGACGTGGCCTCGGTGCTCGCCGCCCCGTTCGATTGGGCCGCCTTCGACGCCGCCGTTGCGAGGCTCGCCAAGGCACCGGTTCCGCATCCAACCGATCCGGCACTGGACTCCCTGCGCGCCGTCGCTGGGTGTACTTCTGGTCGGTTCGCTGGCAAGGAGACATTGGAGGTATGGACGTCAGCCCACATCGACGCGACAGTGCGCAGCAAGGCCAAGCATCCGAGCATTCCCGACCCTCGGACCGGGTACCGAGGACTCGGCTGGTCGCAGTCAGACGCCCAGGGACTGGTCGATGAGCTTATACACGGCGCGACGGAGAGGTCGGACGGAGGTACGCTCGGGAACTGTATCCCTGACGGTAATCCGCCGCTCGACCATGAGGACGGCCTGGTCTACGGCGCTTGTCGCAAACTTGCAGGCGATGATCCGCTTGCAACGGTTTACTGCGTGACGCGAGATCGCGACTTCCTCGGCGCGCGGACTGCTGGCTCGTTGTCAGGCCATACGAAGGTGATCACCCCTTCGACGTTCGTTGGCTTGATCCGCGCAGCGCGTGCGTCATTCTCGATCGAGCGAATGAGGCGGTCTTAGTCTGGGGCCCGGACTTGTTGGATGCTGCACCACCTCAAAGTGTCAGATGTACGAGACCTACATCGTTGGAGCGCTGCTCCGCGCGATCACCACCAAACTCGGGGCGCCACGTGCCCGCATGGTGGTTCGGCCGAGGACGCGAAAATTGCTGGCGCTCCCTGTCCGACCTGTCACCGGCCAGCCCATGCCATCGCCTACCGTCATCCGACGGCCGATTTTGAGACGCCACACCGCAATCTTGCGGCCGACACCAAAGCTTTAGTGAAGGCGCCCATAGACGCCGAGGGATCGCCGAACTGTGCGGCGGTTGCCGAACGGGCGGCCCAGCCGACGTCTAAATGTCGTGCGGTGTGCCGTCACCTATGGCATCCTCGGTCCCGGGTGGACGCTATGTCCGCTGCCGCTGGGAAGATTCCTGGCGGGGCAATTTGGTGATCATGCAGATTGGGGTTAACTATGGCTACACGAAGAGCTTCAAAGAGTCAGAGCGAAAGACGGCGAGAGCGCGATTTTCGGGCAGTAATCCGTGCTCGCGCAGCTGAATCAAGAGGGCGCCGTGTCGGCTCGTCCGTGGCAGACTATGAGGATATACTCCCGCGTGGAGACGAGCGCGTCGCGCAAGCTCTCATTTCTCGACACAACGTGCGGATGGGAAATACTGGCAAAATCTTCGACGATTACCGCTTTGCTGTTATGTCCGCTATGGTTCCAGTATTGCAGATCGATAAGGCGCTTCGTGCGCTCGGGGAAAATCCTAGGAGACCGCCAACGCTTCACGCCGGCTCGGCGGTCGACCGGCTCTCCTGGGGTGTAGACAGTGTGATATCGGCCGCGCGCTTATTGCTAAGCGGGCAGATTCTTGGTGCTGCAGCGATGGTTAGAAATCAACTCGAGCGGTGGGTTTCGCAACGTGCCGCAAATATTGAGCTAGAGCAGCGCCCCGGCGAATCAACGGCTGCCTTTGTCGCCCGGGTGTGGAGTCATCCGGACGAATTTCATGAACAGTGGTACGAGAAGCATGTGGAGGTATTTGCAAATTTCTACGAAGACGGCAACGTTGGGTCCACGGACGAGCATCTGCATGTCTACCGGTCGGATGGCTCAGACGTGTGCCCTGCTGCGACTTATGAGCTGCTCAGTGAGCTCCTTCATTTACGAGTTCTCGACGAGGTGCACTACTGGGACGCGGAGCTCCTGGCACAGGATGATCTCATCACTGAGAGCCTGACTGTGGCGGCTTGGGCTGTGTGCGATGGCATCTTTCTGGCGTTGAGAGAGATTCGGCTCTCGGCGATCAGGCTGGCAGAGAAACGAGGCTTTGAGTCGCTCGTGGAATACCTGTCCAACGGGATGGATGCCATATCGATCAGTGATCAGCAGACCGACCTGGACTTCGAGGCGATTCCATTCGGTCACGCTCGCGCGCAGGAGACGGAGATTCCACCATTGTCGGCACTTGCTCCACTTCTTCCGCGGGAAGGGTTGGCTCCGAGAATGGTTTCCGCGGTTGAGGCACTTGCGGGCGACTTCGAGGCCGTACTCATGGGAGGGCGACCGGCTGGGCGACTCTATGTGGATGATGAACTTTTGGTGCGAGCATTCTGCTGGCATCGGCAGCGTAGTATCAATTTGGCAATTCACGGTTTGGCAACTGAGCGGGAGTTGATGGGAGCGGATTTCAACATTGATTCACTAGCGGGCCGATCGTCAAAGTGGATTATATTGACTGAAGCGACTAGTTTGCTGGCGGTCTGGCATCAGGTCCCCGGAGTGAAGAGGGCTGCTTCCGCGCTCGCGTCGAGCCTGAGGTCCGCCTACTGGCTTTGGTTGGAGGACGATGATAGAGCGATGGCTATCCTGCGTAGCAGTCTTGAGTATGTGGCACGGTTGCGTACCTGGCGCAGGAAGCCTTCAAAGGCTGAAGTCCTAGAATCGCGACCGCAATCTACGCCGCGCGATTGGATTTATGAGGCCGGATGGAAGCGTCTCAATTTGCTGAATCGAGCCTTGGGCGAGTTTGCGCACGCGCGCAAAATCGAGGAATGGCCCTCGGCACGCCAAATATTGGCCGAGCTTCAGTTGAATGTGGATGAGGAAAGAGCTATATACACTGCGAGGGGGGCGGCGATTGATTTCATTGCTTCGCTAGCGGCGCGCGAAGTTGTTGCATTGATAGCAGAGGTGAGTGCAGAGGTTGCCGCCGCGGTGGGTGGGATTCTCAAGGGGCTCGAGTTCGAACTGGACGAACGCGCCGCCGACGTCGAAGCGCAGTTCGCGCATATTTGGTCAATGCAGATTCGGCGGAGCTGACGAGGCGATTCTCCTAGGGCCGCGATGATCGGATTCGCCGTCCACGGACTCTGGCACAAAATCGTGAATATCATCGCGCGGCATCGGTCAGTGGTTCGTCCAAGGATCGTCCGAGCATGTCTGTATCTTCGCCGCCGTGTGGGCCCATCAAACGGCAGGAACGCTAGGTTGGTCTAAGTATCAGACCAGGGATGAGTCGGGCGTGACGCATGTTGTGACGCGAAGTCCGGTATACGGGTGCGGCCGGCGATGGTCCAGGTGGCCATGTTGTGGCTGTTGCCGCAGGTAGAGGCCGTGGTCGGCGCTGGGCGCGCCCTTTACACCCGAGCGGTCGCAGGTTCGAACCCTGCCGCGCCCACCCCTGTGACCAGGACATTTGCAAGGCGCTGACCTGCGGGTTCGTGTCCGTGGTATCAAACGTGATGCGAACGCGTCCTAGCGTCCGCTGCATGCCAGCCCCTCACCGCCGCCGCAAGCGGGCGCAGGGCAGCATCCGCGAGCTGCCGAGCGGCGCTTTGCGTGTCTCCGTGTACACGGGGATCGATTCCGCTGACCGGTCGCCGCCTCTATCTGAGGCAGACAATGCCGGCCGGCCCGGACGCTGCCGCCGAGGCGGAGCGCATCACGCGCGGGTTCCTCAACCCAGATCGACGAGCGGCGGAACCCTCGCACGAGCGCAACGCTGGATCAGCTGCTCGACCGCTACCTCGAGACCCTCGACGTCGGCGAGGGCACGCGGCAGATGTACGCGAAGTACCTGGAGAAGCACGTGCGACCGTTCGTGGGCCGGCTCGAGGCCGGAGGTATGGACGTCGAGGTGCTCGACTCGCTGTATGCGGAGTTGCGGCGCTGCCGGACCCACTGCCGGTCCAAGCGCGGCCTGGTCGACCACCGGACGCCCCGCGAGCACGTGTGCGACAAGCGGTGCCGGCCGCATGTCTGCAATCCGTTGTCGTCGACGACGATCCGCCACATCCACTTCATCCTCCGTGCGGCCTACGAGAAGGGGGTGCGGTGGCGGTGGGTGGCAGAGAACCCGGTCCTGCTGATCGACCCTCCTGCCGCGAAACAGCCCGATCCGCAGCCTCCGACGCCCGAGGAGGCGGCCTTGATCGTGGAGGGGGCGTGGGAGGACCCGGGCTGGGGGATGCCTGTCTGGCTGACCATGACGACCGGCGCTCGGCGTGGGGAGCTGTGCGGGCTGCGCTGGTCGAACGGGTGAAGGCCTTGACGGAGCGTATGACCATCCGGCCAAGCCCGCCCCCGACGACGTCGAGTAGACACGGGCCTGGCTCGTTGGCCCGGGACCTCTCTCGTGGCGATCGCTCTCTGACCATGCCGGTCCGGTCCGGCCGGTGAGGGCGACGCCCGTGCGGGATGCGGAGGGCCGGTCGCGGCCGCCTTCGCCGGGCGGAGCACGGCGGCGATGCGGTATGGCCGGCGCCACCGGCGTGCCACGGGTTTCGCCCTTCCGCCGACTGCAGGAGGAACCGGGCGAACGCTGCACCGCCCTGTGCCCGCTGCCAGCCGTTTGGTCAGGCCGGGCGTGCCGCGGCCTTCGGTGGTGGTCAGACAGCATGTGATGTCGCGGCACCCTGCCGGGGCGGGTTCAAGGGCGTCCTGCCCGGGTCATGGAATCCGCAGCGCGGCGAGGACAGGGATGAACCGCGGGAGTCACCCCGATGAGCTGCGGTCCTTAGCTGACCTGCGGTGATCAGCAGGTTCGTCACCGGTGACGAGGCCCCGCGGTCTGGACGATGCCGGGCTCCGGCAGCGTGGTGATGGGCGACGCCGCCGTAACAGCGGGGTAAACGTGGGCGCCCCACCGGTAGTGCTGGGGGCCGGCGGATCAGGTGAACTCGATCCACGCGTCGGTGGAGTCGTTGGGCGTGAGCAGGGTGTAGTGGGAGGCGTTGTCTCCGCTGCGGCTGGTGATGGCCATGCTGGTCTCGCCGGTCCAGTCGTAGGTCATGCGGACGGTGATGGTGTCTTTCTTGGTGGGGCGGCCGATGTCGTAGATGTCGTAGGTGGCGTTGATGATGCCGATGTTGCCGGCCCTGTACTGGACCTCGAACCCCTGGGTGCTGCCCTCGTCCATGGTGCTGCCGTCGGCCGGCTTGCCTTCGTCGTCGCCGGTAGCGCTGACCAGCTTCATGGTGCCTGCCGCGACCTGGTTCTTGATGGTGAAGTGCTTGCTGATCTGCGGTGCCGGCGTGAGGTGACCGGGCCCGGACGGGCTGCTGGCCGCGGTGGTCTGGGCGGTCAGCGCGACGGGGGCGGTTGTCGTGGTGGGGGTGGCGGCCTGGGCGCTGGTGGCGGCGAAGCCGGCGAGCAGTCCGGCGATGGCGAGAGTGGATGCACCGCGGACGATGGCGTTGGTGATCATGGCTGGTGGCTCCTCGGTGGGGCGCGGACTCGGTGTCTGCGATGTCCCCAACTCTCGCGCTGGCCTGCGGACGCATCTGTCCACGTGCTGGTCGATGCGCCGGGTGAGGCTGTTGTCCCCCGATCGACCGACACGCCTGTGCGGGTCGCGAGCGCCCACTGGCCCATGATCCAATCCGACGGTGTTCAGGTCAGGGGTGTTGCGCCAGGTCAGCCGGCAGGCGTCATCGACGCGGTGTGCCAACCGATGCCGGGCCAGTGGCGGATCGCGCTGGTCCAGCACCGCGACCGCCACCCGGTCGTGGTTGAGTACAGCGTCGCGGACGGCCCGCTCGGGCAACGGCACCAACGGATCGATATCGACCGGGTCCGGACCCTCGCCGTCAACTGACCCCGTCCGTGGGGCGACCGAACAACAGCCCCAGAGCTGAGCGCTCGACCTCTGGCACTGGCAGCGTGTCCCTGCGCTGATCGAGGAGCCAGAGCACTGATAGGCGCTCATGGCCGCGCGGGCCGTGAGAAGTACCTGGTGGACGCCTGCGGCGGGGCCTGTCGGCCCTTGGCTTAGACGGCCGCACTCACCGTCAAGGGCGCTCCACTGGCGTTGCGCGTCGCTACGCGATGCAATGCCGCGGAGTTAGGGCTTGCAGATCATTAACTCGCGGTCATGATTCGTGACGGGATGGTGAGGCCTGCCGTGCGGGCGAAGTCATAGAGGTCGTCGAGCGTGGCCAGTGGTTGGGCGGCGGGATGGATGGTGTGGCCCGCCTGTTCCAGCAGGTATCGGGTGTCGCGGATTCGCCGGTTGATGGTCTCGGGGCGGACGCTGAACAGGGCGGCGACGGCGACCTGGGGCAGGGCGAGCCGATGGTGCAGGACGGTGGCCAGTAGGCGGTCGGCGAGAGTGAGGATGGGGCGACGTCCGGCGCCGGAGCGGGTCTTTCGGGGACGGTGGCCGCGTCGTCTGTCCAGCTCAGCTTCCCGCTGCTCCTGGTGCAGCGTGGTGATTGTGGTGATCAGCGCGTCCCAATCTGAGGCGGGTAGTCCGGTCACCGCGGCGTGGCACAGCCAGGCCATGTCGGGGCTGGGCTGGTCGAATGGACCGGGGGCAGTGACGGGGATCTGTGGGTAGGCCTCGGGGTGCAGGGTGTAGTTCCAGTCGCCGTGCCAGTCATGGCGGGCCAGCGGCAGGGCGTCGATCTGTCCGTCGCTGATGCGGACGCCGGTTTTGTAGGTGTCGGTGTCGAGTTCGGCCGCGACGGTGAGCCCGGAACGGGTGGTGGTCGCGGCGATGCTGTTCACGATGACCTCGTGGCTGGACAGGGGCCGGCCCCGCCAGTTCATGGTGATGTGGGAGAACAGCCGGTGCTCGATCTTGTTCCACTTGGACGTGCCGGGCGGGAGGTGGCACACGGTGATCTCCAGGCCGGTCTCCACCGCCAGGGCCGCGAGCTCGGCCTTCCACGCGCGAGTGCGGTAGCCGTTGGAGCCGCCCGCATCCGCGGTGATCAGCAGTCGGTGCGAGTGCGGGTAGCCGGTCCGGCCCACCGCGTCCCACCAGCGACGCAGGCAGGCCACGGCGAACGCGGCGGTGTCATGGTCGGTGCCGACGCTGACCCAGCCGGTGTTCGCGCCCAGGTCGTAGATCCCGTAGGGGATGGCCTTGCCCAGCTCCCGATCGGGGAAATCGTGGGTCTGCACCGCGACCGGCTCGCCCGTGGGAAGCCACTGCCGGCCCGCGTTGCGGTACTGGCCGACCAGCTCCTTCTTCTTGGTGTCCACGCTGACCACCGGGTCCCCGGCCGCCTGGTAGGCCTTGGCGTGCTCGTTGAGGTAGCGGAACTGCGCGTCGCGGTCCGGGTGCTGGTTGCCCTCGATCGTCTTGGCGTTGCCTTGGAGGCTGAAGCCCTCTTCCCGTAGCAGGTCACCGACGGTGTCGGCCGATACCTTGTGCCCGGCCCGGGTCAACTCGTCGGCTAGCGTCCGGGTCGACTTGGGGGCGTGTCACGGCATCCGTGTAAGCCGCGGGTGGACCAAGATCGGCTCAGCGTGATCTTCACGCTGC
>NZ_JBHSIR010000092.1:0-509 GCF_042653605.1 Pseudonocardia sp. GCM10023141
CGAAGGTGGGTCAGGCGTTGTCTGCGGGGTGAGGTGGTGCAGGTCAGCGCGCGAGTTGCGATGGATGGGCCCGCGAGTTGCGACAGATCGGCCTGCGAATGGGGACGGATAGGCCCGTCGAAACCGGAGCAGGTGCTGTTGGCGTGGGGTCCGGTCTGACGGCGCCAACCCGTTGGCCACCGCGCCGATGTCGAGATGTTGGCGCGGTGGCTACGAGGTTGGCGCGGTGGGGACGGTGTCGGGTCGGGTGGCGAGTTTCAAGATTTTCTGCCCGGGTCCGGCCGGGTTCGGTTGGGGAGGCCTGGTTTTGTCGGTGGTCGAACGTATGGTCGATTCATGGTGGTTGAGCAGCAGGTTCGGGGGATCGCGGCGTTGCCGCCGGGGCCCGAGCTGCTCGCTGCTCTGACCGCGCTGGATTTCGCTGCGGTTCCGCAGGTCGACAAGGTGGATGTCCTGCAGGCGACGTGGCGGCAGATCTCGCAGCTCTACGCCCTGCACGCCGCCGCGAT
>NZ_JBHSIR010000093.1:0-2102 GCF_042653605.1 Pseudonocardia sp. GCM10023141
GTTGCTGGCGCGGTTGTCCTTGGTGAGGAGCTCGCGGCGTTGGCGGGTGCGGTAGGAGTCGCCGGTGAGGGTGAGGACCTCGGCGTGGTGGACGAGGCGGTCGATCATGGCTGCGGCGACGATGTCGTCGGAGAAGGTCTCGCCCCACCGTCCGAAGGGCAGGTTCGAGGTGACCATGACTGAGCCTTGCTCGTAGCGGGACGCGATGAGTTGGAAGAACAGGTTCGCGGCGTCCTGGTCGAACGGGATGTAGCCGACCTCGTCGATGATGATCAGCTTGTAGCGGCGGATCTTCCTCAGCTCGATGTCGAGCTGTCCGGAATTGTGTGCGGTGGTGAGTCGGGCGATCCAGTTACTGGCGGTGTCGAACAGCACGGAGTAGCCGGCGTGGGTTGCTTTGACGCCGAGACCGATCGCGATGTGGGTTTTCCCGATCCCGGGCGGGCCGAGCAGAATCACGTTCTCGGATTTCGCCACGAATGTGCCAGTGGCCAGGTGCGCGAGGACGTCCCGGCGCAGGGAGGGGAGGTGATCGAGGTTGAAGTCCTCCAGCGTTTTGACTGCGGGGAAGTGCGCGGTCCGGATCCGCATGATCGATCCTGCGGATTCACGGTCGGCCACTTGACGTTGCAGGAGCGCGGCGAGGTACTCTTCGTGGGACCAGTTTTCGTCGCGGGCTTGAGCGGCGAGGTCTTCCCAGGATTTGCTGATCGTTGGTATCTTCAGCACACGCGTGAGGTAGGCGATCATTGACGCGATCTGGTCTGGTGGGCCGGGAGCTCGCGGGGTTGTTGTGATCATGATGGGGTGGTTTCCCTTTCCGTGGTGTCGGGTGGTGACGGCATGGGCGGAATGGGTGTTGGGGTGAAGTCGACGCCGAATAGTGCGTCGTAGTCCGGGAGGGCGCGGAGTTCGACGATGTGCCCGTCATCGTGCTGCCGGTCGCTGGTCGTGGTGGTCTGTCCACTGTGGCGTTCGCGGGTGAGGTCGCGGCGCATCTGCCGTGCGTGGATGACGTGTTGGGGGTCGGTGATCACCGCCTGTTTGGCCCAGGATCTGCGGTGCTGCGCCACGACCTGGCCCTGGCAGAAAACGATGACCTCGGCGGGTGAGGCGGTGACGTCGACGAACCGGCCGATCATGCGGGGGTCGACGGAGTAGTCGACGGTGTCGAGGCGAACGTAGTAGTCCCGGGCCAGCCGGATCCGATGTGTCAGTCCGATCGGTGGCTCGATCGGCGGTAACGGGATCATCGACTGGTAGTCGGTTTCCAGGAAATCCACCGGTCGGCCTTGAAGGGAACGCACCGTGCGCTGGTTAGCCCGGACTAGCCAGTCCCCGAGTTGCGTGTTGAAGTGTTCCGGTGAGGCGAACTCGCGCCCGGGTAGGAATGATGTCTCGAAGTATCCGTTGTTGCGTTCGACGATACCCTTAAACTCTGGGTCTCGTGGCGGGGCCAGGCGGATCCGTGTCGCGAGGGTTCCGGCAAAGGCTGCTGCCGGTGCGGTCACGCGGCCGGTGCCACCGATTGCTGATTCACGATCCCACACCAATGTTGTGGTCACCCGCCCGACCTGTGAGATTAACGACCACATGCCGGACAGGATATCCCCGGCCTGGCGGGACGGGATCATCGTTGCGGTCAGAAACCGGGAGAACCCTAACGTCATCACGAGCACGGGAAGTATCCTTTCTTGGCCGCGTCCGACGGGAATCTTCGTCTCGGGGAACCACAGGTCGCATTGCGTGATCTGCCCGGGCTCGTATACCACGCGGTCAGCCGGGTCGATTCCGATGTACTCCGGGCGGATATCGCGTAACCGGTTCTTCAACGGGGTCAGTGAATGCGGCCAGTTGACCCGTTCCGCGATCACCGGTGCCGGCATCCTCGGATAGCGGGCCAGTAGCGCCCGGATCGCTGGTTCAAACGGGTCGGCCACCGAGCCTCGAGCAGGTCGTTCGTAGCGCGGTGGCCGCTCCGACCGCAACGCTGCGCGGACGGTGTTGCGTGCCAGCCCGAGCAGCCTGGCGATCTCCTTGATCGGCACGCCCTCGGCTCGGTGCAGCCGACGGATCTCTGCCCAGTCCTCCACTTTCAGCAC
>NZ_JBHSIR010000094.1:0-1284 GCF_042653605.1 Pseudonocardia sp. GCM10023141
GCGCGCCGGTAAAGATCGTTGGCCCATTGGTTGGCCTTGATGCTGTCACCGGCGAAGTCGCAGATCGCGTCGCGCAGTTGCTTGTCTGCGGCCCAGCGGAAGCTGACGGCGCGGACCTTGCCGGACTGACGGGTCGAGGGCGCGACGCCGGCCAGGCAGGCCAGGGAGTCGGCGCTGGGAAACCGGCCGCGGGCGTCACCGATCTCGGCCAGCAATCGGGCGGCGCGCACACGTCCGGAGCGGGGCAGGCTGGTGAAGATCTCCTTGTCGGGGTGCAGGTCGAGTTGCTCGCTGATGCGCTCGGCCAGGCAGGCGATCTCAGTGGTGAGAGTGCGCAACACGGCCACGAATGCGCCGGTGACCGCGGCGCTGGAGGCGGCATCGGGTCCGGTGTGGCCGCAGGGCGCCCCAGCGAGGCGGGCATGCAGGACGGCGGGGTCGATGCGGCCGCAGTAGCCGACCGAGACCAGCCAGATGCTCAAGCGTTTGACCGAGAGCCAGTCCGCGCGTT
The DNA here is from genome assembly GCF_042653605.1 of Pseudonocardia sp. GCM10023141. Lineage (NCBI taxonomy): Bacteria > Bacillati > Actinomycetota > Actinomycetes > Pseudonocardiales > Pseudonocardiaceae > Pseudonocardia > Pseudonocardia sp. GCM10023141. The sequence goes on from NZ_JBHSIR010000094.1 coordinate 512, forward strand.
CTTGACAGTCGAAGCGTTCCAGGAACCGCAGGCTGATCTCGGAGTCCAGGTCGCGGAACAGACCGACCACGCCGGGGAACACGATCTGCAGGTGTGCGCGCAGCTGGTTGGCGACTGCGACACGGTGCGCGACCAGGTCACGGCGTGCGCGCACGCTCTGGCGCAGCGCGATGGTGGCCGGGGTGTCGACCAGCAGGGGGCGCAGCCGGTGCCGGTCGGTGCGCACCACATCGGCCAGGACGAAGGCGTCGAACCGGTCGTCCTTGTTGCCCGCCGAGCCGTAGCGGCTACGCAGATTCTTGAGCTGGCCGGGCGGGATCACGAACACGGTCAGCCCAGCTTGACGCAACGCGTCCACGACCGGACCGTCGGGACGTTCAATGCCGACCTCGACCACCCCGGCCGCCAGCAGGCGTCGCACCATGGTGCGCAGCCCGGACGTGTCATGAGTGATGGAGAATCGCTGCAACTGCTCACCATCGGCGGCAACGATCGCGATGGCGTGATCGTCTTTGGCCCAGTCCACTCCTGCAGTGGGTCGCGGACCTTCGGCTGGATCGGTCGTTACTCCTGCGACACTCATGGTCGTCTCCTCGCTGTTGGCGCAGGGGGAAGACACCCGGTGGTCCCGGGACGCGGCAGCCGGTCGCTCACTGATCGGCGCTCGATGGCGCACAGCCCTGTAGCCAGTCAGCGCGTCCTGGGCCACCGGACCTCGCAGAACTCATGCCGGACCTTCACGGTCGAGCGAGCAGGGCGATGGCCCGGTGGGG
>NZ_JBHSIR010000095.1:0-757 GCF_042653605.1 Pseudonocardia sp. GCM10023141
GATGATTCGGCATTGGTCGATTGCGTCGCGGTTGCGGTGGCAGCGGGGTTTGTTGGGTTTTGGTCCGGGGGATGGGGCGTTGTTCAAGGCGCCGATGGGGTTTGATATTTCGGTGAATGAGGTGTTCTTGCCGTTGGCCACTGGTGGTGTGGTGGTGGTGGCGGAGCCGGGTGGTGAGCGGGATGCGGAGTATCTGCTGGATCTGGTGGTGCGGGAGCGCGTTTCGTTTGTGTATGTGGTGTCGTCGATGTTGGACATGTGGTTGCGGATGCCGGCTGTGGGTGGGGCGGCGGGTGTGTTGCGGCATGTGTGGTGTGGTGGTGAGGTGTTGACGCCGGAGTTGTTCGATCGGTTCCGGTTGGTTTTTGCGGATGTGGTGATGCATCATGGTTATGGTCCGGCGGAGGCGACGATCGGGGTGTCGCATCTGGCGTATCGGGGTGGGGCGCGGCGGGATCGGGTGACGATTGGTGCGCCGAATCCGAATACGCGGACGTATGTGTTGGATTCTGGGTTGGTGGCGGTGCCGCCGGGTGTGGTGGGTGAGTTGTATGTCGGCGGGTTGCCGCTGGGCCGTGGCTACGTGGGTTCCCCCGCGCTGACGGCGAGACGGTTCGTCGCCGATCCGTTCCGCGGCCCGGGTGAGCGGCTCTACCGCACCGGTGATCTGGGTCGTTGGACGGCCGACGGGATGTTGGAGTTCGTCGGGCGCGCGGACTACCAGGTCAAGGTCCGCGGGATGCGGGTCGAGCTGGAG
>NZ_JBHSIR010000096.1:0-917 GCF_042653605.1 Pseudonocardia sp. GCM10023141
GCGGGGGATCACCACGGTGCGGACCCCGAGATCGTGTAGATCGTTTTCGACACTGGCCTCGCCGTAGCCGCGATCGGCGGTGACGGTGCGCGGTTTCCGCCCGGTCCGGCGGATCACCCGTTCGACCGCGGGGGCGAGTTGTGGTGCATCGGCAGGGTTGCCCCGTTCGACAGTGTGGTCGAGCACGACACCGTCGTCGTTGTCCACGACCTGGCCCTTGTAGCCGAACTCGACCGGGCGCCCGAGCCGGCCCTTCGCGATCGGGCGCGCGTCGGAGTCGCGCAGGCTCACCCGCCGTGGTGCGGGTTGCTCCGCCGGCGGCCTGGATCCGCCGACCGGCCGCAGCGATCCGGCGCACCGCCTTGGCCAGCAGCCCGGAGTCGGTTGGGTAGGCCACATCGGCGGGGACGACGGTGGTGTCGGCGCGCAGCCGCGACGTGCGCAGCAGCTTCGCCTGCGCCGCCTTCGCCAGCAACGCTTCGTTGCACCCGTCGACCGCGGCGGTGCCACAACGGGTGGTGAGCTCCATCAGCGTGGTCGGGTGCGGCACCCGGCCATCGATCGGGATCCGACAGAACAGCCGCCACGTGATCGAATCCGACACCTCGCGGCACAGGGTTTCCTAACCCAGGCGGTAGCGGAACTTGAGGAACATCAACCGCAGGTAGACCTCCATCGGCGTGGATGGCCGGCCCAGCCGCGGGTCGAAGAACGGCCTGAACGGGGCAAAGAACACCGGATCGTCCAACAGTGCGTCGACCCGAGCCAGCTCCTCGGGCAGCCGCAGCACCTCATCGGGAAGCAGGGCCTCCCACAGGCTCACCTCGGCTGCTCGCGTCCGTAGCATCTGGCCTCGTTTCCCCAGCTCAGGACCCTGCGAAGTCATTCTCCCGCTCACTCAGCCATGATCACGGGAG
>NZ_JBHSIR010000097.1:0-743 GCF_042653605.1 Pseudonocardia sp. GCM10023141
CGTCTAGCGTTCCACCTCGCGAACCCCTAGTACACGAATCGGACACCCATAGTTGCTTGAGCTGCACAGATGCCGTTATGGTCTGGGACATGTTCTTGCGGGAGGTGAAGCGAGAGAACCGCAACGGGACCCGGGTGTCGTATCTGCAGCTGGTCCACAACGACTGGGACCCCGCCGCCCGGACCTCCCGCACCAAGATCCTCTACAGCTTCGGGCGGACCGACCAGGTCGACACCGCGGCGATCGAGCGGCTGATCGTGTCGCTGTCACGGTTGCTCGACCCGGCCGCCGCGTTGAGGGCCACCGGCGGGTCGGATCTGAGCTTGATCTGCTCGCGTCCACTCGGCGGCACCGATGTGCTCGACGGGCTGTGGCGCCGGCTGGGCATCGACACCGCGATGACCAAGCTGCTCGCCAAGCGGCGGGTCAGCTCCCCGTTCGAGCGGGTGCTGTTCGCCCTCGTCGCCAACCGGGCACTCGCCCCGTCCTCGAAGCTGGCCGCCGCGGACTGGATCACCCACGACGTGCACATCGACGGGCTGCCCGAGACCAGCGACGATGTCTGCTACCGGGCGATGGACTGGCTCCACGACGCGGCCGACCACCTGGAACGGGAGGTGTTCGGCCAGGTCGCGAACCTGCTCAACCTCGAGGTCGACCTGCTGTTCTTCGACACCACCTCCACCTACTTCGAGCTGGAAGACCCCGACGAGCCGCTGCCCCGCGACGAACACGGCCACGCC
>NZ_JBHSIR010000098.1:0-1361 GCF_042653605.1 Pseudonocardia sp. GCM10023141
GAGGCCGTGACCGGCGGGCAGGCCGCGCACCTTCTCCGCGACAACGCCACCCTCGAGGCCGGCGTTGATGGCGATCTGCTTGAGCGGAGCCTCGAGCGCCACCTTGACGATGTTGGCGCCAGTGGCCTCGTCACCGTCGAGACCGAGACCCTCGAACAGGCCAGCACCGGCCTGGATGAGAGCCACGCCGCCACCGGCGACGATGCCCTCTTCGACGGCGGCCTTCGCGTTGCGAACGGCGTCCTCGATGCGGTGCTTGCGCTCCTTGAGCTCCACCTCGGTGGCCGCTCCGGCCTTGATGACCGCAACACCGCCGGCCAGCTTGGCCAGGCGCTCCTGCAGCTTCTCGCGGTCGTAGTCGGAGTCGGTGCGGTCGATCTCGGAACGGATCTGGTTGACCCGGCCGCCGATCGCGTCGGCGTCGCCGCCGCCGTCGACGATGGTGGTCTCGTCCTTGGAGACGACGACCTTGCGCGCGGTGCCCAGCAGCGACAGGTCGGCGTTCTCGAGCTTGAGGCCGACCTTCTCCGAGATGACCTCGCCACCGGTGAGGATGGCCATGTCGGTCAGCATCGCCTCGCGACGGTCACCGAAGCCCGGCGCCTTGACGGCGACGGACTTGAAGGTGCCGCGGATCTTGTTGACGACGAGCGTGGCAAGAGCCTCGCCCTCGACGTCCTCAGCGATGATCGCCAGCGGCTTGCCGCCCTGCATGACCTTCTCCAGCAGCGGGAGCAGGTCCTTGACCGTGGCGATCTTGGAGCTGACCAGGAGGATGTAGGGGTCCTCCAGCTCGGCTTCCATGCGCTCGGCGTCGGTGACGAAGTAGGGCGAGATGTAGCCCTTGTCGAAGCGCATGCCCTCGGTCAGCTCGAGCTCCAGACCGAAGGTCTGGCTCTCCTCGACCGTGATGACGCCTTCCTTGCCGACCTTGTCCATCGCCTCGGCGATGAGCTCGCCGATCGTGGAGTCAGCAGCCGAGATCGAGGCGGTAGCAGCGATCTGCTCCTTGGTCTCGACCTCCTTCGCCGACTTCAGCAGCGCCTCGGAGACAGCCTCGACGGCCTTCTCGATGCCCCGCTTGAGCGCCATCGGGTTCGCACCCGCGGCCACGTTGCGCAGACCCTCGCGCACCAGTGCCTGCGCCAGCACCGTGGCGGTGGTGGTGCCGTCACCGGCGATGTCGTCGGTCTTCTTCGCAACTTCCTTGACGAGCTCGGCCCCGATCTTCTCCCAGGGGTCCTCGAGCTCGATCTCCTTGGCGATCGACACACCATCGTTGGTGATGGTGGGCGCGCCCCACTTCTTCTCCAGGACAACGTTGCGGCCACGCGGGCCGAGCGTCACCTTGACAGCGTCGG
>NZ_JBHSIR010000099.1:0-1363 GCF_042653605.1 Pseudonocardia sp. GCM10023141
ATCGCGAAGACGAGCGAGGTGCCCGAAGGAGCGCGACGTCAGTGGCGCTCGGATCGGGCGTTGCGGCCCCCGATGCGTTCGCCCGGGCGGCCTGAGCCCTCGCGTGCGGTGCAGCGGCAGTTCTGGCGGTTGATCGCGACGGGCATCACCACAGCCGAGGCGGCGCTGAAGGTGGGCGTGTCCGTGCCGGTCGGTGCACGGTGGTTTCGCCACGCTGGCGGTATGCCACCGCTTTCACTGGTCGAGCCCAGCGGCCGCTACCTGTCCTTCGAGGAGCGCGAGGAGATCGCGCTGCTGCGCGCGAAGAAGGTCGGCGTGCGTGAGATCGCGCGCAGGATCGGTCGCGATCCCGGGACGGTCTCTCGCGAGCTGCGCCGCAACGCGGCCACGCGGGGCGGGAAGCCGGAGTACCGAGCGCTGGTGGCGCAGTGGAAGGCCCAGCAGGCGACGAAACGACCGAAGACCGCGAAGCTCGCGAGCAACGACGAGCTGCGGGAGTACGTGCAGGAGCGGCTCGCCGGGAGCGTTCGCCGGCCGGACGGCAGCGTCGTCGTCGGGCCGGAGCCGCCGGCATGGAAGGGGCTGAACAAGCCGCATCGGCAGGATCGGCGGTGGGCGACCGCGTGGAGTCCGGAGCAGATCTCGCACCGGTTGAAGGTCGATTTCCCCGATGATGAGTCCATGCGCATCAGCCACGAAGCGATCTACCAGTCGCTGTTCATTCAAGGGCGTGGCGCGCTCAAACGCGAACTCGTCGCCTGCCTGCGAACAGGCCGTGCGCTGCGGCAGCCGCGGGCTCGAGCGCAGAATCGCCCGCAAGGGCACGTCACCGCCGATGTCGTGTTCGCGAAGCGCCCCGCAGAGGCGTCGGACCGTGCCGTTCCCGGGCATTGGGAGGGCGACTTGATCATCGGCACCGGTCGGTCCGCGATCGGCACGATCGTTGAACGCAAGAGCCGCTCGACCCTGCTGGTGCACTTGCCGCGACTGGAGGGCTGGGGTGAGAACCTGCCGGTCAAGAACGGTCCCGCGCTGGGCGGATACGGCGCCGCAGCGATGAACGCCGCCCTGACCGTGTCGATGACGACGCTACCCGAACAGCTCCGCAAGACGCTCACCTGGGATCGCGGCAAAGAGCTCTCCGGACACGCCCAGTTCGCACTCGAGACGGGCACGAAGGTGTTCTTCGCCGACCCCCACTCGCCCTGGCAACGGCCGACGAACGAGAACACCAACGGGCTTCTGCGGCAGTACTTCCCGAAGGGCACGGACCTCTCGCGCTGGTCCGCCGAAGATCTCGAAGCCGTCGCTCTCGCGCTCAACAACAGGCCCCGCAAGACCCTCGACTGGAAGACCCCCGCCG
>NZ_JBHSIR010000100.1:0-2363 GCF_042653605.1 Pseudonocardia sp. GCM10023141
TCCCCACCCCCTCGCTCGTCGTGTCGATCTGGAGCTGAGGCCCTGGGCGGTGACGGTGGCGGTGCCAACCAGTCACCGCACCGCCCAGGGGACTCCATTGAAGTCTGCGAGGGAACGGATGGACATCATTTCTGCCTACCGAGATGTGGGCACCTACCGTGGTGCCGCGTTGATCAGCGGCACCACAGCGAAGACGGTGAAGCGGGTCATCGCCCGCCACGAGGCCGGTGGTGTCGCCCCGGCCCGCGTGTCGCGGGAGCACAACTACGACGTCGTCAGTGCGTTGGTGACCGAGCGGGTCGCCAAGTCCAACGGCCGGATCACCGCGAAGCGGCTGCTGCCGGCTGCCAAGGCCGCCGGCTATGAGGGTTCCGCTCGTAACCTCCGACGCCTGGTCGCGACCAGGAAAGCGTTGTGGCGCAACGACAACCACCGCGGGCGCCGACCGGCGGTGTGGTCCCCCGGTGAGCATCTGGTCATCGACTGGGGCGTGCTGGACGGGTTGCACGTGTTCTGCGCGGTGCTCGCGTGGTGCCGGGTCCGGTTCGTGCGTTTCGCCGACAACGAGCGCGCCGACACCACCCTGGGACTGCTCGCGGAGTGCTTCGACACCCTCGGCGGGGTCCCCGGCGTGGTTCTCGCTGACCGGATGGGATGCCTGAAAGGTGGCGTGGTCGCGAACAAGGTCGTGCCCACCAGCGACTACGTGCGTTTCGCCGCCCATCACGGGTTCCGCCCCGATTTCTGCGAGGCCGCCGACCCGGAATCGAAGGGGATCGTGGAGAACCTGGTCGGCTATGCCAAGACCGACCTGATGATCCCCGGCCATGACGGGTCCGGTGACCGGTTCCCCGACCTCGCCGCGGCAAACCGTGCCGCTGCAGCGTGGTGTGTTGAGGTCAACGCTGCGGAGCACTCGCAGATCTGCGCGGTCCCGGCCGAGCGGCTGATCATCGAACGAGACCTGTTGGCACCGTTGCCGTCGTTGCGGGCCAGTATCGGCACGGTCTTGTCACGCAAGGTGGATCGGCTCTCCTGTGTCCGGTTCGGCTCAGCGCGCTACTCCGTCCCGACCGCGTTGATCGGCACCCAGGTCCGGCTGCGCGTGGATCACGACCGCTCCTTGACGATCATCGCCGGCCCCGGCGAGGGCGACGTGGTCGCCGAGCATCTGCTGGTCGCCCCCGGTGAGGCGTCGATCCACGACGATCACTACGGCGGCCCCCGCCCGGCGCCGCGGCGGGCGGTGCGCCCGAAAACCGTGGCAGAGAAGGCGTTCTGCGCGCTCGGTGAGACCGCGGAGGCGTTCCTCACCGGTGCCGCCGCAGCGGGCAACACCCGCCTCGGACCGGAACTGGCCGAGCTCAACACCCTCGCCGCCGCGCACGGCGAGCCCGTCTTCCTCGAGGCACTCTCGCGGGCGGTCGCGTTCGGTCGCTGGCGCGCGGCGGACGTGCGCTCCATCCTCGCCGCCGGCGCCGGAACACCACAGCCCACCACCGCCGGGGACGCCCTCGTGCTCGAGCTGCCCCGCGTCCCGACCCGACCGCTGTCGGATTACGCCCTGCGCGCCACGACGCGAGGAACCCCGTGAGCACGACCGCGCCGGTCCTGGCACCGGATCTGGTCGAGGGGCTGCGCCGACTCAAGCTCGCCGCGATGCGTCAACTCGCCCCGGAACTGCTGCGCACCGCGAAGACCCAGCGGTGGGCACCGGAGGAGCTGCTGCGCACCTTGGTCGAGGCTGAGATCACCGCCCGCGACGCCTCCAACGCCCGCACCCGGCTCAAGACCGCAGCCTTCCCCGTGGTCAAAACCCTCGACGAGTTCGACCGCACCGTGTCCACGATCAACCCCGCCACCCTCGACTACCTCGCCTCGTTGGAGTGGATCCTCGCCCGGGAGAACCTCTGCCTCGTCGGACCCGCCGGGACCGGCAAAAGCCACGTACTCGTCGCACTCGGCGTCGCCGCCGTCACCGCCGGACATCGAGTCCGCTACTTCACCGCGGCCGAGCTCGTCGAAACCCTCTACCGCGGACTGGCCGACAACAGCGTCGGACGCGTGATCGACACCCTGCTACGCAACGACCTGATCATCTGCGACGAAGTCGGCTTCGCACCCCTGGACGACACCGGCGCCCAGTTGCTGTTCCGGTTCATCGCCGCCGCCTACGAACGCCGCGCCCTGGGCATCGCCAGCCACTGGCCCTTCGAAGCCTGGGGCCGGTTCCTACCCGAACACACCACCGCCGTGAGCCTGCTGGACCGGCTCCTACACCACGCCAACGTCGTGATCACCGACGGCGAGTCCTACCGCATGCGCGAAGCCCGCACCCGACAACCAGGAGGCACCAAACAGAC
>NZ_JBHSIR010000101.1:0-656 GCF_042653605.1 Pseudonocardia sp. GCM10023141
GCCGGGAGTGGCCGGGATCGGTGTGCGGGCGTGGTCGAGGAGTTGGTAGGGCTTCTCGTCCATGCAGATCACCGGCACTGCGGGGTCGTAGGGGCGGGCGTAGACGGCGAGGACGTCTTCCATCTTCGCGACGAACTCACCGTTTGCGGTCGGTGGGATGGTCCAGCATTTCTTCAGGTGAGGACGAAACGCCGTTTTTTTAACACCCGCCCGATGGTCGAGTGGTCCATGTCCGGGATGTCGGTGGCCAACGCGACGTGTCTTTCCAACAGTCGCAGCGACCAGCGCAGTTGACCGGGCGGCGGGGTCGAGCACGCGAGCGCGATCACTCGGGCCTCGACCTCACCGGTGATCTTCGGCTCGACCGGTGGGGTGAGCCGCTTCTTGCGCTGGATCGTCGCAACGACATCCCCGCCACGCTCCGCATAGACCCTGGCCACGTTAGCGATCGTTTGAGGATCGACACCGACCCGTTGCGCGATGTCCTGACGACTGCAGGGTCGTCGGCGACTGTCATCGAGTTCAAGCAAGATCCGGGAGCGACGGACTTCCTGCGCGGGATGGGCACCGGTCCTGACCAGCCTGCTCAGCCACTCACGCTCATCGGCGCTGAGCACCACGGGCGGCAACGTCGACACGACAGGTCCTCACGGCAG
>NZ_JBHSIR010000102.1:0-790 GCF_042653605.1 Pseudonocardia sp. GCM10023141
TCGATCGGGCCGTGCGGATCGATGTCCTCACCGGCCAACCGTGCGGCCATCAGCCGGATCATCGCGACCTGGATCATCGCCTCAGCATGAGCGGTCTTGCGCTCGTAGTCCCGTGCCAATCGTCTACACCTCGTCAACCAGCCGAAAGTTCGTTCCACCACCCACCGGCGGGGCAGTACTTGGAACCCTTTCACGTCCGCATTGCGCGGAACGGCCACGATCTCGATGCCCTCGGTGTCCCGGGCCCACCCGACCAGTCCAGCATCGACGGAGTTGACGTAGCCGCCATCGACCCACACCAAGCCCAGCAGCGGGTACCGGGCCCGGATACCGCCCAGCACCCGTTTCGCCCCGGCCCGGTCCTGCACCGACGCCGAGTGCACCAGCCCGACCAGCATCAACCCGATGGTGTCGACCAGCAGATGCCGCTTGCGGCCCCGCACCCGCTTCCCGGCGTCGTAGCCGATCTGCTCGCCACCCTCGCTGGACTTGATCGACTGCGAGTCCAGCACCGCGGCCGAGGGCTGCGGATCACGGCCGTCTGCGGCTCGGACCCGGTCACGCAGCACCTCGTGGATCTGCGCCCACGTGCCGTCCGCGGTGCGGTCGGCGAACCACTGGTAGGCGGTGTTCCACGGGGCGAGGTCATGCGGAACCATCCGCCAAGAACACCCGCTGACCAGCACATACAAGATCGTGTCCACGATCAGCCGGCGCGGATGCACCGGCGGTCGACCACCCAAACACGCGACGGGAACAGGCAACAGCGGCTCGATCAACGCCCACTGAG
>NZ_JBHSIR010000103.1:0-544 GCF_042653605.1 Pseudonocardia sp. GCM10023141
GCAGAGGACCTTGGCCTGGGTGCCGGCGCCGGAGGTCAGTGTGGGTGCGGTGGCGGTGCCGCCGATGGTGACGTCGCCGCCGGCGAGCTCGGTGGTCTTACCGGCCTTGACCAGGCCTGCGGCGTCGTAGCGGGTGCCGACGACGTGGTAGGAGAGCAGGGCGCCGAGCTTGGCGGGGTCGGACAGGAGTGCGGTGAAGGCGGCGTCGCCGACGGACTTCTGGACCTCGGCGAAGGCGTCGTTGTAGGGGGCGTAGACGGTGATGGCCTTCTGGGCGTTGAGGGTGTCGGCGAGGCCGGGGACCTTGCCGACGGCGGTGACGAGGGTGGTGAGCAGCGGGTTGGTGCTGGCTGCGGTGGCGACCTTGGCGGGTCCCATGTTGTTGAGGGAGCCGGGGGCGTCGCCCTGGGGGAGCATGCCGCAGGCGGGGCCGAAGACGTCGGCGTTGGTGGTGACGCCGTCGGTGGCGGCGGTGGCTGCGGCGCTGGTGGGTGCGGCGGCGGCGGGGGCGCTGGCCGGGGCGGCGGCGGGGGTGGTGGCGCCG
>NZ_JBHSIR010000104.1:0-1373 GCF_042653605.1 Pseudonocardia sp. GCM10023141
CCTACCTGCACTTACTGTCCGTGACGTCTGCCAAGGCGATCACGGAAGGCAAGTGCTCTGAAGGAGAAGTCGAGAGTGGAGCAGTTCGAACGTATCCGACGTGACCAGCGCGATGAGGGGTTGTCGGTCCGCGCGCTCGCCGCACGGCATCGGGTGCACCGTCGCACGGTCCGCCAAGCCCTCGCGGACGCGGTGCCGCCGGCGCCGAAGGCGCCGGTGCGGGTCTCGCCCGCGCTGGGCCCGCACGCAGCCACGGTCCGCGGCTGGCTGGTCGCGGACCTGGACGCGCCGCGCAAGCAGCGCCACACCGCCCGGCGGGTGTGGCAGCGACTGATCGAGGAGGAAGGAGCGCAGGTGGCCGAGTCGAGCGTGCGCGCCATGGTCGCGGCGCTGAAGATCGAGGTCGGGCTCGACCGCCGCCAGGTGATGGTCCCCCAGACCCACCCGCCCGGAGTCGAGGCCGAGGTCGACTTCGGGGAGTTCCGGGCGGTGATCGCCGGGATCGTGGTGAAGCTGTGGATGTTCGTGCTGCGGCTGTCGCACTCGGGCAAGGCCGTGCACATCGCGTATGCCAACCAGTCCCAGGAGTCCTTTCTCGACGGACACGTCCGCGCGTTCACGGTGCTGGGTGGGGTGCCGACCGGGATGATCCGCTACGACAACCTGACCCCCGCGGTGATCCGGGTGCTGCTCGGGCGGGGCCGGTGGGAGAACGAACGCTTCGTCGGGCTGCGCAGCCACTACGGCTATGACTCGTTCTTCTGCCTGCCCGGCATCCAAGGGGCGCACGAGAAGGGCGGGGTCGAGGGGGAGATCGGCCGGTTCCGCCGCCGCCATCTGACCCCGGTCCCGCACGCCGAGTCGTTGGCCGCGCTCAACGCGACACTGGCCGCGGCCGACGAGCTGGATGACGGGCGGCGGATCGCCGCCCGGGTCGAGACCGTCGGGCAGGCTGGCGCCCGCGAGCTGCAGGTGCTGCGCCCGCTCCCGGGCGGGGTGTTCGACGTGACCGCGCCGTTGACCTGCCGGGTGGACGCGAAGGCCCGGATCTGCGTGCGCCAGTCCTACTACTCGGTGCCCGCCCGGCTGGCCGGGCGCCGGGTCGAGGCCCGTCTCGGAGCGAGCACCGTCGTCGTCCACGCCGGCGGGGTGATCGTGGCCCGGCACCCGCGCAGCCTGCACAAAGGCAGCGAGGACCTGTTGCTGGACCACTACCTGGAGATCCTTCACCGCAAGCCCGGCGCGCTGGCCGGAGCGACCGCGCTGGCCGCAGCACGGGCCGCCGGCACCTTCACCGAGGGCCATCAGGTGTTCTGGGACGCCGCACGACGCGCCCTCGGTGACGGCGCGGGGACCCGGGTACTGATCGGTGC
>NZ_JBHSIR010000106.1:0-720 GCF_042653605.1 Pseudonocardia sp. GCM10023141
CCGCCCGGGAACGGCTGTCGCACAAGGCTTATCTCGCCGAGGTCCTCACCGCCGAGTGCGACGACCGCGACTCGCGGCGCCGGATCCGCCGGGTCAACGAAGCCAAGTTCCCCCGCTCCAAGCGGCTGGCCGATTTCGACCTGCACGCCCACCCGTCGCTGCCCCCGGCCACCCTCGCGCACCTCGCCGCCGGGGCCTGGATCGACGCCGGGGAACCCGTCGTGCTGCTCGGGGACTCCGGCACCGGCAAAACCCATCTCCTCATCGGCCTGGGGACCGCCGCCGCCGAGGCCGGCCGCCGGGTCCGCTACGTCACCACCGCCGCCCTGGTCAACGAACTCGTCGAGGCCGCTGATGACAAACAACTCTCCCGCGTCGTCGGCCGCTACGCCCGCCTCGATCTGCTCTGCCTCGACGAGGTCGGCTACGTCCACCTCGACCCCCGCGGCGCCGAACTGCTGTTCCAGATCATCACCGCCCGCGAGGAGAAAGCCTCCATCGCCTGCGCCAGCAACGCCCCGTTCTCCGAATGGGGCCGCACCTTCACCGACCCACGCCTCGCCGCCGCCGTGGTCGACCGGCTCACCTTCCGAGCCCACATCATCGCCACGGGCACCGACTCCTACCGGCTCCGCGCCACCCGCGCCGCGAAGAAGGGAACCGCCGCCTGACCAACCCCAACCACCGCGCCGCCCATCACCCCCGGTGACCAGCGGCCAC
>NZ_JBHSIR010000107.1:0-982 GCF_042653605.1 Pseudonocardia sp. GCM10023141
TGGTGGTTGTACTCGTGTAGCCAGCCCGGTAGCGCCTTCCGGCGCTGGGATTCACTGAGATAGAGGCGTCGGAACGCCCAACCGGCGGCGAGGGTGCGGTGGAAGCGTTCGATCTTCCCGTTGGTCTGGGGTCGGTAGGGCCGGGTCCGCTTCGGGGTGACACCGAGCTCGGCGCAGGCGTGGCGCCAGGCGTGCGAGCGGTAGGCGCTGCCGTTGTCAGACAGCACCCGCTCGACCACCACGTCGCGGGCGGCGAACCAGGCCACCGCCCGGCGCAGCACCCCGATGGCGGTCACGGCGGTCTCGTCGTCGTGGACCTCGGCGTAGGCCACCCGGGAGTGGTCATCGATCACGGTGTGCACGAACGCCGTCCCCATCTTCGGAGCTCGACGGATGCTGCGGGGCTTGCCCGCGGTCGCGGCCCGGTTGCGGTTGCCTTGGGCTCGGCCGACGTAGCGCCATCCGCCCTGATCAGGGACGTTGCCGAGCTTCTTGACATCGACGTGGATCAACGACCCCGGATGCGGGTGCTCGTAGCGGCGCACCGGCTCGCCGGTGACCCGGTCGAGCTGGTTGAGCCGGCTGATCCCGCAGCGACGCAGCACCCGCCCCACGGTCGAGGCCGCGACCGGGACGCGCGCGGCGATCTCCACCGGCCCGAGGCGCTGTTTCCAGCGCAGGTGCACGATCGTGCGCACCACCGGCTGCGGGGTCAGGCGCGGCATCCGGTGCGGCCGGCTGGAGCGATCGACCATCCCGGCCTCGCCCTCGGCTTCGTAGCGGCGCGCCCAGCGGTTCGCCGTCGGCCAGGACACCTGGAACCGCTCCGCGGCCGCGGCGACCGACCAGCCGTCCTCGACGATCAGACGCGCGAGCTTCAATCGCGCTTTCGGGGTCAGGGCCGCGTTAGCGTGGGCCATGGAGGACCTCCCGGGTTGTGATGGTGCCGTCAGACAGCTCCACAGCACTCCCGAGAGGTCCT
>NZ_JBHSIR010000108.1:0-1432 GCF_042653605.1 Pseudonocardia sp. GCM10023141
TGATCATTCCTTCTTGCGACAGACGGAAGATCGACCAAGGGCTTCAGTTGATCAGTGTGCATGACACCGGCGTGGCCGGCGCGTTCGGGGACCTGTCCCGGTTCCGTCAGGAGTTCTACCAGTGCCTGACCGCGCGTGCCGACACGTTGTTCGAGCTGAGCGACTCGGTGTTGTGTGCCGACGGGCCGGTCACCTCACTGGTCGAGCTGTCGCTGGCCGTGGAGCACCGACGTGGGCACGGCGCCCTGTATGACAGCCTGAATCAGGGCCGGGTCGACATCGACCGGTTCCGTAATGTTGTTGCCCGCCAGTCGATTCCGCGCTGCGACGACGGTCGTATCGTGTTGGGGATCGATGTCAGCAACTGGCTGCGTCCCGACGCGAACGCCACCCCGGAGCGGCTGTTCTGCCACACCTACGCGCGTGGCAAGGGCCAGGCCCAGATGATCCCCGGGTGGCCCTACTCGTTCGTGGCGGCGCTGGAGCCGGGTCGTACCTCGTGGACGGCGATCCTCGATGCCCAGCGCCTCGGTCCCGACGACGACGGCACCACCGTCGCCGCCGCCCAGCTGCGCGCGGTCACCGAAGGGCTCATCACGGCCGGGCACTGGCACGAGGGCGACCCCGAGATCTGGATCATCGGTGACACCGGATACGACGGACCCCGGCTGGCGTTCCTGCTGGCCGATCTACCGGTCCGCGTGCAGGTCCGGGTGCGATCAGACCGTGTGATGCGGTTCCCGGCGCCACCGCGCACACCGGGAACCGTCGGACGAGGCAAGCGCCACGGGGCCGAGCTCACGTTCAAGGACTCCCGGACCTGGCCCGAACCTGCCCACACCACGACCACCCGGACCAGCCGGTACGGCACCGCAGTGGCCCGTTCCTTCGACCGGCTGCACCCACTGCTGACCCGCCGCGGCGCCTGGGCAGACCACCACGGCGACCTGCCGATCATCGAAGGCACGGTGATCCGGCTACAGGTCGACCGGCTGCCCGGCGACGGCACACCGAAACCGTTGTGGCTGTGGTACTCCGGCACCGGAGCCGACGCCGCGGCCGTGGACCGGTTGTGGCAGATGTTCCTGCGGCGCTTCGATCTCGAGCACACCTTCCGGTTCCTCAAGCAGACCCTGGGCTGGACCCGGCCCCGCGTCCGCACCCCAACGGCGGCTGATCGATGGACCTGGCTGATGTGCGCCGCCTACACCCAACTCCGACTGGCCCGCCACGTCGTCGAGGATCTACGCCGCCCCTGGGAGAAAGCACCCGCCAAACCTGAGCGACTGACCCCTGCCCGCGTCCGGCGAGGGTTTCGCAACATCCGACCGACGATCACCCTGCCAGCCGGTGCACCGAAACCCTCCCGGCCTGGTCCAGGCCGTCCCCCAGGCTCACGCAACACCCACCGCGCCGCCGTATGCCACGTCGG
>NZ_JBHSIR010000109.1:0-1414 GCF_042653605.1 Pseudonocardia sp. GCM10023141
TGGGAGCGGAGCTCCGGTAGGAGAGGTCGTCCTCCAAGACAGCCTCGACACCACCAGGAGCTCCGCTGAGCGCGAATTCTGTCATCACCCGGGTCGTCACCGTGGCTGGCGGGTGCTTCGCTCCGGGTCATCTCGGCGAGTTGACCCGGATCGTGCCCTTCGAGATGGTCGACGCCGCGCTGGCCCAGACCTGCAGCGTGCAGCGGCGGCTGCGGCTGTTGCCCTCGCGGGTGGTGGTCTATCTCCTGCTCGCGGCCGGCCTGTTCACCGAGATCGGCTGGTCGCAGGTCTGGGCACGGTTGTGCGCGGGCCTGGACGGGCTGGCGCTGGTCACCCCGAGCGCGAGCGCGTTGGCCGCCGCCCGGGCCCGAGTCGGGGTGGCGCCGCTGAGGGCGTTGTTCGACCTGCTGCGCGGCGCGGAGACCGGCTGCGTGCTGATCGGCGCCGCTCGCGCGGGCCGCCCGGGAGTGTTCTGGCGGGGCCGGCTGGTCACCGCGGTGGACGGCACGATCCTGTGCTGCCCAGACACCCCGGCGAACCTGACGGAGTTCAGCAAGGGCGGCAGCAGCCACGGCACCACCACCGGCTATCCGATGGTGCGGGTGCTGGTGCTGGTGGCATGTGGCACCCGCACCCTCATCGACGCGGTGTTCGGCACCGACCGCACCGGGGAACTCGGCTACGCCCATCAGCTGCTGCGGTCGGTCCGGGCCGGGATGATCGTGCTGGCCGACCGGAACTTCGCCGCCGCCGACTGGATTACCGCGCTGGCCGCGACCGGCGCGGACGTGTTGGTGCGGGTCAAGAACCACCGCCGGCTCCCGATCTGCCGCACGCTGGCCGACGGGTCGTTCGTGTCCCGGATCGGCCGGGTCGAGGTCCGGGTGGTCACCGCTGCGGTCACGATCACTACCAGCGACAGCGCCCGGACCGAGACCTACCGGCTGGTCACCACCGTGCTCGACCCCGGCGTGTCAGCGGTCGAGATCGTCGGGCTCTACCACGAACGCTGGGAGATCGAGACGTGCTTCGCCGAGCTCAAGTGCACAAGCCTGGGCGGGCGGGTTCTGCGCTCGCGCACCCCGACCGGGATCGCCCAGGAGATCTACGCCCTCTTGATCACCTACCAGGCGCTGCGGATCGCGATCAGCGACACCATCCTGCACCGAGCCGACCTCGACCCCGACCGTGGCAGTTTCACTGTCGCCCGCCACGCCGCCCGTGACCAGCTCCTCGCCGCCGCCAACGTCATCGCCGACACCGTGATCGACCTCGTCGGCACGATCGGTCGCCACGTCCTGGACCACCTCCTGCCCGCCCGACGAGTACGGACCAACCCGCGCGTGGTCAAACGCGCGATCTCCAAGTACGTCGCCAGCACCGCCAAAGGCCGCCACCGCGGCCCCAGCCGCCC
>NZ_JBHSIR010000110.1:0-1840 GCF_042653605.1 Pseudonocardia sp. GCM10023141
GGGGCTCTTCTCCTCCAGTTGAGGTGAGGACGTATTCATCGAATCCGTCCCAGGAACGCGGTCGTCCATTGCCAGTGCGCGAACAGCTCAGGTACTCGTTGGACGAGCGTGAGCCACCACGCTTTAGCACGTTTGTACGACCTCAGCCGCCGATACTTCCGTCGAGCCCACCGCAGCACATAGGCGTTGATGCGGGCGAGAAGGTGATGCATCTCGTGCCGGTTGAACCGGCCCCAATATGTCATCCAGCCTCGCACGATCGGGTTGATCGCATCTGCGAGACTGTCCAGAGTCCAGGAAGGGCGTCGATGCAGCCGCCAGGAGCGGAGTTCGTCACCCTTCGCCTTCAGCGCTTCCTTGCTCATCGCCGGCGTGAACGACGTGAACAGCTCGTTCGTCCGAGGATTGTGCATCTTACGCTGCCGGAACGTGTAGCCCAGGAACGTAAACGACGTGTACTCATAAGAGCCTCGCCGGGCCGTGTCCTGGCAGTACACGATTTTGGTCTTGGCCGGGTGCAGCCGCAGCCCGACCTCGACCATCCGTTGACTGATCGCATCCCGCACGTGCTCGGCTTGTCGCCGCGTCGCGCAATGCACCACCGCGTCATCTGCATATCGTTCGAATGTGACAGTCGGGAATTCCCGGACCAGCCACGTGTCGAACGCGTAGTGCAGAAACAGGTTTGCCAACACCGGAGAAATCGCCGACCCTTGTGGGGTTCCGCGATCCGGCACCTCTCGTGTGCCGTCTGGGCGCTGCACCGGGGCGATCAGCCACCGCCGGACATACAGCAGCACCCATTCCTGACCAGGGCGAAGGTTCGCCGCTACCGCCTTGACGACAAGGTCGTGGTCCAGGCTGCCGAAGAAGTTCTGGATGTCGAGATCGATCACCCAGTCCCGCTTCCAGCAGCGCTTTCGGCACGTCGCGACCGCGTCCAGGGCCGAGCGCCGTGGCCGATAGCCGTAAGAATCGGGGTGGAACATGCGCTCCACTACCGGCTCCAAGACCATCGTTGCCACGGTCTGCGCAACCCGATCGGACAGGGTCGGGACACCGAGGATCCTCACCCCGCCGCCATGCGACTTCGGTATCTCCACTGCCCGGACCGCGGGCGGAAAGTACGACCCCGAGGACATTCGGTTCCAGATCTGGTACAGATTGTTGCGTAGATCCTTCTCGAACTCCTCGATCCCGACCCCGTCGACCCCTGCGGCCCCACGATTGGCCTTGACCTTCTGGTACGCCTTCACCACGAGCTCCTTGGAGATCGCGTACGGCTTGTCCTTCAACTTTGGTGAATCCACTCGATCCCTCCCAGTCAGACTGGTTGCCCGAACGAACACTCCAGGAAGAGCCGACCCCTTCGCTGTTCCCGCCATTACGCGGGCGTCATCACTACTACGGGCCGGTCCGCCAGCGGGACCCGCATCGGTACTCAACGACTCACGGTTTCTGCCGCCCGTCGCGCTCCCTCTCGCCGCCTACACCGCTGCAGGCAGCAGCTGTCGGGTCCCGCCTTCCCACGTTCCGCATAGAAGCCGCAGACCGGACTCACGCCGTCTTCATGCCGGACACCACCTGGCCAATAAACGGGCACCCGCCAGGTTCATCCCAGGCCCTATTCTCCGACCTGGTTTTGATGCCATCTACCAGATTTCGACACGTCAGCAACGGTTCGCTTGCGCTCGTCTTCCCGGTCCCCACCTGACGTGCTCCAGCACGCCTTTTCCCATGACGCTCACCACGACGGTCTTCAGCCAACGCAGCTCAGGGCGGTTTGGAATCTCCCCCCGCAGGGCGATCCCGAAGGGCCACAAAACCTTCATCTCCTACA
>NZ_JBHSIR010000111.1:0-1057 GCF_042653605.1 Pseudonocardia sp. GCM10023141
GGGTTCCGGACCTACGGCAAGTCCAAGGACTCCCGCGACGACCTACCGCAGATCGTGATCGGGATGGCGGTGACCCGCGACGGGATCCCGGTGCGGGTGTGGTGCTGGCCGGGCAACACAGGCGACTCCGCGCTGATCCGCCAGGTGAAAGACGACATGCGGGACTGGACCCTGTCGAAGATCGTGTGGGTCGCCGACCGCGGCTTCTCCTCGCAACGCAACCGCCGCTACCTGCGCCAAGGCGAGCACGCCTACATCATCGGGGAGAAGCTCCGCTCGGACTCCCCGGAGATCAAGGCCGCCCTGTCTCGGCAGGGCCGCTACACCGACGTCGCGGAGAACATGCGGGTCAAGGAGGTCAAGGTCTCCGACACCGAGCGGTTCGTCATCTGCCACAACCCCGACGGTGCGACCCGCGACGCGCACATCCGGGAGCAGCTCGTCGCCCAACTCGACGAGCTCATCACCGGGTCGGACAAGCTCCCGGTGATGAAGCGCGGTGAGCTACGTGGGCGGATCTCGACCAAGCCCGGACTGAACCGGTACCTGCGCGTCACTCCCGGCGGGCTGCTCCGCGTCGACAAGGCGAAGATCAAGGCCGAGACCAACCTCGACGGGAAGTACCTGCTGCGCTGCTCGGACCCGCACCTCTCGGCCGCCGACATCGCGCTGGGCTACAAGCAGCTCCTGGAAGTCGAACGGGGCTGGCGCGACATGAAACAGATCCTGGACCTGCGTCCGGTCTATCACCGCCTCGAAGAACGCATCCGCGCCCACGTGCTGTTGTGCTGGCTGGCGCTGCTGCTCATCCGCATCATCGAGACCACCACCGGCGACACCTGGACGACCGTCCGCCGCCATCTCGACCGGCTCCACGCCGTCACCTTCACCGGGCCGACCGGGACCTTCCGCCAGCGCACCGACCCCACCAAGCCACAGACCGACCTCTACGCCCGACTCGACCTCCCCCTCCCCAAGAAGATCATCGAGATCACCGCCGCAGGCCGCTGACCAGGCGAAACGCCATCGCCTAGTAACACACGCGCGGCACCCCTCA
>NZ_JBHSIR010000112.1:0-809 GCF_042653605.1 Pseudonocardia sp. GCM10023141
AGTAGGCAGCGCGTTTGGCGTAGCGGGTGGCAAGGTCGCGGAATTGCTTGAACCGGTTGAAGCAGCGCTCGACGACGTTGCGGTCGGCGTAGATCTGTTGGTCGAACGCGGGTGGGCGGCCACCGCGGGAGCCCTTCGCGAGCCGGCGGCTGATCTGGTCGGATTTCTCCGGGCTGGTGAACGCGATCCCGCGCGCCCGCAGGGCAGCGCGGGTCGAGGGATGGGAGTAGGCCTTGTCGGCCAACACCCGGCCGGGGCGTTTCCGCGGCCGGCCAGGCCCGTCCCGACCGACAGCGATCTGGTCGAGCAGTGGCAGCAGTTGCGGGTTGTCCCCGGCCTGGCCTGGGGTCAGGATGATCGACATGGGTAGGCCGTGACCATCCACAGCGAGGTGGATCTTGCTGGTCAACCCGCCGCGGGACCGTCCGAGGGCTTCCCCGTCGACAGCGAGGGCCTCGACCCACTCGGTGGTGCAGCCCCCTTTTTCCGGGCCCCAGCCGAGTGCTGATGGGCCCGGACGCTGCTGGAGTCGATGCTGAAGGTCCACTCCACATTCCCGACGGCGTCATCCTTGACGATCACCTCGTTGAGGATGGCCTCCCACGTGCCGTCCGCGGTCCAGATCCGCAGCCGCTCGTGCGCGGTCTTCCAGGGTCCGTAGCGCTCAGGAAGGTCCCGCCACGGGGCGCCGGTACGTAGTTTCCACAGAATCGCATTGATCACCTGGCGGTGATCACGCCACCGCCGGCCACCGCTCTCGATCGGTGGGAGCAACGGCTCGATCCGCGCCCAGGCCTTATCGGTCAGCT
>NZ_JBHSIR010000113.1:0-6957 GCF_042653605.1 Pseudonocardia sp. GCM10023141
AAAAAGAAGGAGCTGAACGCCCTCGCGAGCAAGGGCAACAGCGCGTGGGAGCGGATGGAGGCCATTGAGGCTGAGCGTTTCCGGCGCGGCCTGCGCGACCTGTCCTGACCAGCGCTTCCTCCGTTTTCGGCCCCGTCCCGGGTGACTTCCCTGCACCTCGGGCCGGGGCCGCTTCCATGCCGACCCGCAATCCCGATGGAGATCCGGATATGACGATCACTTCATGGCGCGCGACCCGGCGGACCCGGGCCGCAGATGAGGCCGAGGTTGACGCGCTGATCTGGGCGTGGCGCCAGGCCTGCGAGGGTGCCGGGCTGTTCCAACAAGTCGACACCGCGACCGGGCCGACGCTGCGGGTGCCTCGACTCGTCGACATCACGCTGGGTCCGCCGACGGTGTTCATCGTCGAGCTGCTGGCCAGTCAGATCGCCGCGGATGTGCGCCGGGTCGCGTTCCGGATGGCCGGACACCTCGGCGCCGTCGCGCTGCAGATCGAGCCACGCGGGCTGCGCCACGTGCGCGTCGAACTCCTGACAGTCGACCCGCTCGCGGCACTACTCCCGCTCGAGCTGCCCCGCCTCGAGCCCGGCGTTCTGCTGGGCCGCGGCGAAGATGGCATCTACGTCGTCGAGGACTTCGAGCGTGGCGCACACACGATCGTTCAGGGCGTCACTCGCTCCGGGAAGTCCGTGTTCACCTACGGCGTGCTGGCCCAGCTGGCCGGAAACCCGCGCGCCATCGTGGCCGGCTGTGACCCGACCGGACTCCTGTGGCGCCCGTTCGCCGGGTCCCGCCACGAGGAATGGCAGGTCAGCGGTGTAGCAGACCCGTTGGCCCACGAGGTGCTGCTGGAGCGCCTGGTGGCGGAGATGGACGAGCGCATCACCGAGCTGCCCGCCGATCGCGACACCATCGAGATCAACGACAAGCACCCGATGATCCTCGTGGTCCTGGAGGAACTGGCCGGACTGCTGCGCTGCGTCGACGGCCTCAAGACGCCCAAGGACGACCCCGGTAAGCGTCTGCGCGCGTTGATCGCCCGGCTGCTCGCCGAGAGCGCGAAGGTCGGCATCCGGGTCCTGATCCTCGTGCAGCGTGCCGAGGCCGCGGTGATCGGAGCGTTCGAGCGCGCCATGTGCTCGCTGCGGATCTCCTTCCGCACCGACAACCGCGCCTCGGTCGACCTGCTGCACCCCGGCACACCTGCTGATCTCGCGGATTCCCACACCACTGCGCAGCCCGGAATCGCGCTGATGTCGGCGCCCGGGCATGAGCTCGCCCGCATCCGTGCGCCCTTCCTGGGTGGCTACGCCGAGTACGCGTCAGCGGTCGCTACGGCGTGTCTCCCCGACGTCCAGAGCTGATCAGTCCACAGTCGTCCCTGGAAAAGCCGAGAGCCCCAGGTGTTACCAGCACCTGAGGCTCTGCACCAGCGGCGATCCGAGCAGATCTGACAAGCAGAAGAGGACCAGCCGCTGTGGCTTACCGCCACGGTACGGGCGCCGAGGCTGGCGCTCAACGCCGACACACGTTTCCCCCCCTCTCGGCCCAGCCCAACGGCGCAGATAGGTCCGTCACGGGCCCCTGGGGCAGCAGCAACGGTGCCCCGCGCGCGCCGAAGGCGGGCGCGCGGGGCGGGCGAGCCTGCGAGCCCCTTGGGAATACAGGACTTACCTGCCCCACTGCTGGTCAAGAGGCCGTGGAACTGGGGATGGCAGAAGCGGAGCTAGGGCTCCCGAGTGATGCTGACGTTCGCTGGGCTGTGCACCGGGCGATGTGGAGTGCCTCGCCACTGCGCAAGGTTCGCTCGTGCCACCGGTCACCGTTCGATCCGGAGGCAGGGGAAGTCGCCGTGACGGTTCGTCGGCGCGAGGACGGTGGCGTTGACGTTGGAGCTGGCGGGCTCAAGACCTGCGCATCGTGGCATTCGTGCCAGACCTGCGGAGTACGGATCGCGGTGCACCGGGCGCAGGAACTCGATCACCTGTTCCGGGTGTGGGAGGCACTGGGCAACAGCGTCGTGCTGGCCACATTCACTTGCCGCCACCACCGGGGCATGGCCCTGCGCCAGCTCGTCGAGGGCCAGCGCGGCGGATGGGCTGCCGCGCGCTCGGACCGCCCGTACAAAGCTGATCTGGCGGCGTTGCAGGTCGCTGAGCTAGACGCGCACGCTGACGAACGGGCCGAGCTGTTGGCTGCGATCGCTGCGGAACCGAACGCGCCCGGTACTCAGGAGCTGGTCAAACGTCTGCGAAAGCTCAAGAAGACGCGTGGTGTGATCCGGGCGTTCGAGGCGACTCACGGTGATGAGAACGGCTGGCACCCGCACTTCCACGTGTTCTTCCTGGTCGAAGGAAAGATCACGAAGGAGCATGCCGAGTTCGCGCTGGCTCCGATGTGGGACCGATGGCGCGCCGGGCTCGCCGAGCACGGCATGACCGCCGTCGCCGAGGTCAACGGAGAGTCCGCTGGGTTCGACGTCCAGGTGCTGGGCGAGGGTTCCTCACAAGCATGGGCGAAGTACCCGTTCAAGCTCGCGCTGGAGGCCGTCGGCGGCGTGTTCAAGAACGGCCGGGACCAGGACGGCAAGGGCCGCGAGCTGGGCAAGCGGCACCGCACCCCGTTCGAGGTGATGGAGCACATCGCCGTGGCGCAGAGCCTGCCCGGTGCTGATGACGCCCAGGCTGCGGCGGATCGCGAGATCCTGAACGAGTGGTCGACCACCGCCACAGACATGCGGTTCCGGCAGTGCCCATGGCCACCCGGCATGCGCGCCTGGTTCACGCAGAAAGCGAAGGAACTCGATATCGAGGGGCCGCTGCTGGAGGAGTTCCAAGAGGACGACGACGTAGCGGCGGCCAGCGTCGAGGGCACCGAAACAGCCGGCCACATCTCGGCCGGAGCCTGGGCCGGAACAGTCGCCTACGAGCTGGACACGCTGCGTGCCGTCGGCCGCCGCCTCGGTGTTGGCGGGGTGGTCTCCTGGCACGACCGGCGCGGCATCGCGTTCGAGCTGTCACGGACTGGGCTCGCCATGCTCGCCGAGGAACAGCACCATCGACCACCCGGCGCGATCGTCGGTCAGTCATCAGGGGGTCGACCCATGCCACGGGCATCCTCGGCACCCGCGTTTTCCTAGGGAAAACGCATACCTTGCTCCGCTCATGTCAGCCAACGCTGACACGTCTGACAGTGAGCAAGATATGGAACTTCGTTCACAAAACCTCGGCCACCGCGTGCCGGGTGAACCACTTCGTGATCATGAAAAAGACCGTGTCAATGAGTCGTTGACACGACAGTCCGGTCCATGATCATTTTTAATGCATAGGTCCATGGCGGTGGATGGCAGCGGCGGGCCCGTTGATCACGATGCCTCGGTGTGAGTCGCTTGGTTCGTACCGGCGGATCGTCGGATGCAATGGTCCGCCTGGTTGTGGTGGGTGCTTGTGTAGTCGAGCTGGAGTGCTGGTGTGTGTTCGTGGCTGGGGGTGCGGAGTACGTGTACTTCGACCTGTCCAGTGCGGAGGGGTGCGTCTGGCAGGTCAGCGTCGGTGGTGAGGGTTCGTCTCTAGTGCGCGGTCCGGAACGTGCGGGGATGCGCGGCCCGAAGCGGTGGGCCGCGCGTGTCCCTCAGGTCGACCGGCGGCGTACCGGGCGGCCTTGGTTGCGGATCCTGTCGCGAACTCTGGCCATGGCTGCTGGGTCATCGACGAGCTCGTCGAACATCGCGCGGAGCAGATGCTGGGGTCGGACCGGCCACCCGACGTCGAGCCCGGTGTCGGCCGCCTCGCGCAGCAGGACCGCGTGACGAGACGCTGCGAGGTCGAGCGTTGAGCGCACGGTTGGCTCGGAGTCGGCTTCTACGTCGTCCTGCACGGGCGTCTGGGGCTTTGGCGTCGACACGGGTGCTGTCGCCGTTGCTCGGGTGGCACTGAGGCGCTGAGGGGCAGGAACGGGCTTCTCGTCGAGCAGGCCTTGCAGGGCGTCGAGCTTCCTAGCCACGGTCGGTCTCCTCGGTCGCAGGCAGGGTGATGTCAACGGCGGCGAATGCCTCGGTGGCCAGCGCGCGGTAATCGGCCTCGGCCTTGCGGGCACTGGGACGGCGCCCCGGGATGTCGAGGACGGTCATGCCGTTCTCGACCGCCTCGTTGTAGATCTTGTAGTCGCGAATGATCGTGTCGGCGAACCGGTGGCCGGCTCCCGCGTCGAGCACGAGTGCACGCTGTCTCCGGGCCTGCGGGAGCGCTGCTGTCGGGACGTTGGTCATCACGATCAGGTGTGCCATGTCGAGGGGGATCAGCTCGTCGCGGACAACGCGCATCACCGGCCGCAGGTCCAGGATCTCGTGAGTGGTCGGTACCAGGAGTAGATCCGGAACCGGTCGCCCGCCGTCGCCGGACAGGATCGCCTCGAACGCTCCGACTCTCGCCCCGGGCAGGTCGACGACCATGAGGTCGTACTCGTCAGCGGCACGCAGCTTCGCCAGCTCGTGCGGGTCACTCGCCGCGTAGACGTCGAGCGGGATCTCATCACCCGCGGTCCCAGCCCAGTCCATCGTCGAGGCGTTCGCGTCGCCGTCCACCAGGAGCACGCGGAGACCGGCCTGGGCTGCGATCACTGCCAGCGTGACCGCTGTCGTCGTCTTCCCGACGCCACCCTTGGGCGACCCCACAGCGATGATTTTCACGCTCGACCTCGAGCCTCATCGCCCAGGAACGCGAGACCGCACCCCGCGCACACGCATGTCGGCGGCTCGATGTCGTCCTGCATCGACGCCACCCGCCACCCGCACAGGGCGTCGTGGATGACTAGCGGGACCAGCGTGGCCCCCTTGATCTGCCGCAGTCCCTGACCTGCAACCGGTGTCGGGTAGAGCCCGAGCTCCATCTCCTCAGCCAGTGCTCGTAGACCGGCCACGACCACCGCCTGCTCGATCGGTTTCCGCATCTCATGACCTCCGCATTTCCGTGTCTCCGGATATCAGTAACTCAGTAGTCATCGAGTCAGTAGTCATCGGGTCAGTAATCAGTAAAGAAGTATCTACTTCATTAAGTAGTATCGTAACTCAGTAATTAAGTAGTCCGCAAGGGTGTTCGAGGATTGACCGGTGGCATATTTTCCCAGCTCAAACGGGGGGTGGCCAAGAGGTGGGTTCCCCTCGCGCTCCGGCCGTGTCCTCATCACCACAGGTTGTCCTGCCGCCGCAACCCGCCTCGGCCCCAACTCGCAGAAGGTCACTGCGGGCAGGACTGAGGTCGCGTTCACCTCGCGGACGCTGCACTTGGAAGCTAGGTCGAAGGCCGGCTAACGCAGTGACCACATGAACGGCGACCTGCGCTACAAGCAACCGTGGAGGCAGTGAGGCGGGTTGCGGCGGCAGGGCGTTCTGTGGTGACCCTCTGGGCGGCCGGAGCGTGAGGGGGACCCACCGACCACCCGACCACCTCGAACCGCAGCCTCGGCTCCTACCCCGGTTCCCTGAGCGTGGAGGCCCCGCCGGAGGCGCTGTCAGAGTTGGGCTACTGCTCGCCGATAGTCCGGCGCAGGTGCTCGTGAACCGGCTCGAACATGCCGTAGGCCGCCATGGCCTCCTCGACCTCGGGCAGGCTCATCCACCGGACATCGGTGAGTTCGTCCTCGTCGCCGACGAACACATCAGTTCCTGCTGCGGGGGCGCAAGCCAGGTAGATCATGGTGCGACCGGTCTTGGGGTGGACGCGGCGGCCGATCTCTCGGTCACCGGCCACGACGAGCAGGCCGGTCTCTTCCTTGACCTCGCGTACAGCAGCATCGGCCTGAGCCTCGCCGGGCTCGATCTCGCCGCTGATGAAGGTCCACGGGGGTTTGCCGTCGCGGCGCTGGCCGACGAGCACGCCGAGCCCAGAGGTCACGATCGCGGACACGACGGGCTGCTTCTCGGGTGTGGTCGCAGGCTCAGACACGGGCGGGGCCTCCTGGACGTTGACGTAGATCCCAGATCCGCCTCGTGTGGTCACGAGGCCGTCGTCGCGCAGCTGGTCGATGGCGTTGCGGATGGTGCCCTTGGCGACGCCGTACTGCTCCTGGAGCTGGCCCATGGTGGGCAGGCGATCGCCGTTGTGCCAACGCCCGGAATTGATCTTGGCGCGCAGATCGGCAGCGATGCGTCGCCAGGGGCGTTCGTACTGAGCTGCTGCCATGCCCGGTGAGCTTACCTGACCCAAGCGGGTCATCTGGGTGACTTCGACCCGCGTCCTTTACATGACCTACTTGGGTCATGTATATCTGGTTACCTGACCTGATCAGACCATGTAAAGGACGTGACATGCGCAGCTACCCGATCGACGCCGAGCGAGTTCGACTGATCAGCACGGGGACGGTGTCCCCGGTGACGAAGTGGGTGGAGCTGTCCGACGGCTCGCGGCGCCCTGACCCGACCGGGCGCCAGGACGAGGACGAGAACGGTCGTCCGCTCTGGCGCGTCGAAGTGATCATGCCCGCGGATGAGGGGGACGACCGAGACAAGACCGGCGTCGCTGAGATCACCGTGGCCAGCAAGGACCGGCCCGACCCCGGAGCGTTCGGCGACCTGCTGGTTTTCGAGGGCCTCGTGGTGAGCCCCGGCTACGTGAACAAGCGCTCGGGGCAGCTCACCCCGGCGCGCTGGTCGGCGAATGGCATCCGCAAGCAGGGCGGCCGTGCTGCCGCTGCTGCTGCCTAATCCAGCTCTTCAGAAGGAGACCGTGATGGGCAAGTGGTACGGCAAGAACAGCTACAGCCAGGCATCTCAGGACGCAATGGCCAGCGGCCATGCCATCTATGACGCGCAAGAGGCGGGAGCGAAAAAGAAGGAGCTGAACGCCCTCGCGAGCAAGGGCAACAGCGCGTGGGAGCGGATGGAGGCCATTGAGGCTGAGCGTTTCCGGCGCGGCCTGCGCGACCTGTCCTGACCAGCGCTTCCTCCGTTTTCGGCCCCGT
>NZ_JBHSIR010000114.1:0-995 GCF_042653605.1 Pseudonocardia sp. GCM10023141
GCCGTTGGTGCTGCGTGAGGGTGATCGTTCTCGGCTGGAGGCGTTGACCCGGGCGCCTTCGATCAGGGCTGGGATCGCGTTGCGGTCGCGGATCGTGCTGTTGGCCGCGGAGGGGTTGCCCAACGCTGAGATCGCACGTCGGGTCGGGGCAAGTCGCCCGACGGTGGTGGACTGGCGAGCTCGCTATGACGCTGGCGGGATCGCTGCGTTGCAGGACATGTCTCGTAGTGGTCGGCCACCGGAGATCGACGAGATCGAGGTGGTGGTGGCGACCCTGGCCGAGGACGGGCGACCGCCGCAGCGCCTGGGTGTGACGCATTGGTCGGCGCGGCTGCTTGCGGCGGAGTTGAAGATCTCCTTTGCCACGGTCGCCCGGATCTGGCGGAAGTGGAACCTGCAGCCGTGGCGGTCGGAGACGTTCAAGTTCTCCACCGATCCGGAACTGGAGGCGAAGATCCGCGATGTCGTCGGGTTGTATCTGGACCCGCCTGACAAGGCAGTCGTGCTGTGTATCGACGAGAAATCGCAGGTCCAGGCCCTGGATCGGACCGCGCCGATCCTTCCGATCATGCCGGGCGTGCCGGAGAAGCAGACCCATGACTACGTCCGCAACGGCACCACCACCTTGTTCGCTGCGCTCGAGGTCGCGACGGGTCGAGTCGAGCAGCTCTGCCTGCCGCGCCATCGTCATCAGGAGTTCCTGCGCTTCCTCAAACAGGTCGCGAAGGCCTACCCGCGGGTGAAGCTGCACGTGGTCTGCGACAACTACGCCACCCACAAACACCCCGCCGTGAAAGCATGGCTGGCGCGCAACCCGCGCATCACCCTGCACTTCACCCCGACCAGCGGGTCCTGGCTGAACATGGTCGAGATCTTCTTCGGGATCATCACCCGCCAAGCCATCCGCCGCGGCACCTTTGGCTCGGTTCGCGACCTGATCGAGGCGATCACCCGGTTCATCGACGGCTGGAACGAACGCTGCCAGCCATTCATCT
>NZ_JBHSIR010000115.1:0-4928 GCF_042653605.1 Pseudonocardia sp. GCM10023141
ACGGCACCCCGGCCAGGACCTGCTCGACGTGCTGCCCGCACCCGCGGTAGGTGGCCTTGCCGCACGTCCGGCACGTTGCCCGCTGACACATGTGAACCTCCATCGTTCGGTGAGGGCCCAATATACCCCATGGGGTATCAGGTGGCGTCCGTCACGCCGATACCCCCCAGGGCATCAATGGGCCGCCTTCTTCGTTGATGCGGATACCCCAGGGGGTACAGCCGACAGGGAGGCACAGAGATGTTGCCGGAGATCGATCAGCAGCAGTTGGCACAGGTCCGTGCCACCGCCGCGGTGATGGTGGTGGACGTGCGCGATGCCGACGAGTACCGCGCCGGCCACGTGCCCGGCGCCCGGCTGATACCGCTGAAGGTGCTGGGCGCCCGGATGCACGAGCTGCCCCGGGACACCCCGGTGTACCTGGTCTGCCAGTCCGGCGGCCGCAGTGCCCAGGCCACGCGAATGCTGCTCGGGGCAGGAATCAGGGCCGTGAACGTCCGGGGCGGCACCGCAGCCTGGATCCAGGCCGGCCAGCCCGTCGAGCACGGCATCGGGACGGAGACGACACGATGATCGAGATCCTGACGATCGAGACGACCGGCTTGGGCGATCGCAGCTACCTGGCCCACGACGGAAACGTCGCGCTCGTCGTCGACCCCCAGCGCGACATCGACCGTGTCCTGGCCGTCGCCGACGAGGCCGGCGTGACCATCACCCACGTGTTCGAGACCCACATCCACAACGACTACGTCACCGGCGGGCTCGCCCTCGCCCGCGCCACCGGAGCCGCCTACCACCTCAACGCCGACGACGACGTCGCGTTCGAGCGCACCGCCCTGCACGACGGAGACATCGTGACCATCAGCGCGGAGATGGCCGTGCGCGCACTGCACACACCCGGCCACACCCACACCCACCTGTCCTACGCGCTGCTCGACACCACCGACGACACCCCCGGCGACACGATCGCCGTGTTCAGCGGAGGCTCCCTGCTGTTCGGAGCCACCGGCCGCCCGGACCTCCTCGGGCCCGACCACACCGACGCCCTCGTGCACGCCCAGTGGCACTCCGCCCGCCGCCTCGCCACTGAAGTCCCCGGCGCCGCGACCCTCCACCCCACGCACGGGTTCGGCAGCTTCTGCTCCGCGAGCGCGACGGCGAACGGCACAACGGGCACCGTCGGCGACGAGACCCGCACCAATCCCGCACTCACCCTGGACGAGGAGCACTACGTCCGCGACCTGCTCGCCGGGCTCGACGCCTTCCCCGCCTACTACGCCCACATGGCCCCGGCCAACAGCGCCGGCCCCGACGCCCCGGACCTCACCCCACCCGCCATCGCCGACCCGGGCGAGCTGCGCCGACGCATCGACGCCGGCGAGTGGGTCGTGGACCTGCGCGACGGCACGGCGTTCGCCGCCGAGCACGTCGCCGGCAGCGTCAACATCGGTCTCGCCGGGCAGTTCGTCACCTACCTCGGCTGGCTGATCCCCTGGGGCACTCCGGTCACGCTCCTCGGCGACACCGCCGCCCAGGTGGCCGAGGCCCAGCGCGAGCTCGTCCGCATCGGCATCGACGGGCCCGCCGGCGTGGCTACCGGAGGCCCTGCGGACTGGACCGACATCCCGGTGTCGTTCCGTCGCGCTACGTTCACCGATCTCGCCGCCGCGCTCGCCGCCGGCGACGACCCGGCTGTGCTCGACGTCCGCCGCACCTCCGAGCGAGCGACCGCCGCGATCGGTGGATCGATGCACATCCCGATCCACGAGATCCTCACCCGCATCGACGAGGTCCCCGCCGCAACGGTGTGGGTGCACTGCGCCGGCGGCTACCGCGCAGGCGTCGTCGCCTCCCTGCTGCACGCCCGCGGCCACGACGTCGTCGCCATCGACGACGACTTCGCACGGGCCATCGACACCGGGCTCACGGCGACCGCCGACCGGGCCGCGGCGTGAGCGTCATGACCCTCGCTCTCGTCCCCGTCCTCGCGGTGCTGGTCGGGGTCACCCTCGGCCTGCTCGGCGGGGGCGGCTCGATCCTGATGGTCCCGCTGCTGGTCTACGTCGCCGGCGTGCCCACCGGCAGTGCGATCACGACGTCGTTGTTCGTCGTCGGCGTCACCTCACTCGCCGCACTGCTCCCGCACCTCCGCCGCGGCACCGTGCAGTGGCACACCGGAATGCTGTTCGGCACCGCGGCCATGGCCGGCGCGTTCGCCGGCGGCCTGGTCGGTGGACATCTCCCCGAGCCGCTGCTGCTGGGC
Organism: Pseudonocardia sp. GCM10023141; assembly: GCF_042653605.1. Taxonomy (NCBI): domain Bacteria; kingdom Bacillati; phylum Actinomycetota; class Actinomycetes; order Pseudonocardiales; family Pseudonocardiaceae; genus Pseudonocardia; species Pseudonocardia sp. GCM10023141. The sequence continues at coordinate 2,264 of NZ_JBHSIR010000115.1, forward strand.
GGTTTCGCGGTCATGATGATCGCCACCGCCGTCGCGATGCTCCGCGGCCGACGCACAGCCCCAGCAGCCGTCCCCGGCCGTCCCCTGGTGCGCACGCTGCTCACCGGTGTAGCCGTGGGTGTCGTCGCCGGCCTGGTCGGCGCGGGCGGCGGGTTCCTGGTCGTACCCGCACTCGCACTGCTGGGCGGGCTCGCCATGCCCGCCGCCATCGGCACCTCCCTGCTGGTCATCGCCCTGCAGTCGGCAGCCGGGTTCACCGGGCACCTCGGCTCAGCGGCCCTGGGTACAGCGGCCCTGGACTGGCCACTGACCCTCACCGTGACCGGCGCCGCCGTGCTCGGCGCCCTGATCGGCGCCCACTACGCGACGCGGGTCCCCGCGACCGCGCTACGCCGGGCGTTCGGCTGGTTCGTGCTCGCGATGGGCACGTTCGTCCTGCTCCAGCAACTGCCGGCATCCGCACTCCTGCCCGCTGGGACCGCAGTGGGGGCCCTCGCCGTCGCGGCCGCCGGCTGCGCACTGATCTCGCCACGGTGCCCGCTGCGCTCCCTCGGACACACCTCGGCGGCGGGAGTACCGTGACAGATACACCCCGGGGTATCGCGGAAGGAGTAGTAATGAAGATCGAGGACGATGTCGTCGGCAGCGTGGTCAACCGCCTGCGCCGCGCGGAGGGCCAGCTCGGCGGCGTCATCCGCATGCTGCAGGAGGGCCGCGACTGCAAGGACGTGGTCACCCAGCTCGCCGCCGTCTCACGGGCACTGGACAAGGCCGGATTCGCGGTCATCGCCTCCGGCCTCGTGCAGTGCATCGCCGCGGGCGAGGAAGGCGAGCTCGACCGCGCCCAGATGGAAAAGCTCTTCCTCTCCCTCGCCTGACACCCCACCGAACGCAGGAGACAACGATGTCCGCACACACCGTCACAGTCGAGCTCTCACAGAACGACGCCATCGACGCCGTCACCGCGGCACTGGCCACCCAGGGCTTCGGCGTCCTGACCACCATCGACGTCAAGGCCACCCTCAAGGCCAAGCTCGGCGAGGACGTCGAGGACTACACCATCCTCGGCGCCTGCAACCCCGCACTCGCCCACCAGGCCCTGTCCACCGACCCCGAGATCGGGCTGCTCCTGCCCTGCAACGTCACCGTCCGCCAGGCCGGCGGCCACACCCTCGTCCAGGCCGTCGACCCCGCCGAGCTGCTCGCCATGGCCGGCGACGGCGGCCCGCAGCCGGCCGAGCTCGCCGCCGTCGCCAAGGACGCCTCCGCACGCCTGCACGCCGCACTCGACTCCCTGACCCACGACTGAGGTACTCCGACCCCGCAGGACAGGGCGAGGGCCCCTCGTCCTCCCCACGCGGGACGACGACCGTCGACCTCCTACAGACGGAGAGGACCACACCACCATGATGGGTACAACAGCGATGAGCTGGTTCTGGATCTGGCCGACCCTCGTCGTCGTCGGGCTCGCACTGCTCGGCTACCTCGCCTACCGGACGGCCCAGAGCCGAGGTCCCGGACGCCCAGCGGTCCGGAACGGGTCAGCCCGCCAGATACTCGACGAGCGCCTCGCGCGCGGCGAGATCGACGCCGACGACTACCGCCGCCGCGCCGACCTCCTGTGACGCCGGCCCCGATCAGCCGCCGCCGCGCCCTGGCCCTGGGAGGTCTCGGCGCGGTCGGGCTGATCGCCGGAACCACCGGATGGATCGCCAGCGCGACCGCGGCCCCCGCCACCTCCCTGCCCGGCGCCGGCGATTTGCTCGTCCAGCCCCCGGTCCTCGACAGCCGCGACGGCCGGCTCGCGGTCGAACTCACGGCGGCGGCCGGTGTCCGGCTGGCCGGCCGCGACACCTCCGCGCTCGGCTTCAACGGCGGCTCCCCCGGCCCGACCCTGCGGGTGCGGCCCGGCGACGAGCTCGCCGTTCGGCTGACCAACCGGCTCGGGCAGCCGACCAACCTGCACACCCACGGCCTGCGCGTCTCCCCCCGGGGCAACAGCGACAACCCTTTCCTGCGCATCGATCCCGGCGAGTCGTTCGACTACCTCTACAAGATCCCCGCCGACCACCCGGCCGGCACCCACTGGTACCACCCCCACCACCACGGCATGGTCGCCGACCAGCTCTTCGGCGGACTGTTGGGCGGGTTGATCGTCGACCGCGGACCCGACGTCCCGGTCACCACCGACCGGCTGCTGCTGATCACCGACATCACCCTCGACGGCGCCGGGGCCGTCGTCGAGGCCACCGCCACCGATCGGGCGAACGGCCGGGAAGGACAGCTGCTGCTGGTCAACGGCCAACACCAGCCCACCATCACCGCCGCGCCGGGCAGCACCGAGCGCTGGCGGATCGTCAACGCCTGCACCTCCCGCTTCCTGGCCCTGCACCTCGACGGCCACCAGCTTGACCAGATCGCCCTGGACGGCTCGTTCCTCCCCCGACCGGCCCGCCTGGACAGGCTCGTCCTCGCTCCGGGCAACCGCGCCGACATCCTCGTCCGCCCCCAGGACACCGGCCGGTTCGCCATCGTCACCGACCCCTACGACCGCGGCTCCATGATGGGCAGCGGCGCCGTCGGCACCGGATCGACGACGCTGGCCACGCTGGTCACCACCGGCCCACCACGCCCCTCAGCGTCACTCCCTGCCGCCCTGGCCGCC
>NZ_JBHSIR010000116.1:0-3282 GCF_042653605.1 Pseudonocardia sp. GCM10023141
GGCACATGGTGGATGTCTAGGCATCAGGAGCCGATGAAGGACGTGTGAGACCGCGATAGTCCTCGGGGAGCTGTCAACAGAGCTGTGATCCGAGGGTTTCCGAATGGGGAAACCCGGCACCCGTCATGGGGTGTCACCTGCCGCTGAATACATAGGTGGTGTGGAGGGAACGTGGGGAAGTGAAACATCTCAGTACCCACAGGAAGAGAAAACAACCGTGATTCCGTGAGTAGTGGCGAGCGAAAGCGGAAGAGGCTAAACCTATGCTGTGTCAAGCCGGCAGGCGTTGCAGTGTGGGTGTTGTGGGATGTGGTCGTAGATGGACTGCCGTCTGTCTGATTGTGTGGTGTGGTGTTAGCGGAAGATTTCTGGAAAGGGTCGCCGTAGTGGGTGAGAGCCCCGTACGCGAAAATGCCGCATGCATGATGGACTGTACTCCCGAGTAGCAGCGAGCTCGTGGAATTTGCTGTGAATCTGCCGGGACCACCCGGTAAGCCTAAATACTCCCTGATGACCGATAGCGGACTAGTACCGTGAGGGAAAGATGAAAAGTACCCCGGGAGGGGAGTGAAATAGTACCTGAAACCGTGTGCCTACAAGCCGTCAGAGCTTTTCGGAGTGATGGCGTGCCTTTTGAAGAATGAGCCTGCGAGTTATGCTTCGTGGCGAGGTTAACCCGTGTGGGGTAGCCGTAGCGAAAGCGAGTCTGAATAGGGCGAAATAGTCGCGGGGTGTAGACCCGAAGCGGAGTGATCTACCCATGGCCAGGGTGAAGCGACGGTAAGACGTCGTGGAGGCCCGAACCCACCAGGGTTGAAAACCTGGGGGATGAGCTGTGGGTAGGGGTGAAAGGCCAATCAAACTCCGTGATAGCTGGTTCTCCCCGAAATGCATTTAGGTGCAGCGTTGCGTGGTGGATGCCGGAGGTAGAGCACTGGATGGGCTAGGGGGCCGACAAGCTTACTGAACTCAACCAAACTCCGAATGCCGGTATTTCTAGCGTGGCAGTGAGACTGCGGGGGATAAGCTTCGTAGTCGAGAGGGAAACAGCCCAGATCACCGGCTAAGGCCCCTAAGCGTGTGCTAAGTGGGAAAGGATGTGGGATCGCCCAGACAACCAGGAGGTTGGCTTAGAAGCAGCCACCCTTTAAAGAGTGCGTAATAGCTCACTGGTCAAGTGGTCCTGCGCCGACAATGTAGCGGGGCTCAAGTGCACCGCCGAAGCCGTGGCAACATCATATGAGATCCGCTGTTCAGACTTGTCTGGGTGGTGTAGTCGTGGTGTTGGGTAGGGGAGCGTCGTGCATCCGGTGAAGCTCCGGGGTGACCCAGGGGTGGAGGGTGTGCGAGTGAGAATGCAGGCATGAGTAGCGAATGCAGAGTGAGAACCTCTGCCGCCGAATGACCAAGGGTTCCTGGGCCAGGTTAATCCGCCCAGGGTGAGCCGGGACCTAAGGCGAGGCCGACAGGCGTAGTCGATGGACAACGGGTTGATATTCCCGTGCCCGTGATAGTGCGTCCGTGCTGAGGCCGGTGATGCTAACCATCCGAACCCGCCTGGGATCCCTTCGGGGTGACTGGGGTCGGGGGAGCGTGGGATCCGATCCGGTAGTAGGCAAGCGATGGGGTGACGCAGGAGGGTAGCTCCGCCAGGCGTTGGTTGTCCTGGTGTAAGCGTGCAGCTCGATCCCTAGGCAAATCCGGGGGTCTGACTTTGATGTCGTGGGTGAGGCGTGATGCATAGCCGATTGAGGCGAAGTAGAGTGATCCCATGCTGCCGAGAAAAGCCTCTAGCGAGTGCTGTTGCGGCCCGTACCCCAAACCGACACAGGTGGTCAGGTAGAGAATACCAAGGCGATCGAGTGAACTATGGTTAAGGAACTCGGCAAAATACCTCCGTAACTTCGGGAGAAGGAGGACCATCAACCTTGAAGCTCTTGACGGGCTAGGGGTGGGTGGTCGCAGAGACCAGGCCCAAGCGACTGTTTACTAAAAACACAGGTCCGTGCGAAGTCGCAAGACGATGTATACGGACTGACGCCTGCCCGGTGCTGGAACGTTAAGAGGACCTGTTAGTCCCTTTGGGGGCGAAGCGGAGAATTTAAGCGCCAGTAAACGGCGGTGGTAACTATAACCATCCTAAGGTAGCGAAATTCCTTGTCGGGTAAGTTCCGACCTGCACGAATGGCGTAACGACTTGGGCGCTGTCTCGACCATAGACTCGGCGAAATTGCACTACGAGTAAAGATGCTCGTTACGCGCGGCAGGACGGAAAGACCCCGGGACCTTTACTATAGCTTGGTATTGGTGCTCGGTTCGGCTTGTGTAGGATAGGTGGGAGACTGTGAAGCGGCCACGCCAGTGGTTGTGGAGTCATTGTTGAAATACCACTCTGGTCGAATTGGGTGTCTCAACCTCGGGCCATGATCTGGTTCAGGGACAGTGCCTGGTGGGTAGTTTAACTGGGGCGGTTGCCTCCCAAAATGTAACGGAGGCGCCCAAAGGTTCCCTCAGCCTGGTTGGCAATCAGGTGTTGAGTGTAAGTGCACAAGGGAGCTTGACTGTGAGACCGACAGGTCGAGCAGGGACGAAAGTCGGGACTAGTGATCCGGCACCACCTTGTGGAAGGGGTGTCGCTCAACGGATAAAAGGTACCCCGGGGATAACAGGCTGATCTTGCCCAAGAGTCCATATCGACGGCATGGTTTGGCACCTCGATGTCGGCTCGTCGCATCCTGGGGCTGGAGTAGGTCCCAAGGGTTGGGCTGTTCGCCCATTAAAGCGGTACGCGAGCTGGGTTTAGAACGTCGTGAGACAGTTCGGTCCCTATCCGCCGCGCGCGCAGGAGACTTGAGGAAGGCTGTCCCTAGTACGAGAGGACCGGGACGGACGAACCTCTGGTGTGCCAGTTGTCCCGCCAGGGGCATGGCTGGTTGGCTATGTTCGGAAGGGATAACCGCTGAAGGCATCTAAGCGGGAAGCTCGTTCCAAGATGAGGTCTCCCACCACCTTGCGTGGTTAAGGCCCCCAGCAGACCACTGGGTTGATAGGCCAGAGATGGAAGCCCTGTGAGGGGTGGAGTTGACTGGTACTAATAGGCCGAGGGCTTGTTCATGACGAGTTGTTTGCATCCACTGTGCGACCCTGAACACACAAACATGTTGTGTGGTCGGGGTGTTGGGAACTCGTTCTCGCATCCACTGTGTTTGGTCGATAATTGGATAGTGTTGTCGGTGGTTATGGCGGAGGGGGAACGCCCGGTCCCATCCCGAACCCGGAAGC
>NZ_JBHSIR010000117.1:0-512 GCF_042653605.1 Pseudonocardia sp. GCM10023141
ACGGGCTGGTCGCCGCCACGATCCTCGCCGACGCCGGATGGGACGTGGTGCTGCTCGAAGCCCAATCCGACCTCGGTGGGGCGGTCCGCTCGGCCGAGCTGTTCCCCGGGTTCGTCTCGGACCTGTTCAGCGCGTTCTATCCGATGAGCGCCATCTCCCCGGTGATCGGCGCTCTCGAACTGGAGAACCACGGACTGCGCTGGACCCACGCCCCGACCGTCCTCGCCCACCCCGCGTCACCCAGCGCCGAGCACGCCGCCCTGCTGCATCGCGAGCCCACCCGCACCGCAGCCCACCTCGCCCAGGCCGACCCCCGCGACGGGGCGAGCTGGCTGCGCCTGGTCGAGCAGTGGCACCAGCTCAAACCCCACCTGATCGACGCGCTGTTCACCCCGTTCCCCCCGATCGGCGGACCCGCCCGACTGCTACGGACGCTCGGGCCGCGCGCCACCCTCGACCTGGCCCGGTTCCTCCTGCTACCGGCCCGCCGCATGGCCGACGAGCTCTTCCAC